>CAKSRS010000009.1 GCA_934487205.1 uncultured Clostridia bacterium
ATTTTAATGTCGGTTTTTACCGTATTCATATACGGCGGATTTTCAGCTATGTATTTGATGTCCTTAACAAACTCATTATCCGCATTTTTCCACCTGTTTGGGCGCGTGCCTTCATACGCAACTTCACCATCACTGTCGCTTATAACTTTTATGAAATTGCTCCCTCCGTTCGGATATCTCGCAAGCGTCTGCTCAGTGTCGTCACAATACAATCCTATGCTCATCGTCCCGTTTTCCACAGCCGAATCGCCGTATCCTGCCGCCGGTGCAAATTTATCGACCTTGTTTATGCCGATGTTATCTAGCTTCAGTGCTTTAACATTATTCCGCACCTCTTGGGGTATTTTCCACCACGCTGCGGATTTTTCCGGTGTTTCAAAATCCGATATATCCGTCGCCTTCGACCCCAAAATACGTACATTCTCATTATGGTCATATAAAAGTCTTTACATGGGACATCACAAGGAAGCTGACACCTGTGCACACGCCGTTTGAACAATTTACAAACTAAATATAAGGGACTGCGGCAAAATAATTCTGCCGCAGTCTTTTTTTATTGCATATTCAAAATAAATTCGATTATAAACACACTGCTCCAGCTGAAATGGTCACAGCATAAGCCTTTTTTGTTTACTGAATCGTAATTTTCATAAATTCCGCCCTTTTCCCCGCTGCACATATCAATAACAAAATCTCTTATTTTATCTGCAGCGTCAAAGCCATAATTTTTCAGTCCGCGTGCCGCAAAATATGCCACGTTAAGCCACATCGGCCCGCGCCAGTAGTCATTTGAATACCCCCGATTATCATACGTCACCGTCGGCATTTTTCCGCAAAATCTCGTTTGCGCCAATTTTGCCATAGCAGCCGCCTGATCCGCGCTTGCAATATTAATAAACAGCGGCATGAACGACGCGGGAGAAAGCACGTCCGATATTTCCCCCGTAAAGCGGTTTGCATCGGCATAATATTGATTTTCTTCGTCCCACAGCCTTTCATTAATAAGCGCGGTCAGCTTTTGTGCCTTTTCCGCCCACTCCGCAGCCGCCTTCGGCAAACCGAGTTCGCCCGCTATAAAGCCAAGCGCCCTGTATTCCGCTACGGCAAAACAATTCAGGTCAATCGGCCACAAATCCGTTATCGTTTTATCCCATCTGACGGAATTGTCCCAGCCCGATTCAAACATCACGTGCTTTAAATAGTCCTTTTCGCCCTTGTCCTGCGAATCGTAATAAAACATGCCGTCCATACACCGATTTTTTGTCCAGAACGTCTCGGCAAATACCAACTTCGGATACACTTGTTCCAAAAAATCTTTATCGCCGCAGCGCTTGTATACAACAGCCGATGCAGCCGCAAAAACCGGCGGTTTTGTAAATCTGTCCTCAATCGCGCCCGTATTCCAGATTACATCGGGAAACATGCCGTCCGATTTTTGAAATTTCATAAATCCCAGCAGTCCCTCCTTTGCAAGTTCCGTATCCCAGCGCGATACGCCGATTGAGTGAAATCCCGAATCCCAGTTCCATATTCCGTCAAAATTGCCCGTCCCCGGGCATATGCACCGATACGGACTCCACGGGAACTGTTGTCCGGCGCAGATATTCGCCGTTATCGTGTCATAGCACCGTTCCAAAAGCTCGTCCTCCTCCGCGATACCACGCCTGTTTTCCGCAAGCCATTCTTCCCTTGATTTATACATAATTATCCCCCCATTTCAAACTTTTTCGGTTATAAACTTTATTATTCTGTCCGCAAACAGCCTGTCATCAGTTATATAATCGCAGTGACAATGCCCCCGGATATACTCAAAAATTACATTTTTGTCCGGATAATTCATCTGCTTTAACGTGCCAATTAACAGCAGCGTTTGCTCATATCGGTTAGTCATATCATTATCCGCGCAGAAAATCAGCACCGGCGGCTGATTTTTGTATTCCTCAATATGATACAGCGGCGCCGCCTCATCAATAATACACCTCCGCGAATCAATGCCGCGCTCCCTGAGAACATTAAAATGCGTCGTCGGCTGACCCGCATTAAATACAAACCCGGATATTCTGTTAATATCAACACCGTATGTCAGAAAATATCTCTTGTCAAAATAAAGCATCATTGCAATATATGCGCCCGCCGAGGAGCCGCCCGCATATATTTCCGAAACATTCGCATAATTTTTGATATTGTCCATAACCCATTTCACGCTTGCGGCGCAATCCCACAAAAAATCCGGATATCGGCAGCCGGGATACATACGGTAATTAACCGATACGACCCCCACATTTTTTTCAACAAACCGCCGCGGCGGAATTTCTTCCTTTCCGCCCGCCTCGAGTCCGCCGCCGTGAAAATATATGAACACGGGTATTTCACCCTCTGCATTATCCGGCAAAAAGATATCAAGCGTCTGCTCCGACATCTTATTTCTTGTATAATATATGTCCTTTATTTCCATATTTATCCTCTCTCATCAAATCTATATTCAAACGGAACCGCCGGCAAACCGTACCTGTTATATATCCTCATCTGCGGATTATTGCAATAGCAAAAACGTACCTTTGTAATTTTTGCATCGCCGACTTTTACCTCAAGATGATCCCCCGAAATCACCGCCTGATGCCGATACCACAATTTCAGGCAATCTTTTACCATGATATCGCACACCTCGCGGCAGCTTGCAAATAATTCCCCGTATGTATTGTCAAAATAAATTTTCAAAATGCCGTTTTCCACCGATATTTCTTTCATGACGGGGCATTTCCATTTTATGTCCATTCCGTATGCCTTGTTAAGCGCACAGCCGGCAAGCCTTTGCCCCACAAGGATTTTTTCTTCCGGGTGGATATTTTCCGCGCCGCCGCGGTCAACCGCACTGACATAATATGTGTGCGTATTTTTACACGCCGCAATCTGCGCATCACGCATATACGCCCATGCTTTTGAATCGCAGCCGCCCATCCACTCGCCGCCGTACCCCGCAAGCAGTACCGAAATAAATATAAGTTCGGGGTTCCCGGTTTTTTCGCGCCACGACTGCACAAGCGTTTCAAACGCGCGGGCATAAACATCGGCGGACTCCTTCCCCGCCGCGTCAGCCTCGCCCTGATACCATATTACGCCCTTTGCCGAATACGGGCAAAGATTTCGCATATAATTTTCAAAACACGCCCCGTACCGATAATCCACAGCCGAACCCATAATTTTATTATTCCTTGAGACACTTTTTCCGTCAAGATATTCGTTGTACCCGTTTACATACGGAAGATATGCGCCGTCACTTAAATATTCGTTCGGAATCCAGTGGAAAATACTTGTCGCACCGAGATTGCAGTCTATTATCCCTATCGGCACACCGAGCTTTGCATGCAATCTTTGTGCAAAATAGTACGCACATGCACTGATTTCCCCGTCATCGGACAGCGCACCGCACCATGCAAGTCTGCTGTTTTTATTGATATACCGCCTTTGCTCATCATCATAATGCGGCGCGGCGAAATAGCGTATATTATCACCGAAATCCGCAAACTGCATATCAAACCGACCGTCCGTGCTGTTTTTCAGCAGCCATTCCATATTGGATTGACCGCCCGCAATCCACACTTCTCCCACACAAACATTTTTATACACAACCGTTTCCCCGCCGCTTTTTACCGTCAGTTCCATACCGACCGCCGCGGCATGGCTGTCAAGATATACCTTGAACTCACCGTTTACGCTTTTGCCCGTATATGTTTTTCCGTCAAATATTACTTCCGCGTCGCTGCCGCTTTTACCCCAAACCGGGATTTTTCCGCCGCGCTGCAGAACCATATTATCGGAAAAGATATACGGCATTTCAAGTTTATTTGCCATTTTTTTACCCGCCTTTATATAATCTTCAGCACAACGCCCGGCTCCGACGTATCGCCGACACTATTTTCCGCCGTGCCGAAATCGTGTATGATTTTCCCGTTGATTACAAGTCTGTTGTCCGCAAATTCAACCTTATCGGTTATATCCGCCGCCGCATCTGATGCAATATCCTGAATATAAATTCTTCCGCTTTCCCGCTCGGTATTTATAATCAGCCTGTCATATTCGCCGAATATACCGAACATTTCGGCATTGCCGCCGTCTATTTTCACCTCGCACTGCGGAAGAATATATTCTCTCCCCTGTGTTCTTCCCAAGGTTGCGACGGAAATTATGCCGTTCGGATTTTTTGACGATACCGCAAACGGGACAAGTCCGTTTTTATCCGGCTTGATTTTTGGCAGTGCCGTTCCCCTTGCAATTGCCGATGGGGCAGTTTTCTCGACTCTTTCGCCGTCTTTAAATCCCCACCATTTTTCAAATTCCGCGTGCTGAGATTCTATATCCCAATAATCTGTAAGGCGTTCCTTGCTCACCCACACATCGTCCACTGTTACACCGAACGCCGGCGCCATTCTGTGCCAGCGAACCGCGCGCAGAATTTCCGCCGTTTTGGTTTTTATGTTCCTGTGCATTGCCGGGAATGACAAATCCGGCTCACCGTTCGGCAAATCACCGCACATTTGGTGGCGCATAACCCCCATAACGCACCCGATCGCCGCCGCGGTATAAACCTCGTCCTCGCAGTTTATCATTCCGCCGTCGGTGTGCGTAAGGCAATCCGCAGTTTTCTGCATCGTCATAGGAATTGACATTATCGCCGGGACATCATATGTACGGAACACTTCGCCGAACCCGATTGCATCGGCAAGCATCGCGTGCTCTATCACAACATCGGGGGCATATTGTCTCTGAAGATTTGTCAGCATACGGCGAAATTCCAAATCCTTTGCCTTTTCGCCCCAGTCGACCTTCCAGTATGAAAATCCCGCGCTTTGGCACCATTTGAGCCGCTTTATCCAGTATTCCTCCGCGCTTTTTTCCGAATACAGCGGCGACTCCTGTGCACATACCCAGCCGCCGAGACCTTTCCAGCCGTTTTGTTTTACCCTTTTTGTAAGATTTTCAAGGCTTTTTTGCGGATTGTTTTCTTCATAAAAGCTCGGGAATTTCTCTTTATCGAGCACAAGACTACCGTAATGCTTTTCATAATTTTTAATCGGCACGTCCCAGCTGTCGTCCATAACCAAAAGCAAATCTTTTCTTGCTTTTTCGTAAAAATTCACCCACCCTTGCGCCGTGCCGCCGCCGAACAGGTTTTCCTCCGTCATGTATTCACGCTGTTTTTCCGGTCCGCCGTTATTGCATGCATAAAGCTGTGTCTGCCACGTACAATAGTAGTCCGGAGTAGGATTTTGCTTTTCTTCTATCAGATTCATGTTTATACCCTTTCCGCAAGCTTTTGCGCCAAAAGCCGATATCCCTTTTCGTTATAATGCATACCGTCCCTGTCGCGTATATCTGCCATATCAATCACCGCGCCGTACAGGTCAATATACGCAAAGCCTTTTTCCTCTGCAAGCTTTTTCAGCACGCGGTTTCTTTCATTTACAATGTCGTTTCTCTCCGCGTCCAAAATATACTTATCGCCCGGAAGCGCGACCGGCAGACAGCTCTCAATGATAATTTCCGCGCCCGTTCGCGCCAACAAATCCAACATCTCACTGCACTTTTCCGCATAATCTTCAACCCCCAGATGCCATCCGTGAAGTCCGTGGCTGAAGAATACACGGTCATATTGATACCCCTCCAGCACATACTTAAGCTCACGCATGTAGTCGGGATTATCAACACATTTCGACGTTGCGAACATATCCGCCTTCAATTGCGGACAAAACTGCGAAAAATACGGACGCATACCGCGCGTCTGCGAATCGCCGATTAAAAGCACGGTCTTCGCGTCAACATCGCGGTTATCCCACCAAAAATCTGTCCATTCGTATTCCTCAAGCACAACATTTTTACCTCTTAAAGCCATATTTAAACACCTCCGCGTCTTTTTTTAATTCAAATGAATTATCTTTAAAAATATCCGACACAATGTGCGAACCCATATCATACCCCATACTCTGCCATTCATTCCACAAAAAAATTTTGTTATCTTCTCTGCCCGGCTCGCCGACCGTTACTGTCGGTTCTCCGCCCGACAGACTGCAATAGTAATTGCAGTCAAAAATTATTGTTCTGTCCTCAAAACACACCTGACTTCTGCCGAAAACAGCAGCCCTATCATCAAAAACAAAAATATTCTGCAAAAACGTCGCGGTAATATGGCTCATTGTTCTGCCGATGCCGACCGTCTCGTTTTTGCCCGCCGATAAAATGTTATACCGTATCATATTTTCCTTTCCGTAATTTATGAAAAGCGCCTCGGAGTCGGTATTGTAAACAAGATTTTTCTCCACGACAATGCAGCTGCTGCCCTCGTCAAGGTATATTCCCCAGCCGCCGTAATTCGCCTTTGTTATATCGTGAATACAATTGCCGCGGATTTCGCTGCCGCCCTGCGGCCCGAGCATGTATATTCCGCCCATATCGCTCATATCACCCGTACCGAGGTGGTGTATGTGATTATACTCAATCACATTGTCACAGGCTCTGCTTTTGGTAAATCCCCATACCCAGCCGCACGAAATTCCGGTATATTTCAGGTTATATATCTCGTTGCGGGCGATATAGTTTGAAAATCCGTTCATTATGAATATTCCGATTGCACTGTAGAAAATTTTCGTGCAGTCGTGTATTTTGTTGTCCGTTATGCAGTTATAGCCCGTCGCGAGCTCCTCCGGCTCAAAATAATCGCCGCCGTCGATGCGTATTCCGCCCGCACCGCAGCCGTAAAACTCGCAGCCGTGCACTTCATTTCTCTCGCATGAATTACCTATCTGCACCGCATAGTTTCCCATATTTCTGAATGTGCACCCTGAAAACGCGCAGTTTCGCGCACTTTCAAGCCGCACAGCACCGTTGATATTCACCGCCGCCTGGCACGAACTTGCGTATTTGCGTGCGGTATCGTAAAACATATGCGCCGTGCGCGGCGGCATCTGTCCGTTATTGTCCGACGCCGTATTTTCAAACACAATATTTTCAAAGGTTATACCCTCGGTAAATTTTCCGCCGCCGCCCTCAAGCTTTAAAATTTCCGTCAAAACCGGCGCTTCAACCAAGATATTATCCGCCGTTTCGCCGTCCCGCGGAATATAGTACAGCTTGCCGATTTTGCGGTCAAGATACCACTGCCCCGGCTCTTTCAGTGCCGAAAATACATTTTCCACGCGGTATTTTGCATAGTCGGACACCACATCGTCCCTCAGCTGAAATCCCGAACGCCTGTCGCAGTACACCGTATGCGCGTCCCCGTCATACCGCACAATCGGCATACGCTCCTCAATCCAGTAATGCGTCACGAGTATCTCAGCATCGTCAAGGTCTCCGAGCGCGTCCAAATCGCCCTGATAGGTCTCAAAAAAGCTCATTCCGTGCTGCCAGTCGCCGTTTAGCGGATTTCCCGGTGTTGACTTTATGCGAAGATATGTCCCGTCCGCGGGATATGACGGACGCTCGGCAAAGCGCTTGTTCACGTACAGCTCACGAAAATTCCACTCGCCGCACTTTGCCTCCGGGACGTCCGTGGTGAGCATCTTTATCCCGTTCACCGTCTCCTCGCAAAATCCCGTTATTTTCTTTCCGCCGCTTATTATAACCTCTTCATTTTCGTACGCCTTAAAGGTTATTTTCCCGCCGTTATGCGGCATCAAAATCCACGGCCTGTTTATGTAATACGTTCCGCCGCGGAAAATGAACTCATATTCATAAAGTTTCCCCTTGATATTATCCTCGCTCACAATATCCTTTAAAAAGTTTAAATTAAAGCAGAGCGGGCCGTCCTTTTTTTCCTCGGCCGCACGCGGGTTTTCGCCGCTGTGACCGTATATCCCGTCTTGCGCAACATAAAATATTTTCTTTTCCATCGCAATTCCTTTCCGTACTGTTAAAAGCAATATACCGCAGACGGCATATTGCTTTTATATCAGTCTAATATATCCAATGTAGTGCAGTCAGTGCCGTTTTCTATATCGTCGATAACTTTCAGCGCAAGCACGTTCCAGCTGAGGAAATACGGGCGCATGAGCGGCTGACCCGTTTCGCCGTGGTAGAACTCATGCGTACAGCCGTTCTGCTCAATATCCGCGGCATATGTGCGGATTAACCGATACGCCGCGTCGAGCGCTTCCTTTTTATACCCGTAACGGCTCATGGAATACGCCGTCAGGAATGTGGAAAGTCCCCACACCGGGCCCTGCCAGTTGGACGGATTGCCCATCGGCTCATTATTATACACCATATCATTTTTACTGTGCGAACGTATTCCGCAGCATGACAAAAATTCGTCCGGCAACATCATCTTCTTCACAACCTCCGCCGCCTGTTCGCAGCTTGCGGCTTTGCCCCAAAGCGGAAAAACACTCGACCAGTTCTTAAATTTGATAAACGTATTCCACTTTATCGCCTGGAACATTTTAGGAATTTTTACGTTATCGGTATTACGGAGAACGTCATAGAAAAACCCGTCGGCATAGTCAAAGTAATTATTCTGAATAAACTTTTTCAGACTTTCTGCCTTTTGCGCATAAAATCCTTCTCTTTCTCTGCCGAGTTTTGCCGACAGCTTTTCCATAGCCTTCAGTTCACGGTATATCCACGCCGCCAAATCCGCGCCCGCAACCGTGTTCGGTTCCTGCCCGTACAGGCTCGGGTTATTGTCAATTCCGTTCCACTGTAACCATATGTAAAAACCGTTGCGCATAAACGTATTATCGTAGTATTCCATTACGCGTTCAAGCTTATCCCAGTATACGCCGACCCATGAAAAATCGTTCATACGCTTTGATACAATATATGTAAATTGCGCCAAAATTGGGATTGTTTGCGGATTGCGCAGAATTTTTCCGTCGCGCGTTACCATTTTAGCCGACTGTCCGTTCTCGCCCGCGGCGTCCAAAAGTCCCTTAATTGTGCCTTCCGCATAATCAAGCTTGCTATCGGGCAGTGCACAGCACATAAAGAAGGAATCCCAGTCCCACAAATCCTGGTACTCTGCGCCCGGCACGACAAATTTGTACTTCATATCGCCGACCGGCTCGCGCAGACACTTTTCAATCGCACCGCGCATAAATTCCTTTACCGTTTCAAGCGCCGCTCTATCATCGGTTATTTTTGATACATCAATATTCCCTTTAATCGTAAGCGGTTCATGCGCGCCGTCATTATCAAAAAATACGTCGTAATACTTCATATTCTTCCTCCGCATTAATCATCAAGCATATCCAAAGTTGTGCTGTCCGTGCCGTTTTCAATATCGTCGATAACCTTCAGTCCCAGCGCATTCCAGCTCATAAAATACGGACGCATAAGCGGCTGACCGGTCTCGCCGTGATAAAATTCATGTATACAGCCGTTCTGCTCAATATCCGCGGCATATGTACGGATTAACCGATACGCCGCGTCAAGCGCTTCCTTTTTATATCCGTAATGGCTCATGGAATACGCCGTCAGGAATGTTGAAAGTCCCCACACGGGTCCCTGCCAGTTGGACGGATTGCCCATCGGCTCATTATTATACACCATGTCGTGCTTGCTGTGCGAGCGTATTCCGCAGCAGGACAAATACTCGTCCGGCGACATTATTTTCTTTACGACTTCCGCCGCCTGTTCATCGCTCGCCGTTTTGCCCCACAAAACGAACAAATTCGCCCAGCTTCGGAATTTCAAAAACGTGTTCCATTTTATTGCCTGGAACATTTTCGGGATTTTTACATCATATGTATTTTTCAGAACATCATAAAAGAATTTATCCGCATAATCATAATAATTCTCCCCGATAAACGTCTTGAGCTTTGCGGCTTTTTCCTTATAGAAATCTTCTCTGCCCCTGCCGATTTTTATTGAAATCTTTTCCATGGCTTTAAGTTCGCGGTATACCCAAGTCGCCAAATCCGCACCGGCAACCGTCTTCGGCACCTGTCCGTACAGGCTCGGATTATTGTCCAGTCCGCTCCATGTATTCCATACGTAAAAACCGTCCTTCATAAAATATTTGTCATGATATGCGACAATATTTTCAAGTTTATCCCAGTATGCGCCGACCCACGAAAAATCGTTCATGCGCTTTGCCGCCATATATGTAAACTGCGCCAAAATCGGCAGTGTCTGCTCCGTCAGCAGCACCGATCCGTCGCGCTTTACCATTTTTGCCGGCATACCGTCATCACGCGAGCCGTCCAAAAGTCCGCGTACCGTGCCCTCAATATAGTCCATCTTGTCATCGGGCAGCGAACAGCATATAAAATACGCGTCCCAATCCCACAAATCCTGGTATTCTGCACCCGGCACGACAAACTTGTACTTCATATCGCCGACCGGCTCACGCAGACACTTTTCAACCGCTTTGCCAAGATATTCCTTTACCGTTTTAAGCGCCGCTTTATCATCGGTTATCTTTGATACGTCAATATTCCCCTTAACCGTTAAATTTTCATGTGCGTTTTCGTTATCAAAATACACGTCCCAATATTTCATATTTTCCATTAGCTTTTCCTCCCGCCGGTTCTTTATTTGACCTGTTTTATAATTAATTATACACTGTGCATATTTTTTTACAAGACGAGATTTTTATGTTTTATGTCGCAATTTTATGTTTTTATATAAAAAGAACTGCCGCGAATGATTATATTCGCCGCAGTCCCTGTTTACTGTTGATTTCTGATTATAATTTCCACTTCTTTAAATTGCCGGTAAAGCGATAGTATCTTTTGTCTGTCCGAAATATTTTCTGCCATTTCTGCCCGTATTGCCGAAATTCGATTGCGGCAATCTTCCAAAACATCGCCGCCAAGCCGTCCCTCCGAAAGTTCTGTCCACTTTTGTGCGGCATCAAGATATGTCCCAAGCCAATACTGCGCAAAATATGAATCATTCATATAACCTATTTCTTCGCGGTTGTCTATGGCATTTTGCGAAACATATCGCCCGTCACGGCAAGCAAACTCGTTTTCGGCTCTTTTCCGTATCGATTCGGCATTTGTGCGTATTCCGGCATTATCCGCAATTGCGGCAGCTGCACCCGGCATAGCGCCCGGCACAAAAACGCTCGGTGCGTCATACCACGTTGTTTCTTTATCGGACGAGCCGTTTGTATACTTAACCGATGTCGTATAATTATCCTCTACGGTGCAAGCGTTCGTGTCGCCCGTCACAAATACCGATACCGGAACGTCTTCCAGCACATTCCCCCGCACGGTAATCTCCGCTGAACCCGAATCGAGATATATCGCCGACAGATGATTCGCCTGATTGTATATATAATTTCCGCTGATTACCGTGCCCGGCTGCTGACCGAGGGTATAAATCCCGCCGCCGTCGAAACATAGCTGCATGCAGTCCGATATTTTGTTATCGGCAACAATATTGTCATGGCATGTCGTCGACGTTTTATTCTGATTCCACCCCCAGCCGACACATATACCCGAATAGGGTACGTCCGCGATTTCGTTATTTTTAACCGACAGCCCGCTTGTGTAATACGCCTGAACAGCCGGTGCGCCGTAATTTACCGTACCGACACGCGTGATATAATTATCGCTTATCTCATTATTTTTGCACGTCTGCACAATCGGCGCATACGGCATGCTTTCATTAATAATTCTTACATTGGCAAGACATGTATAGCTGTTTTTCGCCATACGCACGTACCGATACCGTCCGCCGTCCGTAACGGGCATAACATAGGTTGTCCCTTTCGTTTCGGTACTGTCCGATATTGTTCCCAAAACCGAATAATCGGCAAAATCCTCATCATTCGACGCCAAAATGCGCACTCCCTTAAGGTCGCCCTGCAAACCCGTTTTGCCGTTATCCGTCCTTGAATCAATTTCTATCCTGTCAATTTCATACGCGGCGTCAAGGTCAATCTGCCACCAGCATGCCCCGTCCGGCGGCGACCACATACTGTTCGTATTGCAGTCAATCGCATGCTCGGCATAGGCATTTGTTCCCGCATTTGACTTCGTGCGCTTATTGCCGACAAGGTTCTTCCCCTGATACACCGTATCTTCGCACACCTGATACAGCGTTCCGACCGTCATGGCGCTGTCGGCAATATCGCAGAAGGTATTCTGCGCAAATTTGCAGCCGTACACGCCTTCATACATGCCGATTCCGACCGCACCCATATCCCTTATCAGATTATTCTCGAACACAACGCCTTCCGCAAAATTCAGCATAATCCCCGCCGTACTTACCATAGCGCCGTATCGGCTGCGCTCGGTTACGGTTTTGTCCGCTACAATCATCTGCGCCTGGTCATTCAAAAGCCCGTGCTCCGCCGGCTGATACCACGCCGCATTTTCAAATGTAAATCCTTCAAACGTTATATTTTTCACCTTATGATACGCGTCGCTCCCGCGCAAATCCACCAGCGTTTCAAGCGCCGCGGCATGTACATGCGCCGTTTCCATATCCTCGCCGTCGCGCGGAATATAATAAATTTTCTTCGCGGCTCTGTCATAGTAAAATTCGCCCGGCCCATCAAGTTCCTCAAAAGCGTTTTCAATCCAAACATGGTGATTTTCATACATATGATGCTGCACCTTCGACTTTGCCGTATCTATCGCATAGCGCGAAATCTTGAATTTACTTGCGTCATTTTCCGCCGAAATGTTTTCGACATTCATCAGATATGACTTCCAGCCGCTTGAAAAATGCAGCTGGATATCCGATTGATTTTTATATGCCGCATACAGGCTGTCCTCTATTATAACGCCGTCATCATAAAATCCGCTTATCCCAATCATATCGCGGCTTTTCGCACGCACGGCGCTTTTTCCGTTCACCGTCAGCTGCCGCACGGGATTATCGGTTTTATAGTCCGCGCAGTATATATTATCGCTGTACTTCGTCCAGCCGCCGATAATATCCGCACCCGTAAACACCGCGCCGTCTCCTATCCAATTAACGCGGTATCCGTTGCTGCCACCGTCGTTTTCATCAAACGCAAGCGTATTTAAAAGGCGGTAAACCCCACCCGCAACATGCACGTTAATATCCGCGTCCATATCCGCATTTAAAAGGCGGACTTCCCGCATGGCGCGCTCCGGAGTGCGAAACGGTGCGGCAAGAGTCCCCGCACCGTCGTCACTGCCCGCCGCCGAAACGTATATTTCATTTTCCGGCACACATTCCTCAATTTTATCGGTTATCGGCTCGGTGCCGTTTTTCATTATAAATATCCGATAAATTCCGCCCCTTTGCGGCTCAGCGCGCTCCGATAAATTTATATTCAGGCGCACACCGCCGTTTCCCGGCGCAATCTGCGAATCCGCCTTTGTGCTTACAAGCCTTCCATCTTTCGTATATTCCGCATACACCATCATTACCGGCACATCTGCGTCGGTATTATTTATAACATCGGCGGCAAAGCTTACGGCATTTTTATCAAGAATACTTTCGCACCTGTTTCCCGATATATCCCAAAACGAAACATTATCCGCATGCACCGCGGGTATATCCTCAATTCTTTCATCAAGCACCAGCGATATCGCCGATACATTACAGCTGCCTATGCCCGATATTGTTATGACAGCCTCACCGCGCGGCAGCGTAATCCCCCGCACAATCTCTTTCGGCGTGTTTATGTCCGCGCTTTTACCGGGCGTGCATTCATACCTATATCCATTGTACGTAACGGCGGATTTTTCATTCGCCGGCGCACCCTGATAATTCAGCTGCACGCTGTATTTGCCCGCAAACGGAACGTCAAAGGCGTATGACGCGAAAGTATTGTCGTAAAAATACCACCTGTCGCCGTTGTCGCCTCCGCTCGGCGTTTCCACCCATTGCTTAACCGATTTATAAATCCGTGTTTCCTCTTTTACAAGTTCAAGCGCAAATCCGCTTACAATTCCGCCCTTTGTGGTGGAAAATCTGATTTTCCTTGCGCCTTCGTCAAGATAAACATTTTCCGAAACGGTTATATTCTCATTCCCGTCCCCCTTTTTCCAGCCGCCGTACGCTTTACCCGCGTCCGCCGTTACAGTAAACACCGCATCGCCCACCAGATTATGGCGCGTTATTGTCATTTTATAAATTCCGCCCGACGGGATATCTACCGTGTATTCCGCCCAGCCGCTGTCATAAAAATACCAATCATTTCCCGAATCGATGCCGTCACCGTATGCGTCGCAATCCTTTGCATTCCACGCAATTACGCCGTTATCCTGTGCCTTTACCGGCATAATATTCAGCACGCAAATCAGCACCATCAAAACGCTAAAAAACTTTTTCATTATTTTCTCCTATCCCGCCCGACGGCAAAAAACTTATGAGTCCGACGAATTATTATCTATTTTTTTCAGAACAATTCTGACCGTTGTCCCCTCGCCTTCCTTACTTTCGATATCAAAACTGCAATCGCTGCCGTAATACATTTCAATTCGTTTTCTTGTATTTTTAAGTCCGAATCCCCGCTTGCGCCGTTTGAAATTATCGCCTTTAATACTTTCCAGCGTCTTTGCGTCTATACCGTTTCCGTTATCCGAGATTTCAAACAGCAACATTCCGTCTTTTTCCTTGCACGATATGTCAAGCTGCGGATTTTCTCTGCCCACCAAGCCGTGCATGGCGGCATTTTCCACAAACGGCTGCAAAATCATTTTTATTATACAGCTGTCAAGTATCTGCTCATCAATATTCACGCTCATGCGGATTTTGCATCGGTACGTCATCTCCACAATATCGATATATTTCCGCAAAAGTTCCACTTCCTGCCTTATCGTTATGACCTCCTGCCCTTCCGACAGAACAAGCCGATAATAGGAAACCATGCTGTCAATCACATCGGTTATTTCGTTTTCGCCCTTGTCGACAAGCAGCCATTTTACCACCGACAGCGAATTATAAAGCAGATGCGGATTTAACGAATACTGCAAAAACTTTATTTCCATTTTGTTTTTTTCTTTATTGATTTCCTCTAAATTTTTATAAAGTTCCTTATTGCGGTTGTACACCTCTTTAAACCGCGCCTCGATAAAGCCGATTTCGTCATTATTCTCGACGTCAATTTCATTCCCGTCCTCCTGCAGCTTATGGACAAAGGAATAAAGCCTGTCGGTTATTTTCGTCAGCATATATTTATACGTCTGCAAAACAGCAAACAGCAGCACCGCTATGGGAACAGAAATCAGCAAAAACATAAATATAACGCTTTTAACAACGCCGCTCATTTTCTCCGTAACGACAATTGACATATTATTCTCAAACGTCTTTTTTACGCGCAGACTGTGCTTTTGCATAAAATTCCCGTCCGACGCGATAACGTCCGACGAATCATTGATAACGGCTATCCCCTCCGAGCCGTTAAGTGAAATTTCGCTCAAAATCCGCTTGATTTTGTCCGAAGATATACTTACCTCCAGCACGCCCAAATCTTCACTCCCGTATATTCTTTTAAAAAGCCGTATGCGCGAGCCGTCCTCGTCCCAGCGCCAAAGCATTTCATACGGGTGCAGTTTTTCTATTTCATCGAACAAGCCGCTTTTTTTAAGCCGCTCCGTGTGTAATATGTACGTACCTTCCACGTACGCGGGATTGTGCACGTAAATGCAGTAATCTCTGCTGCCCGACTCGCCGCTGTTAATAAATCCGCCGATAAATTTCCCGAGAAGGCGGTAATCCTCCATCATTTCCCCCACCGGGTACTCGCCGTCGTGCGACAAAAGCTCCATCACAAGTTGACTTCCCGTAATATTTACAGCCGAATTTAACATATTATTAAATTCATTATTTACCTGATAGTACGCAAAATCAAGCTTATACCTCATATTCTCACGGCTTGAATTTACCTTCAATATATAAGTTATAACAAACAGCAGCAAAAGAACAACCGCAAGCACAATCAACAAAGTTGTCGATATAAGCTTCAGCAATGATGATTTTATTTCCTCATGTCCTTTTTCCTTGTAAATATTCATAACTTATCACGCACTATTCTTACTGCGGTATTCCGACGGCGTCATGCCGGTATAGTTTCTGAACAGGTTCGCAAAATACTGCTTTGATGTATACCCGACCATTTCAACGATTTCATATATTTTATAACGGCGGTCTTTTAAAAGCAGCTTTGCATTTTCAATCCTGACCTTCGTAAGATAGTCAAATATCGTCTCGCCCGTGGACTTTAAAAATATTGAATTTGCATGCACGGTGCTCAAAAACACCTGCGACGATATTTCATTGATATTCTCAATCCCGGCATACTGTGTGTTCACGATATCCTTTATCTTCTCGATAAGAACCTCATACCTGTCCTGTTTTTTATTATCAAAATACTGTTTGGTAAACATAAGAATATTGCTTATAAACATTCTCACATTCTGAATACTTTTTGCGTCAAAGATTTTGTTCCATATCATATATTCGTTGCCGAAAATATGCTCGAAACTTTCGTCCTTTTCAAACAGCACCACATTGAGCGCCGTAACAATGTTAAAGAGCATGTTTCGCACAAAGTTTTCGTTGACAATCATCTTTTCGGGACAATATACGTCAACAAATTTTGCGATTTCATCGTCCTCCGAGTCATTTTCGACCACGTTGGTTATCTTCTTTTTCAGTTCGTTTATGTCGTACTGAATCATTTCGTCATAATCCACTATTGTATCTGTTAAAAACACTCCGCCCTGTTTTGAACAGATAAAATTACTCTGCACAAGCAGCGCACGCTGGAAATATTTAGGGATATCCTCAATCCTTTTCGTCGTTCCGCCGATAAATACCGATATATCCCGCCCCGTTTTTTCCTTTACAACGCCTTTTAATTTCTCGAATTCTTCAATCAGCAGATTTTCGACCTCCTCGGCGTTGTCGCTGTTATCCGCAAAAAACATGAACGCGATATCCTCATGCGAATGAATAAACGCAAACACGCGGTTTGTGAGCGTAAATTCCGATTTTAAAAATACGTCCATAACGCTGCTGACATTAAGATACATCTGCGACACCGGCGTTTCAAAATCGGTGTTTACGCCGATAAGCCCCACCGAAACGAAACGCCGCACGTCCATATTCAGAACGCTTAACTTCGTCTTTTCATAATTCAGACTTCCGTACAGCAAATCCTTCGCCGCCTGCTGCGTAACCATCGGCATAAATTCCTTGATTTGCTCCTCCAATGCGATAATCTTATTATTCGACTCGTTAATAATGTCCTCCTTTTTCATTACATTTTTAACGATGCCTTTAAGCTTATCAACATTAATCGGCTTAAGAATATACCCGAAAGCCTCAAGCTCAATAGCCTCCCTTATATACTCGCTCTCATCAAAACTGCTGACAAATATAAACTTTGACGCGACCTTTGCTTTAACGATATTTTTCGCCATCTCTATACCGTCCATTATCGGCATGGAAACATCGGTAAGTATTATATCCGGATTTTCTCTGACAGCCGTTTCATATCCGTTTTTTCCGTTCTGCGCGCAGAGTACCTGTGTAAATCCCAATTCGCTCCATATCTTTAGCTTTGACATGGCATTAAGTTCAATGCAGTTATCATCAACAATCAAAACGGTACGCATTATTTATTCCACACTTTCAGCAAATTTCATCAGCTTATCCGTGAGAACGGCACACGCCGCACGGGTTATAAATTCCTTCGGGCAGAACATATTATCCGATGTTCCGCTGATGATGCCCTCTTCTTTCAGCGAATATACCGCAGCAGCGGCATATTCCGATATATCGCCGTCATCGGCAAAACGTGCGTCGGACATATTGAGTCCGCGTATACCTGCGGCAATTCTGTAAGCTATGCACGCAAAATCCTGACGCGTTATATACAAGTCCGGTGCAAAGCTATCCTCCGATACGCCCGAAATTATGCCGTTTGAATACAGCGTGTCTATATATTCATATGCCCAGTGACCGTTTATATCCCAAAATTTTGCTTTTCCGCCGTTTTGCAGCTTATCCGAAAACGCGCGCTTTATCATAACCGCCGCCTCCGCGCGGGTTATGTTGTCCGACGGCGCAAATTCGGTTTCGCTCCTTCCGCTTATAACGCCCTTTTCGGTTAATCTGCCGACGCTTTCTTTTGCCCAGTCAAAGCCGTCCATATCGGCAAATCCGCCCGGCATTTGCGTATCCGGCTTATTGTTATTTCCGTTTATTATATCTTCGGACGGCTTGATAAACGGTTTTCCGCCCGACGAGCCGCCGCCCCCGCCCGATGAACCTCCGCCGTTATTTTTGCCCTTTACCTCTGCAATGGCTGAATTGATTGCCGTTTGCAGCGCGGCTGCGGTTTCATACGTTTTTGCGCTGATTTTCATTGAAACGGCGTCGCGGTCGGTTTGCGTTAAGCCGAGATATCCCGACAAATCAAGACCCAAATCGGCATTATTATCCGTTAAGAGTCGTTCCGTTTCGCCCCATACGCACTCGGACAGTCTCGCCAATACGGTATTCGCGTTAAAGCTGCTGCCGAAAACCTCAAATGACGCATAACTTTTATGCGATACTGCTTTATATACGCGCTGTTTATTTGCTTCGTTCAGCGAAAGAAATATCCCGCCGCTGCTCATATCAAGTTTCAGCACATCATTATACTTTTCAATATACAGCGGAATATTTTCCTCCGATGCGTTTTGCAAAAGCGCCAGTATTTCACTTTTATCGGCAACATACAGGCAGTCTGTATATACATTATTTTTCACGCTTACACGTATCTCATAATCATTCATGGTGCAGCCCGATGGCAATTTGAAACCGTCAAAAGCAAATGACTTTTCCGCGACGCGTACATCATCTATATGCACCGCCAAATCCGCAATTTCCGTCTCGCCGCTTTCCGCTTTGTCCAAATCCGCGCCCGGTTTCATAAGCATAAGGTGCACTGTTTCGCCGTCAATCGAATAATCAAAAGTTCCGCTTATCTTTACAACGCGGCTGTCTCTGTCATAGTCCGCATTGATAATCTTATCCTGCGCAAAAACGTTCGGCGCAATCAGCAAGACCGCAACGATACTGCATAATGCCGATAAAAATTTTCTCATACCATTTTCTCCTCACAATATTATTGTAATATAATAACCTCACGCGTTTCAAGATACATCGGGTGTACAACAACACGGCTTGCATGGGCAAGACCCACGCTTTCCGCGTCGCGGATATCTCCGTAGCCAGCAAGTCCGACCTTCTTTTCCGACGCATCATAATAATACATGCGCAGCCTTGTTTCGCCCTTCGTATTGAACACGAATCTGTCGCCGCCGACATCTACTATGACTTTTCCGTCCTTTTTGGATAAAACCGTGCCGTATTTCCACGCGGTATTACTGCTCACGCTGCCTATCGACGGGCGCAGCTTTGATACCGCCCTGTCGCTGCCCGGGTGGTCCGGCTCGCTGTAGTATCTTTTCAGTACCTGCTTTATCTGCCCCTGCAGATTTAATGCCGCGGATATAATGTCACCGCGCTTAAGTCCGTCCAGAACGCCCGTTTTGCTCTCGCGGAATTCAACATATTCGTTGTTGCAGTAACCGCACAGAATTTTTACCAGCTCATCATCTTCATTTAAAGCTGTATAAACTTTATCCACAAGTATTACGCTTGCGTTTTCGTTAAAGTCTACGTCGCCCTCGCCGAAAACGCAGCAGCCTATCGTTTGATAATCATCAATATCGTACGCGTCAAATTTATAGCTCGCGCTTGCTTTAAGCTCACTGCGCAGTTTTATCGCGTACTGCGAACTGTCCGCCTTGTTAGCCGGTATAACAAACATAACCGTATTATCGCTTATAGCAAGGCTCATGTTAAACATCTGATTTGCATACATTCCGCTGTATGACGACTTTTCCAGTTTGAGTCCGTCGGTTTCGCTGCCCTGCGTCACGGTATCTATGCTGATAATCTCGCCGTTGCTGTTCTGTTTGTACCGCACAACCTGATTTACTTCGCCATTGCCGGCAGATTTCAGTTTCGTAATCGCGTCATCAAGGCTTATCGGTTTATCGCCGTCTATTCTGAGTTTTTTGGTTGAATCCGCCGTTATAAAATCGCCGTACTGCGTGTATATTTTAAAACGGAGCACGTCTTCATCTTCATTGACGTTCGCCTTGTTTATGTACCCGTACCGCTCCGTGAGAGCCACCGCGTCGCCCGTCGCGGCAATTCGCCCGAACACGTCAAGATAAAACGTGCCGTTTAAGTTAAGCTCGACTTCATTCTGCTTTATAAGCGCATCATATTCCGTGCCGTTCACCGTAATATACAGCTTTCCGTCTTCTTCCTTAATTGCCGTTACCTTGCCGGTTATCACTTCGTCCGATACGATAATCGTGAATTTTTTATTGTCGCCCGACGATTCCATAACCGAGGCAATCATGCCTTCCTTCAGATTCTCCGGCTCGGTGGAAATTCTGTCCTTTCCGTAGAAAAATTCCACTCTGTCGGCAGAATAGTTTATCGTTTTATACGGATTTTTCAAATACACCGCACTGCTTGCCGTGCTTATCCCCGATACAACATGTGTTGCATAATTTTCTATAATAACAACCTCGTACTTCCCGTCACGGTTGTTATCAATCAGTCTGACGCTGCCGCATGACGGCTTTAATTTTTCCAAATCATAGACGCGCACCGCCCTGTTATTATAAACAACATAATACTGCTCCGGCATGTCTATTGTTTTGTTTCTTTTCGCATCCTCATAGATAATTTCGGTGTTTGTCATTCGGATTACGTCATCGCTCTCTATGACAAATTCTTCAGTATTCCGCGGAACAACCGCATATGCTATATCCGCGTCCTCATCAGAATAGTACAAATCCACATTATATCCCAGATATTTCCCGATATTTGGTATTTCGGTTTTATACACTTCGCCGCCGATTGATATTTTTCCGTCATTATCCGAAACGGTTTCAATATTAATCGAAACATTTCCGCAAGTTGCAAGAATATCGGTTTTCTTCTTTATACGCATATACGTATAAAGAAGCGTATCGTTATCGGTAATCTTATTCCCGCTGCCCGTCACTTCAAGCGACGACACGCGCACGTCCAGCGAATTATACAGCATAGCCGCAATTTCGCCGCGCGTTGCCGGCAAATCGCCATGTTTTGTTACATTCTTTAAGATATCCTCATCGCGTGCTATCTGCATATACCCGTTCGGATATCCGCCCTTATCCTTTGCGAAAATATCCTTTCCGAGCATGGATACGATTATTTTTGCCGCCTGCTGCACGGTTATCTCCGAATCGGGCTCAAAATATTTTTCCGAAACACCGTTCACCATGCCGCTTTCATACAGGTATCCGATAAATTTGTTCGCCCAATATTCCGCCGAAACATCATCAAATGCAGATGTACCGCCTTCTGTTATGCCGTTTGCAACAATATTGCACACCATCGCGGCGAATTCTGCCCTTGTGATTGTGTTGTCCGGCTTGAATGCGCCGTCGGTATACCCGGTTACAATCCCCAAATTCTGCAAAAGCGTTATCTGCTTTTCATACTTTGTTCCAGATATATCGGCAAGCAAATCGTATCTTCCGTATGCGGTTTCTTCCTCCTCGGCGTCAACAACCGCCTCCTCTCCCTGTTTTATCGACGACTTATCAACCATAACCTTTACCTCTGCCAGCGACAGCGGTTCTTTGTCGGTTTTGGCAATTCTTAAATATCTGTAACGTTTTGTCCCCGTTACGTTTGCACTATATTCATTCTCATACGCGTCCTCAACATTTGCCACGCTGTCAAACACCGAAAAATCCGCATTATTTGACACCATGATTTGAAAGTTTTTTCTCTCGCTTTCCGGAACATCGCCCCTGCGCGCCTCAATTATCACCTTCGACAGCTTATAATCAAGCCCGAAATCGACCTGCCACCACGGCGACACATCATTATCTGCGGATTTCCAGTACGAATATTCCTCATTGTCATTAATTCCGTCAATTGCGTGCTTTGCATAATGCCCCGGCTCATACGAGGACGCAACCGCCTCCTGATTAAGCGCAATGTTGATACTGCTGTCATCCGCCGATGCGGTGTACGGAATATTGAATATGACTGACAATGCGATAAGTATTGTAATTAATTTTTCCCTGTTCAAAATTTTTCCCCCTTCTAATCGGTCAGAAGCTGCACTTCCGCGCCCGGAGAAACAGTGCCGAAATATCCCGAATCGGTAATCGCTCCTTCAAAGCTGTCAACAATATCAAATACGCTTGTTCCGTTTATCGTGAGCGCTATTCTTACACCGTTTTCAACATTTTTGCATGTAAGCTGCATATTATTCTTTTCGCCGAATTTAAATGCTTCTGTCTGAATTTTCGGTCCGAAAAGCTGCGGCAATGAACCAATGTTTCCGTACATCTGCGTTCTTTTCCCGCCGTTAAACCGATAAAATTCAATTCCGCCGCCGCTGAATACCATAACATATGCGTCATTGTCCTTCGAATCAAAGGTCTCGCCGTTACTCTGGCTTCTGAACACCAGACACGGCCAGTCGCCCGAACGTTTTTCCGCAATCATCATATTAAATTCAAGCGTTATATCACGGAATCGCTTGTTTTCATAATACTTATTGTTATATGAACCGAAAATATTCCAGCCGTTTGTGTCCTCAATCGACTCATTCATGGAGAAAATCTCCTCCGAACTGTATTCCTTTTCCTTCGTGATATTAACCGTCCACTCCCTCTTTTCCGTGCCGTCAAGGCTTGTTACGTACATTTTGAACGGCTGTGAATAATCCTGCTCCTTCGAAATATCGGGATAAATGTATGTTCCTTCGCCGCTTACCGCGCTTGCCGTGAGTTTCGATAGGTCCGCATTGGCGAATACCTCGGCATTGATTACGGCATTTTCCGCATCTATTTGCACGTTTCCTTTTTGATTTGCTATCGCAAAAGATTTTACATTCAGATTAATTATCTCATCTTGGAACTCCAACACAGCCGCCTCCAAAAGTGCGGCATTTTCCGCCGTTTTTTCCGCGGCATACTTATTTTTATACCCTGCCAGCTTATCATAATTCGCCTGCGAAATATTTCCGTTGCCGCCGCCCACCGCTGTATTGTTAAGCAAATCTTCCGCTGCGGCTGTCAACTCGCCGCCCGTGAATTTATTACGGCTGTTTTTAAATCGTTCTACGGCGTCGCAGATTTTCCAGTACATCTCCGCAATTCCGTCACGCGTCATTTTTCCGCTTATAAGGAACGCTTCCGCATCGGCAACCATGTTTTCAAGGTCGGTTTTCGCGGATTCGGGATACATTCCCACGCCGTCGCCGAACTTCGGCATCGAAATCCACGTTTTTATCGACTCAATGTGGTTTCTTATATAATATTTTGCCACCCACGCCGCCTTGCTGTCCGCAGAGCCGTAACCGCCGTGTACCGCAACATTCTGCGTCATCTCGTACCGCGACCACTCCCACATATTTTCGCCCGCTTTGGCTTTGATATCCTTATAACCGTCTTCCAAACCGGCATTCTGCATTATTTTCAGAATTTTTGTGCTTGGCGTGTTCGATGCAAAAATCTCGTTTTCTCTGCCCGCATAACTGTTCGTCTGAAATGCAAACTGCAGCGAATCGGCTATAGACGTGGTGTGGTTGTCTATCCACAAATTTCCCTCGCCGCCGGCACAGTGATACGATGACGGCACGCCGTCCAGAACATTTTCACGGCTTGTGAAAAAAGACGTCCCGTTATCATAGTAAATCGCCGCAAGGTCATTCACCTGATTTGTTATATAATTTCCGACCTGGACGGAATTCGGCTGTTTGCCGAGAGTATATATTGCGCCGCCGTCAAACTGCACCAGCATGCTGCTGTCAATGCGATTGTAATTGATTTTTATGTCGCGGCAGTCGGTCAATCCGTAAAGCGTCCAGCCCCAGCCGCTGCACACGCCGGAATACGGCAGATAATACATCTCATTGTGCGACACGTTAAGGTTCTGATTATAATATCCCTGAATTGCCGGCGCGCCGAAATTCACAAGCCCTATTCTTGTGATATAATTATTATCTATTTTTATATTTCTGCACAGCTCCGTCGACGGCGAATAGGGCATGCTTTCGTTTATTATCCGCACGCTCGCAAGAGCCATGTATGAATTTTTCTTAAAGCGCACGTAACGGTATTTATTGGCGTTATCTGTACGCATTATAAGCGTATTATTCTTGTCGCGGTATGACGATGTGCTCGTTGAACCCAAGATACTGAAGGTTTTGAAATCCGGGTCGTTCGATGCAAGAACATCAATCCCGTGCATCGCCCCGTCAATACCCATGTTTTTTCTCGGGTCGATTTCTATTCGGTCAATTTCATATTCCTTTTCGAGGTCGATTTGCAGCCAGCAAGCACCGTCCTTCGGTGCCCATACCGAAAAATCATCGTTATCCACCGCGTTCAGCGGGAATCCCGAACCCATATACGAGCTTGCCGTGACAGGTTTTCCGACAGCCAAATTCTGTCCCTCATATACCTTGTCATTATACATTTCGCCGATTACGCCGGCTGTTATTGCACTGTCCGCCACATCGCAGAACACGTTCCCCGTCACATTACTGTCGATACAACCGCGCACAAATCCCATGGCAACCGCGCCCATATCCTTAAAAACACAGTTTGTGAAATTCACTTTTTCCGTTCTTTCAAGCGATATATTTGCCGGAACCATTGAAAATCCCGGGTCTTTCGGCACATCAACTTCATCATCGGGCGTCATCATCTGCGCCTGATCATTGATAAGCCCCACCTTTGACGGTCTGTTCCACGCCGCATGGGCAAAAGTTATGCCGTCAAAATTTATGTTATGCACTCTCCGGTTGGAATTTTCGCCCTTGATTTCCACAAGCTTTTCCGTGCTTGCAAGATAAACCTCGGCATTTGTCATATCCTCGTCCGTGCGCGGCATATAATATAGCTTTTTCTGCGCTCTGTTATAATAGAACTCACCCTCGCGGTCAAGTTCCTCAAACGCATTCTCCACATAAAATTGTATTCCCGGCTCAATATAATGCTGCGAGCAGGTGCACGCCGACATAAACGATTTTCTGTGCAAAAGGAATATGCAGCCGCTGTTTTTCGGCACGATATCCTCAACATTAATCAAAAACGATTTCCAGCCGATTGCAATATGAATCTGTATATCCTGTTTGTTTTCATAATTTAAAAACTTTACGGCGTCTGTCACCACGCCGTCATATTTATATGCGGCGTCATTATCGGAATATATTGATTTTATCGCGTACAGTTCTTCGCTCTGCGCCCTTCTTGCGCGGCGGTCGTTGACATAAAGCTGGCGCACATGCTCCGTTCCGTCCCAGTCCGCGCACCATATTTTATCATTATATTTCTGCCAGTTCGCCACGGTTTTTCCGCCGGAAAATTTCACGGGTTCATTATTGTATGCCTTGTATGTGATATAATATCCGTTACTCCCCGAATCCGATTCGTCAAATCTCAGCGTATCTTCAATCGGGTACACGCCCCCGCGGAAATAAACCGTTATATCCCCCTTCATATCGCCGTTTACGGTGCGCACATATTCCTTTGCCTTTTCAACCGTGCGGAACGGATTTTTTATACTTCCGTCGCCGTCATCGCTGCCTTCCGCCGAAACATATACCGCCGTTTCGGGGTCGGCGGCATATGTATTTATCCCCGGCATCAGCATTGCCGCCGCAAGACATATTAATAATGACTTTTTTATCGCAATCATAGCGGCTCCTTTCCTGTAAAATTATATCAGTTCTGCTTTTCACACTTTATACTCGGCACGCAATCCGCCATTATACGGCAGTCGCGCCACAAATATGCTTTTACCTGTTTTAAGTCGTCTACATTTTCCGTATCGACCGATACCGAAATCTTCGCATTTTCCGTCGGCTGAATTTCCCGTCTTACCGACTTCATCTCCGCTATCGTATTATTGCTGTCATACGCCGCAACAACAAGGTACACAACCTGTTTCGATACCGCGCTGTTATTGCAAAGTTCCGCCCGCGCATACGTCATGGTCGACGGCTCGGTAATGTTTTGCGCATCATCGGCGTCGGAATCGTAAAATCCGAAATCGCTTACCGTCATTTTTTCGCTCGCCGTGTAGCTTACCGCCGTTCTTTCAAGCGCTGCCGAGCCGTTTTTGCCCTTTACGCCGCTTTTTATCTTAACTTCAACATCGGAGTCGAAAATTTCGCCGTCAAACAGCATCTCATATTTGCGGTTATCAATGCAACGACCTGTATATGTCGCCGCTTTTCCGTCAACAACCAACTCTATATTCCCCGCCGTCAGCGTTTCCGAATCCATATCCGCGCTGAATTTCAAGACGATTTTTTCGGAATCCGCTGTGTACGAAACAACCTTCGGATTTACCACATACGCCCGAAATCCGCCCAGCTCCGTATCGCTCTTTTGTATACGGCGGTATATCAGATACCGGAACGCCTCTGAATCGTCACACTCGATTTTGTTTACGGTCGGCGGATTTTTGCCTATGCGTGCCAAAACCTTATACTTCGTCTCGTCAAGTATCTTTATTCCGTTTCCGTCCGCATCATAAAAATCCTCGGTGTTATATTCATTGCAGCCGTAAACATATGTATTCTCATAGAACGTGTCATAGCCTTTTGTGCATTTTTCCACTTCAAGATAGCCGATATTATACGGCTTTTCCAAATCGACTATCATATAATGATAGTCCTCGTTCCCGTAATACAGCCAACGGTTGCTGTTATCGATTTTATCGTTAAGCGCAAGCTCACCCGTACAGCCGGGATAGTTTTTGTCGGTCACTGCCTTTTTTCCTTCCGAAACAAGCGTGTAATCCTTTTCATAAACGTCGCCGTAACCCATTACTTTAAGCTCATTATAATACAGCCACAAGTTGGGTGTCGCCTGCGTTCTTATCAGCCTTACATATCTGTACTGCTTTGTTAAATTAACTTCCGCGGAAAACGAACCTTTCGGCGGAAACAGCGTATCATTGCGTTCCGAAGGTCCGTTTACCGATTCGTAACTTTCAAAATCGGGAGTATCGGAAAACTGAATTTCAAATCCGTATCTTGCCTCAGCCATACCGTCCTGATCCTGTCTGCCGTACAGCTGCACGCTTGTGATATTGTACTCGTCACCCAAATCAACAGCGGCATATAAGCCGAGACCTTTTCCCTCACCCGTGCAAATCCATTCCGACATTGTGGACGTATCGCCGTCCGTCAGATTTGAAAGCGAAAACGGCGAATCCGGAAGATTATTCGAGATAATCTGTTTTCCCTCCGCCAAATTGACCGACTCCGGCTGCGCGGCGGAAACCGCCGCGCTCGCCATCATCATTATAAATATACTTAATATACAAAGGTAATGTTTTTTTATCTTCATTATCGGATACTAACCCCCGTCTATTTAATCGATTCCTTTGCCGCCTTTGTCATTTCTGATGTCATCTTTTCAACATCGACCGTATTCTTTAAGTTTTCAACAGCCGCCTGCCACTTGCTTTCAAAATCTTCGTCCGACGCGGCTGCAAGCGTCTCGCGGAACTGCGGTTCCCATGATGAACGCGCATTCCAGAAACTCTGCACTTCCGGAATATTCGAATATGTGGACGACCATATATCATCATCGGGGCCGTCCGGCAAGTCATTCATTACATATTTGCTGTCACGCGCAAAGTCGAACGCACTTCCCGTATGGTATGCAAAAACCTTGATATGGTTATACGTCTGCGGGTGCCAATGATTTGCATATGTAAACTGCATCCAGAATTTTCCGCAATGCGTCTGCAAACCGTAACAGTCCTCAATCTTATTAGCCGTATCGTCCTGTTCCAAAAATCTCTTGTTTAAACCCTCGTCCTTAAAGCGTCTGCCGCCGTCCGGAAGGTCTTCATAAAGTCCCGCGCTTTCCGGTCCCCAGTAGCGCACTTCGTCCCACTTGTCGCTGAACTGAACATTCATCCAGTTGAGCAAAAGCGGCAAATCTTCCTCCGGAATTGTCTTTAAAATTCCCACACAGTCGCCCCATGTTTTCGGCTTATTTACCTGCTCATACCCTTTCAACACAGGAACATTTGTATAAAGCGGTCTGTATCTGAACGTCTTTCCCGCAGCCTCCAGCGACGCATTGAACGTCGGCGCATAATACGGCATGGATATAACCGCATACAAGCCTTCATTCATCTTTTCATCAAATATGCTCTGCGTATTTATAAGGCTTTCCGGGTCGATTATCTTTTCGCGCACAAGCGAATTTTGCAGCTTTGCACTTCTTTTCATGTCCTCGCCCAAAAGCGGCATGAAAATTTCCTGTTTATCTCTGTCCCAAACGGTGATATAGTTTTTGTTCGTATGACCCATCAGCGCCGAACCGAACTGCGCAAGCGGAATCCAGCAGTCCGAACCCCAATATCCAGTGGGATATACCGTCTTGCTGCCTTCCTTTAAGTTCAAATCCTTAATCTTTTTCAAAAGATTAACCAAATCGTCGGTGGAATTAATCTGAATATCCATGATATCATCGCCGATTTTTGTGTTCTTCTGCTTTTGCAGCGCCACA
Organism: uncultured Clostridia bacterium; assembly: GCA_934487205.1. Lineage (GTDB taxonomy): Bacteria > Bacillota > Clostridia > UBA1381 > UBA1381 > UBA1738. Next base: position 28,548 of record CAKSRS010000009.1, read on the forward strand.
AGCTCATCATACGATTTACAATCCGGATAAATCATCTTCGCAATATCGTCTCTTATCCACAGGCATTTTGTTACATTTGACTTCGTCGCACCGCTGAACGCCTCTATTTCTTCATCATTCATATCCGGTATAAATTCCGTATCCGTCGGGAAATTATACGGAACGCCGTAAATTTTTCCGTCAACTTTTATTCTCTCCCAATATTTCTGCGGGATTTTGTTCCACACATTCGGAGCATACTTTTGCAGCATTTCCGGCGTCAGCTCCCAAATTTTATCCGCCTGGGCAAGCTTTGCAAAATGCGTCGGTCCCTGTCCGCCCGAACAGCTTACGATTTCCGGCAGAGTTCCGCCGGCTATCATCTTCGCAAGGGCTGACTCCCACTCTCCGCCGCCGTTGCCGAAAACTTCATCAACAGTAACTTTTGTGGTGTCCTCAAGCCATTTTTCCACAACGTTATTCTTTATCTTGGTCGATGATGACGCCCCGTCTGTGCCGTGCGTCGACCATACCTTTACATTGAGCTGTTTATCCGGCACAAACGTCTCCCCGTCATAATGGAACGCCTCCGCCACAGTCTCCTTCTGCTTTTTACAGCCGCCTATGCTAAACAGCATAACACAGGCTAACGCTGCAGAAATTGTTTTTTTCATTTTTGCTTTCATTATTTTCAATCCCTTCATTATATTTTAATATTTTTTATAAAATTTTGCAACATGAAATTTCTGTCAATCTTTAACACCGCCGAGGTTTATTCCCTGAGTAAAATATTTTTGGAAAAACGGGAAAATTACCAAAATCGGCAATGCCGAGAATATTACCGACGCCGCCTGCAAGGTTGTTGACGACGGTCTGTCCGCCACATATCCGCTTACGCCCGTTTCCGACGCAAGTTTTGATATTGCCGCCGCCTCGGTGATAAGCCTGCGCAAAACGTACTGAAGTTCATACAGGTTCGGATTTGTTATGTAATACAGGCTGACGCTCCACGCGTTCCACGTTCCGACTACCGACCACAGCGCAATTGTAATCAAAATCGGCTTACAAAGCGGAATAATTATAGTAAACAGCGTCTGCACCTCGTTCGCGCCGTCAATCATCGCCGCCTCCTCATACGAATCGGACACGCTGCTGAAAAACGACCGCACAAGCATTACGTTGTAAAATCCTACAAATGTCGGTATTATATAAACCCAATAGCTGTTTACAAGATGCATGTATCTGTACTGAATAAGCCTTGCGATTTCGCTGACCGGGATATACATCGGCAGCATAAAAAACCACACAAGCGCGTTGCGGAACGGAAGTTCCTTTTTATTCAGCGTATACGCAACTATGAACGTTATAACAACCGACTTTATAACTGTAAACACCGTATGAATAACCGTTATAAGCGTTCCCTGCCATATCGTCGAGCTGGACAGTATCGCGCTGAAGTTGGAAAAGGTGAGTTCGCGCGGGAAAATCGTAATTCCGCCGCGCGCCGTATCGCCGCCTGTGTTAAGCGCAATCGCCAGCTGGTTCAAAAACGGGTACAGCATTATCACCGCCATAAACAACATTATTATAATGTTGATAACATTTAATATCTTTTCTGATTTTGTTCTCATTTTTGCACAATCCTCTTTTCAAATTCTGACATATTACCAAATACCTATATCCGAAACTTTTTTACTGATACGATTGCTTATTATCATAAACAGGAACGTTACCATACTTGCCGCAAAGCCGAATGCAATCGCCATTGAGTAATTCGCCTGCAGAATACCTTCACGGTATGTGAGCGTTTGGATAACCTCCGTCTGCGACTGCGTATATACGTTTTGGAAGTTCAGAATCTGCTCAAAGTTCGCGGACAAAAATCCCGCCGTAGACATTATTAAAACTATCGCAAGCGTCGGAAGTATATTCGGCAGCGTGATGCTGAATATCTGCCTTATCTTGCCGCATCCGTCAATTTTTGCCGCCTCGTACTGGGTGGTGTCAATGCCGGCTATCGCCGCAAAAAATATCATTGAGTTCCAGCCGATCTCCTTCCACTGATTCGTCCAGAAAATTATGCCCCAAAAATGCTTGACATTCATTAATATATTGGTCGGCTCATACCCCGCGCCGAAAATCATTTTCATAATCATATTATATGTACCTTCGTTTGCGAAAACCGTCTGGAATATGCCGGCTATCGCAACCCATGATACAAAGTGCGGAAGATAGGTAACCGTCTGCACAAATCCGCGGAATTTTTTATTCACGATTTCATGCATCATTACCGCCAGCAAAATCGGCAGCGGCGTTCCGAAAATCCACGTTATTACGCCGATATACAGCGTGTTTTTGATTGCGTCCACAAACTTGGGGATTGTTACGATTTGTATAAAATTATCAAACCCGACCCACTTGCTCGCAAAAAATCCGCCCAGTATATCGTAATCCTGAAAAGCCATGATTATGCCGAACATCGGTATGTATGAAAATATTATAACGCACGCGATAATCGGTATAAGCATCAGATAGTATGCCTTGTACCTTTTCATGCGCGCCTTAAGACTCTTTTTTTGCTCACACGTAATTGCTTTCTCCGTTTTCAAAAGCTCCGCCTCCCGTATTGCTTTTATCTTTACATTTATTATAGCATACCTTTATTTTTCTTGTAAACAACACAAAAATAAAATACATGACTGTATTTTATCTTTTTTTAATAAAAAATGCGAAAGTCACAATAATAACCTTCGCATTTTCCGATTTTTATTCCGCCGTCAGCGAATTTGAATCGCACGCCATAAGCGCCGTTTCATATCCGTCAAATACGGCACACTGAACACGCACCGTATCTTCCGATGTTTCGAAATCTATCGAAATCGGCGCTGTTCTTCCCTGTTCAACGGTTACCGTCTTTTTGAAACATTCCGTCATGACGCCTGCGTTGTTATAAAGTCCGACAATTATGCTGTAATCCGCATCGGATTCCTTCTTATTGGTTACAACCGTTCCCGCCGTGCATGTTCCGCTTGTGATTTTTGTTATCACTTCTGCGTCTTTTGCGAAATTGATTGCGGAATTTACCGTCGTTTCCTCTGCGCCCAGCACTTCAAGCTCGGCACATGCCATTGCAAGATTTGCGGAATTTTCCACATTTTTCGCAACACGCACGTAGCGGTATTCTTCCTGCTCATTTACCGATATGTCATAATAGGTAGAGCCGTCGGTCGGGATTGCACCGTCTTTGGCGGTAGACGCAATCTCTTTATATGTTCTGAATTCCGGGTCGTTTGACACTCTGATGCTTATTTCTTTTCCGAACATATCCCATGCGGCATTCTTTCCGCTTAAATATCTGATTTTTGTAATTTTATGCGGCGCGTCAAGATTTACCTGTATCCACTTATTCGAGATATCTTTATCCGGCGTTCCCGCAACATTGAAGAACCACGAAGTTTCCTCATCACCGTCAATCGCCTTTGCCGCACCGGCAGCATTATATCCGGCGCTCACCGTTGCATAGCCCAGCTTTGTAAGGCTTATGCTGTCAAGCGTTTCACGCATAATCAGGCTCACGCCCGTTACGGTACAATTGCCCAAACCCGCGATTTTGATTTTTCCGTCCTTTTTATACATTTCAAGTCCCGAAACTATCGTCTCTGCCGAAACGCCGCTATGTGCAACCTTTGCAATCGCATAACGCTTATTCAGATAAGTAACCGATGTTTCCGTATTATTGGGAGTACCGCTGTAGGTTATCAATACATCATATTTCCCGTTTGCCGGAAGATTAAAGTCATAAACCGCATAGCCGAGGTCCGTAAAATATCCGTTATCATACGCATATTTATATTCAGACCACTCGGTTACCTTTTTCGAAAGTCTTGTTTCCTCGCTTACGAGAGTGAGTCTGAATTTATATATCGCACCGCCCTTTGTCGGTATAAAATTCAAACTTCCGCCCTTCTCAAGGTATATTCCGTTTTCAAAATCAACTTTTGTCTGTGTAGTGCTTGCCGGAGCAGCCTGTGTTACCGTTTCGGTGCCCGATTTTGCCGTAAAGGTATTATTTTCGCTGTTAATTTGATACCATACTGACAGCTTATATATTCCGTTTGCCGGAATTATGTCAAGCGAATAGTTTATTCCCGTTCCGTCTTTATAGGACCACGCCGTAGATGTTGGCATATTATATCCGTTTTTTCCATCTACACATGTATCGTTTTTCGCGTCAAAATCAACATGAGTTTCTTCCTTGATAAGCTTTAACGTGATTTCATATGCATATCCGCCGCCGTCTAAAACGGTAAATTTGAGACTTTGCGCACCTTTTTCCAAGTATATTGCGTCTTTCATTGTGGTTGTTTTCTCGGTGTTGTCAAAATCAGCAAAGCCTTCCGTTATGCTCTCCTTACCGCAGCTGAGTATAAACTTCGCTTCCGTTGCAGATGGATTTTGCTCTAATTTGTGATTTACCGAAAATTCATAATAGCCGTTTGCCGGAATTGTCTTAGTATATGTTACACTCCCGCCGTATGAAAACCACCCGTTCACCGCCACGTTGCTGAGTGTTCCGTCGGTTGCCTTGAATTTTACCAATGTTGTCTTTTCCATCAGCGTAAGGGTGAAATTTTTAATCGTTCCGCCCTGCGATGTTGTAAATTTTACTGATTTTACGCCCTTTTCAAGATAAATATGATCATTCATCACCACCGTCGTTTCCGCGTCTGTAAACTGCTCTGAGATTTTTTCATTACCGCACAAAAACTCGAATGTTGTGGCTTTTACGTAATTATCCTTCACAGTAAGCTGATAATATCCGTTTTCCGGGATATTGATATTCCAGCTGCAAGCGCCGCTATCATAGAAGTAATCGCCACTGCCTTTGTTTGGATCAAATGTGCCGTTTGCCGTCGCAAAATCCACCGTTACCGACCCGTCATCAGCATATACGCTGAAATTCATTACGCCGGCAATCATAAAAATAGTTAGTAAAACCGAAATAATCTTTTTCATATCCGCACCTCCTGTCAGTTTGCCGGATTGACCGTGATAGTATCGGTCAGCGGCGTCTGATTATTGCTCATATCCCACAGAAAAGCCTTTACAAATGTTCCGGACACATTCTCCGGCAGCACCATCTGCGCCGAATTTTTGCCGACCGCAACCTTCGTCAGATTTCCGCCTTCGTCATAAAGTCCGAGGACTACGTCATACGCCTTTTCCGCATCGGCAACACTGACAGCCGCCGTAAGCGTACCGCTTGCCGTATATTCGCCCGTTACGGCAAATTTTTCAAAATCATATCCTTCCGCAACAAACGGATAAATATAATTTATTTTCGCCGTATACTCGTCCTTTCCGCTTATGCCGACCGTGAATTTATATTTGCCGTAAAAATCCGCCGCGGACATCGGCACGGAAAATCCAAACTGTTCGCCGACGTGATTCGCCGTATCAAAATAGTAAATATCATCACTTGTTGACGCGGGATTTGCACACAAAAGCATTACGTCATATCCCGACGGAACCGTTCCCGTGATTTCCGCCGCGTCGGTTTCCTTATTATAACTCATATTTACGTCATACTGCGCATTGCCCTTTTTGAGCGTCTGCACATAACTGCTGACTGTATATGTGCTGCCGTCCGTCATGGACGCAAACACGTCGATACTGCCCGTCATGAGTTCGTCCGGAATATTTACCGTTACGGTTGTCCCGTCGGTAACTACATTGCGGCTGTCCAGCTGAACCCAGTTTCTCCTCGTCCACAGCCCGTCGCTCCTGTAGCTGTAATACGCCTTGATTTGCGACGGCGTTTCGGTCGTTTCATATGTAAGGCTGTAATTTCCGATTTCGGCATTGCTGCTCTTATATGTGATTTTCGGAAGTTTTGTGCCTTCACCCTTAAGCAGATAATTGAACCACTTCTGCTCAATATCGGTATTCCAATATTGTACGCCGTCCACCATTATCGTATGGTCTGTATTCGGCGAATACAGCATATTTGTGTAACCCTGCATGGAATCAAGCGTTTTCTGCGTCATGGTCGGCGTGAAATATGTATCGTTCGTTGCCGACGCCTCAAAGAAATCGCATGTCGTATATTTCGCCACACGCCCCGCATCATAATCAGCAAGCCATTTTTCCCTCGACTCGTCGCTCATAAGATTTAAGCATCTGTTTTTAACGTTCCAGTATTCGCCGATATCATAGTTGCCTGTTCCGAAAAGCGCATATGCCGCCTTAACCTGGCTGCCCAAAATTCCCGACAGCATCGTTGTTGTATATCCGCCCCATGATACGCCCGATATGCCGATATTATTCATATCGACCTTGACGCTTTCATCACCCGTCAGATTGCCCGACTGCAAAAGATGAAACGCATGGATTGCCGATGTCAGCGCGTCATACAGCACGCTGTCCTTTTCGCTCGTGTCGTATTTAAACATATCCGTTTCATAATTATAGTTCTCTTTCCATGCACCGTTGGAATTATCATATTTATCTTTTCCTATAATTCCCGGCAAATCCGGCGCAATCGCCACATAGCCTGCTTTTGCAAAGGCGATAATATCGCTCAGCTTATCATTCGCGCACATTCCGCCGCCGTGCAGAGACAGTCTGCCCGGGTATGTGCCCGCCGCGCTCGGGTACGCCACAACCGCGTATGTAATGTTACCGTTATAGGACTCGAAATGAATCTTTTTAACGGTTACACCGTCCGTACTCTTTTCCGTCCACTCCACAGAATCCGAGATTTTCGGAACATTGCCCTCATATGCAACATATTCCTTAAAAATTCCCGAATACGTCTCCTCCGTTTCCGCATACGTAACGCCGCTTGCCGAAAGCAAAAGCGTCAGACTCAGAAACGCCGTAATCAGTTTTTTCATAAAAATAAACTCCTTTCCGTCAATACCTTTTTTGTTTTTTCCAAAATAATTATATGACTTTTATATTTCTTTTACAAGAATACAAAATTATGTTTTATGTCGCAATTTTATGTTTTTCATGCAGGCAATTTAAAATCGGCACCGACTTATAACTCGTCGATGCCGATTTTTTTATTCACTGATTTTATATAAAATAACAGAGAAAAGATTTGATTCCGAACCCGATAAATCAAGCGTGAGAGTATGATTTCCCACCGTTATATCCAAATCCGCAACAAAATTATCACTGCCCTGTGCCCATGTAAGGTTCGCATTCTTGCTGATTTTTTTGCTCGCTTGTGCGGTGCCGTCAAGTGAAACGGTATACGTATAATCTGCATACGTATTTACCGTGTTCAGACACAGTTTGTATTTTCCGCCTTCCGCCACGGAAATGTTATACACCAGCTTTCCGCCCGCATACATGTGTACCCATGAGGCTGTTGCCTGATTTTTGTCATACGTTGAACTTTGTTCATCAAAACTTTTCAGCGGGATTTCCGTCCCTTTTGAATAATCAAAGAATACTCTGTTTAACAGAATTTTATGCTCACCGGTGTTGGTTACGGTTATCGTATTATCGCCCTCGCTTAAATATATCATCTCCTGCGCGGCTGCCGATTTCATAACGCCTGCGGTGGTCTGCACAGCCAAATCGGCACTTGCTGTTCCGTCGCTGACTTGCAGCTTGCCTTCCGCGTTGTCCGCCATTGAATAAACATACGATATTGCATAATATCCCGTCGCCGGAACCGTTACATTATAACTCTTTTTCGTATTCACCTCAAAAGCTCTGTCCGATACGCTGTTTATGCCTATATGCGTATTTGCATAATTTCCGATTCTGGACAATTCGAATTTATTAAAGTTAATTTCTCCCGTTCCGTCCCTTTCCATAACTATCTTATGACTTCCCGATTTTAATGCAATTGCACCGAAATCACTCTTATAATAAATCTGATTTGTTGCACTTTCAAATTTTTCATCGGTCAGCTTTATGGTTTTCGCATACGGAATACCGTCGATTTCGAGATATATTATGCAGCCGTCCTGTTTAAAGTATGCGTCCAAATCATACATACCGTCATACTTCGTTTCAAAATCAAATGCGACCTTTGCATTATTATAAAGCGTCATTCCCGTAGTGCCCGGATAAAATGTATTTGCAGATGACTCAGTAGTATTGTAATCCTTATGAGAAATTGTTACATACTCCTTTGTGTCCTCCTCTGCAATATCCTTTACTTTGATAAATTCCAGATAATCAAGGTAAATCGTTCCGTCGGTAACAGCTTTCATGACTATGTTATTTTCGCCCTTCATCAGCGTAATTTCACCCAAGCTGCGTCTTAAATATCCGCTGCCGGTCAGTTCAAATTCTTTAAGAGTGTTATATTCGCTGCTCATGCTCACTTTGAACGGCAAAACCGACGGCGACGCGCATAGTCTGACTTCATACACGCCCGACGACAGCGCCTCCACATTGTATTTCACCCATTCTGCACCGCCGTACTGCTGCGAAGTGTACAGTTTTGCCACCGCCCGCAAATCGCCCGCGGTTGTTCTCATTCCCGCCGCTATTTGTTTACAGTCCGCATAATCAACGCAGCTTTTATACAAATGATTTTCCGTGTTCATTTGCGGCATAACTCTGAGCTCGACATAATTGATGTCAATGTCCGTTTCGGTGTTATTGTGAAAATTCAGCACCTGTTCCATATTATCCGCCGCGGATACGGGGATTTCATACGCATATGCACGTTTCACGCCCAGCTTTGAACCGATGCGGTATTGCGGCGGAAGGTTCTTATACCATTTCTGCCCGTTCTTTGTCTCGAAAAATTTACTATAGTACGTCTCATCGTCAAGACCGTCCATGCAGAGCACTTCTTCCGCAGTTGTACAGTTTTCCCCGTTTACGGCAACCGTAATATCTCCGCTGCCGATTTCGGCGGAATCGCCGCGGGTAAATCCCACAAGAACCGCAGCGTCGGCATCACTCGGGATATTTCCCGTTTTTATCCGCAGATTTTCCGAGGTGCTGTTTGCCGTAGCCGTAATGGGCAGCGGGTCATAACGATAGGTATCGTCATAGAAGTTTCCCGTTATATCCTGATATGATACGAGATATGCCTTGTTTTTATCTTCAAGAGTTTCCGGACTGCCTGCATTATTAAGCAAATCCAGCCTTGTTCCCAGATTCAGCACATTCGATGAGTCAAACGGCTGATTATTGCCCTCAATCCATGTTGTATAATGGTTGAAGTAATACATTTTATCCGCGCCTTCCGACAGATACTGTGCCGCAAGCGCGTAATCGTTTTCGAGATTTGCCTCTCTTGCATAAGACTTATTTCCCGCAGAGCGATACAATATCTCGGTTCCCGCATTTATTTTTACGCCGTATTTATCAAATATTTTTACCCATGACGCAATCGGCATATCGGTATCGCACGTTGCATTACGCGTGGAAACAGTTACGGTATTTATAAGACCTTCCTTCGCCCATTCAAGAACATCAAATCCCGAATCGTAACATTGCGTTAAATCCCTCGGAACTCTTACAGATACCTGAATGCCTTTGCCCGTTTTGTCGGCAATTGCTTTTACCTCTCTTAGAAACTTCGTCATTATCGTGCGCCCGTTTTCTTCTTCGCCCGGCGCAAAACAAAATGCCTCTCTTTGAAAATCAAGCTCGACGCCGTCGATTATATCGCCGTATCGCGTTACCTGTTCTTCAATATATTTAATATATCGGTTATACACTTCTTCTTTTGAATAATTAAGGCAGCCGTATGCACCCTGATAGTCCCCGCCAAGGTGGCTTCCGACCGTCAGCCCTTTATCATACGCCGTGTAATTAAACAGCGAATTCCGCTGACCATTAAGCTGTTTATAATCATGAATATCGTTCATTCTTATTGAAATCCAGCCATTTATATTATCCTTTTCAAGCTGCGTAAACCACTCTCTGTATACATCAATATTATAATCATATATAATCTTGTGGAAAACCTCTACCATAGTTTTGGAAAAATCAAGCGCCGCCCCGTTTGAAACGGATGCCCAGGTTGTTGCAGCGTTCCATTTATCGTCCACATCTTCCATAACATCGCTGTCGCTGAAAGAATACTGGAAATTTGTCGGAATAACAACATCTGTTACCTGCGTATTCGCATAATTGTGCATCGTCTGCTTTATTCCCGCCAAAACGGCGTCTTTATCCGTCAAATCATACTTTATCGGTCTGCCCGTAGTTGACGTTTCCTTCCACGACGGGTCGCTTATAGCGCCGCATAACGTATTATGTGCGTCTTCATTAATTATAATTCCTCTGCTTGTAACCGTCGGTGCAAAGGTTTCTTCCTCCGCCATGGCCGGCACCGACACCGACGCCGTAAGCGTCGCCGCCAGCAAAAGCGCTGAAATTTTATTCATACGATAACTCATTCCTTTCCTGATTAATATATCTTCACATTCGCATATGCTTCCATATCCGCAAAGCTGTTCCACAAAAATACCCGCAGACTGTAATTGTCATTTTCGGCAATATCAACATCTATCGGCATTGTCATGGTATAATTATCGGTGTCCGCCGTCTGCTTATCGTAATATACTTTTTCAAGCTTATCACCGTTATACAAAGCCGCCGAAAGGATAAGCTTCTGCCCTTTAAGCAAGCCGTGCAGTTTCGCGTTTACAACAATCTGTCCGTTTTCAAGTGTGAGCAATTCTTCGCCGTTTTTCGTGATATACGTATCCGTCTTATACAGCATAAAATAGTTATAGCTTACGGCGGCATCATTGGTAAAGCTTATCTGATTGCTGCCGCTTTTCAAATTCAACGCCGCAAAGCCGTACGCTGCATATTCTTTTTGCGCCGGAAGGGTGTATGTTCTGCCGTTTACCGTCACATTTACCTCGCTGTCCGCCTTATAACAGAGCGTCAGCGCGTATATTCCGTCCCCGGCAATTTCTGCATTATACGTATAGGTTGTATTTGCGGCGGCATTCATAACTTTTCTTCCGGTCTGCGAATCCGTTTCCCCGTCCGACATATTGCGGTATATAAATACATCGCCGTTCGCGCTTTCACGTATTTCCGCAAAATCAACGGTTATCGGCACGCGGTTTCCCGAATCGTAAATGTTGGACTTCAGTTCAATTATCTGATTTATCTTGTTCAGCATATTCGAATCAACCGAATATACAAATACACTCCCGCCCGACATATCCGATTTAAGATACGTACCGTCGGCGGTAAAATCGTATGTAAGCTTGTTGCTGTTCAGAAAAACGGTGATATCGCCGGACTCCGCCGGCTTGCCGTCCGTTCGGCTAAATCCGATTAAAAACTTTACATTTGATGTATCCGCAAGCTCGCCCGTCTTAATTCTGAAGGACGAAAAATTACTTCCGCTGTTTATTATAGGAAGCGGATTGTAATTTTGCGATGATGAGTGATTTCCCGGCGCCGACGAATTGGCCGCCGTAAACCTTTTATTGAGCGTCCTCAGACTTTTGATACTGCCACATTCGCGCAGCATTGTGTCGGCAGCAGATTTATTGGCAAATTCCGTTTCCCCGAACGGCTCATATGTAAGCTCTGAGTCTTTATATCGGAAATTATCAAAATATACCTTATCGGCGCCCGATGAAAAATATACATTTGCAAGCGCCGCCGCATTTTCAAGCGTTATCATGCGGTTCTCCGCTACCGGTATATTCATATACGTTCCTATAACCCCTGCAATTTTGATGTCGCTTTTGATTATTTTCCGCCACATATCAAGCGATATATCCGTCTCTGCTCCGTTATAATACGGCGATACCAGAATATAATCCGTCAGCCCTTCGTCCGACCATGTATAAATATCCAACCCGTTATCATAAGCCGTAACGTCGTTGGCAGGCACCTTGACGGAAATTTTATGATTCGGTACGCCCTTTCTTATTTCTCTCATTTTTGCATTGATTTTTTCTCTTATTTCGCCTGCATGTCCGTTTTGTACAAAACTTGCGTCGCTCATAAAATCAAATTCAATGCCGTAAACACCGTCGGGGATTGTATTAATATCCACATTCACAAAATCCTCCGCCGAATTGATTTCGAACATATACCACGGGTTCAGACCCATTTTGGTTGTCTCGGCAATTGCACGGCTCATTACGTCGCCGTCGGCAATGCCGGAAAATACAATGTCCGTAACCTGCGTATTTTCGTACACGGATAAGTATGATACGTCATTTGCGGAATTCAATCCCGCGTCATGTACCATCAATCCGTCCGCCGATGCCGGATATATACTTATCAGCATGAGCAGTACAAAAGATAAAAATAACTTTTTCATTATCTTTAATTCCTCCCAAATATATGATTTATGTATATTATACAACAATCAAAACGAAAAACACAACATCTTAATTTTATTATTCATGTCGCATTTTTATGTTCTTTTACCGGTCGGTATACAGACGAATTTCCATTTATATGCATAAAAATACAAAAATGTGTTTAATTATCACACGTAATATCTCGAAAAAAATATAATTTTTGCACAATTGCATTGTCTACCGTCCGCATATGTATTGACATTCGGGCAAAAATGTGATAATATTTTATATTATTTCAAGGAAAGAGGTAATTAGTATGAAAAAAATGACTAAACTGGTAAGCATGGCTACTGCCGTTGCTGCATTGCTGACCTGTTTCACAGGCTGCGGAAAGCAGGGTTCCACCGAGGCAATTAAAATCGGCGGCATCGGACCTTTGACAGGCGGTGCAGCTATTTACGGTCAGGCAGTAAAGAACGGCGCACAAATTGCAATTGACGAAGTCAATGCAAAGGGTGACCTACAGTTTGAACTAAAGTTTGAAGACGACGAAAACGACGCTGAAAAAGCAGTTAACGCATACAACAACCTCAAAGACTGGGGCATGCAGATATCGCTGGGTACCGTAACAACTCAGCCGTGTATTGCTGTTTCGACAGAAATTGACGCAGACCATATTTTCGCACTTACACCGTCTGCATCATCAACCGATGTACTCGGCGGACAGCCGGACAAAAACGGCAACGTTACAATTCAGCGCAAAAGCTCAATGTTTCAGATGTGCTTTACAGACCCTAACCAGGGCGTAGCTTCGGCACAGTATATTAAAGAACAGAATCTCGGTCAGAAAATTGCTGTAATTTACAACAACTCTGACGCATATTCAACGGGAATTTACCAAAAGTTCCAGACAAAGGCGGACGAGCTCGGACTTAACATTGTCTGCGTAAAGACATTCACCGACGACTCGGCAAATGACTTTAACTCACAGCTTTCCGAAATGAAGGCATCGGGCGCGGATCTGGTATTCCTCCCGATTTACTACACACCGGCATCACTTATCCTAAAGCAGGCAAAGGCTATGCAGTTTGAGCCGAAATTCTTTGGTGTTGACGGCATGGACGGTATCCTGACTCTGGAAAACTTTGACAAGTCTCTTGCAGAAGGCGTAATGCTTTTGACACCGTTTACGGCGGACGCTGAAGATGAACTGACAAAGAACTTTGTCTCCAAATACAAAGAAAAGTACGGCGAAACACCGAACCAGTTCGCAGCAGACGCATATGACTGTGTATATGCAATCTACGACGCATGCAAGGCGCAGGGTGTTACAACCGATATGAGCGCAAGCGATATCTGCGACAAGCTTATCGCCGGCTTTACCGCAAGCGACTTTAAGATTAACGGTCTTACCGGCAGCGACATGACCTGGTCTGCATCGGGCGAGGTTTCCAAGGCTCCTAAAGGTATGGTTATCAAAAACGGCGCATATGTAGGTATGTAAACAAAAACGATACTTTTTTAAGGAAACGAGGAGGTTGCCTTACATGGCGGCTCCTCCTTTCTGCTATTTGGGGTTACTTATAAAATATGTAATCCGGGGGTATGTTAAGCAGGCGGACAAGCTCTGCACGAATGAAAATGAGGTATGACTGATGACTTTTATTTCTAATTTAATCAACGGAATAAGTCTTGGCAGCGTATATGCCATAATCGCCTTAGGCTACACGATGGTTTACGGTATTGCCAAGATGCTGAACTTTGCCCACGGCGACGTTATTATGGTCGGCGCATATATATGTTTCTGCATGATGACTTATCTGGGCATGCCGCCGATTGTTGCGGTTATCGCCGCGATGGTGGTATGTACGCTTTTGGGTATTCTTATTGAAGGACTGGCTTACAAGCCGCTCCGAAAAGCAAGCTCGCTCGCCGTGCTTATTACCGCAATCGGCGTGAGCTATTTTCTGCAAAACGTCGCTCTGCTTATATGGGGCAGCGCACCGAAGGTATTCAGCACGGTAATTCCGCTCGGTTCGATTTCGCTTTTCGGCGGCAAACTGATAATAACCGCCGAAACAATTCTGACGGTTGCGGCATGTATCGTAATAATGCTCGGGCTTACCGTCTTTACCAAAAAATCACGAATGGGCAAGGCGATGCGCGCGGTTTCGGAAGATAAGGACGCGGCGGAACTTATGGGAATTAACGTAAACTTTACCATTTCCATGACATTTGCAATAGGCAGCGCACTTGCCGCAATCGCCGGCGTACTGCTCTGCTCGGCATATCCCACGCTTGTGCCGACAACGGGTTCCATGCCCGGTATCAAGGCATTTACCGCGGCGGTATTCGGCGGAATAGGTTCTATCCCCGGCGCAATGCTCGGCGGTGTTTTGCTCGGTATAATCGAGATTTTCAGCAAATCGTATATTTCGACATCACTGTCCGACGCAATCGTGTTCGCGGTGCTGATTATTGTACTTTTGGTTAAGCCGACGGGTATCCTCGGTAAAAAAGTTACGGAAAAGGTGTGAGGTGGCATTATGAAAAAATTAAAAGGTTTAAACAAATTCACCTTAACAAACATCAAGTCATACGGCTTGATTATAATTGCATATGCAATCCTGTTTCCGCTGCAATCGGCGGGGGTTATCAGTAACTCCGTAAGCGGGCAGCTTGTACCGATTTGCACCTATGTCGTCATGGCTATTTCCCTTACGCTTACCGTAGGATTTCTGGGCGAGCTGAGCCTTGGGCATGCGGGATTTATGAGCGTCGGCGCATTCTCCGGCGTAATAGCCGTTGCATGCATTAAAAACGCGGTTACACAGCCGGGGCTGCAGCTTTTGACGGCAATCGTTGTAGGCGGGCTTTTCGCCGGAATTGCAGGCCTTCTTATCGGTATCCCGGTACTGCGTCTGCGCGGCGACTATCTTGCAATCGTTACGCTTGCCTTCGGTGAAATTATCAAAAATATTATAAACTGTGTGTATGTCGGTATCGACGCAAACGGTCTGCATGTAAACACCGTCAGCGCGGACGCTCTCGGACTGCAGAACGGTCAGCTGATTCTGAACGGACCTCAGGGCGCCGTCGGCATAGATAAACTCTCGACGCTGACTTCGGCAGTAATACTTATACTGTTTTCGCTGTTCATTGTTCTTAACCTCGTAAACAGCAAAACGGGGCGCGCAATCACGGCAATCCGCGATAACAGAATTGCGGCGGAATCGGTCGGCATCGGCATTACGCGCTACAAACTGACAGCATTCATCATATCGGCTGTACTTGCCGGAATGGCGGGCGCTATGTATGCCATGAATTTCTCGACCATCGCGGCAAAAAAATTCGACTTTAACACTTCGATACTTGTTCTTGTATTCGTCGTTCTCGGCGGAATGAACAATATTCCGGGAACAATTATCGCAACAACGCTGCTGTACATGCTGCCGGAACTTTTAAGAAGTGTGCGCGACTACAGAATGTTGGTATATGCAATCGTTTTGATTGTTGTAATGATTTTGACAAACAGTGAAAAAGCAAAGCAAATGCGGGAAGTGCTTGCATATAAATTAAGACGTAAAAAATCCGCAGAACAGGGGGATAACTGATATGGAAAAAATGATACCGGTTCCAAGCGACTCAATAATGTTTGAACGTGACATAGGAAAAACCCCTATTCTCGAAACGCATCACCTGGGCATCGACTTCGGCGGACTTACCGCCGTGGACGAACTGTCGCTCAAGGTCGGCAGGACGGAAATATCGGGGCTTATCGGCCCGAACGGCGCCGGCAAGACAACAGTTTTCAATCTGCTGACGAACGTGTACCAGCCGACAAGAGGTACAATCCTTTTGAACGGTCAGCCGACGGCGAAAAAAACCACGGCACAGGTCAGCCGAATGGGAATTGCACGAACCTTCCAAAACATTAGACTGTTTTCGGAAATGTCGGTAATAGATAATGTAAAGGTGGGACTTCATAACTCAATCCATGAGTCGCTCTTATCGTCCGTAACGCACCTTTTCGGCTTTAAAAAATCGGAAAAGAAGTCACGCGATGAGGCGCTTGAACTTCTCGACTTCTTCAACATGGCGGATTTGGCAAATCATCAGGCGGGTTCCCTTCCCTACGGCGAGCAGCGCCGTCTGGAAATCGCGCGTGCGCTTGCCACGCACCCCGGAATTATTCTGCTGGACGAGCCGGCCGCGGGCATGAACCCGTCCGAGACTTCGGAGCTTATGGAAAATATCCGCCGCATAAGAGACAACTTCCACATCGCAGTCCTGCTTATCGAGCATGACATGAATCTTGTAATGAATCTATGCGAGGGCATATGCGTTCTCGACCACGGAAAGATTATCGCAAAGGGTTCGCCCAATGAAATAAAATCCAATCCGAAGGTTATCGAGGCATATCTCGGCAAGAAATCGGAGGCTTAGCTTATGTTAAAAGTTGATAATATAAATGTTTATTACGGACAAATCCATGCGCTTAAAGATGTTTCCATCGAAGTCCGCGACGGCGAAGTTGTCGCATTAATCGGCGCAAACGGCGCGGGAAAATCGACAACGCTGCGTACGATTTCAGGACTTTTGCGTTCCAAAACGGGAAGTATAACGCTGTTTGATGAGGATATCTCAAAAACAGAGGCGTGCAACCTCGTTAAAAAGGGACTTGCGCATGTTCCGGAAGGGCGCCGCATATTCCTTCAAATGACGGTTCAGGAAAATCTCGAAATGGGCGCATATACAAATCCGGCAAATACGCGCGCCGGAATACAGGAAGTTTTTGAACGTTTTCCGCGCTTGAAGCACAGAAAAGACCAAATAGCGGGAACGCTTTCGGGCGGTGAACAGCAGATGCTGGCAATGGGCAGAGCGCTCATGAGCAAGCCGAAACTATTGATGCTGGACGAGCCGTCCATGGGACTTGCACCTATTCTCGTACAGCAGATTTTTGATATAATCAAGGAACTGCACGCTGCCGGAACAACAATTCTGCTTGTTGAGCAGAATGCGGAAATGGCGCTTGATATCGCCGACCGCGCATATGTTCTTGAATCCGGAAAAATTAAACTTTCGGGAACGGGGCACGAACTCGCAGCAAGTGATGAAATTAAAAAAGCATATCTTGGCGGTTGATTAAAAAAATGGCTGTTTAAAAAGTGTCACAAAAATCGAGGATGAAAAGTCCTCGATTTTTTGTATAGAAAAAAGGCTGAAACCGTAGCGGAAACAGCCTTTTTGTGGTATAATATATTTTAATGAAAACAATAAACCAAATCATTATACACCAATTCAAATGAAAATTCCAGTAGATTTAGAAAAAAATTATTGAAATTTCTGATCCAATCTACACATTTAACGAAATTATGGAGCAAATAGATCTATACAAATATTTTGCTGAGAAAGGAGGAAAAACAGGTCTACATATATCTCACTGTTCTCAATGACATTTTCAATGAGATACTTGCACATAACTTTCATCGCCTTTTTCGCCTGTTCAAAATGATTTTGATAAATGCCTGCCGCAACAGTTCCGTTTTTGATAAAATCATTTAATTCATTATACACATTAATATAGTTGAAAACAAAATCCCTTAATTTTCTACAATTTTCACACAAAAAAATGTATGACTTCAAATCATTAAAATCATACATTTTTGTACATATAATATTTGATTATTCTATGTGTTTTTTTAAATATCTATAAGCATCCATACACTACATTTCTAAGACGCGGCTGATAGTAATCCTCCTGAGGATTTAACATATGATGCGAATAGAAATATGCCAGCTTACAGCCCGGGTCGACGAGCAGCGTCGCACCTGCCGCACCGCCCCAGCCAAATTCACCGATATTTCCCGTCGTACCGCTTTCTGCTTTGTTAATCAGTGTGCGTACGCCCAGTCCGTAGCCATATCCCTTTAATTGTGACCAATTAAAATACTTCATTTGTTTTTCGTTCAACTGATTTGTTCTCATCAATTCGATTGTTCCGGCAGATAAAATTTTCTCGCCGTTTGGTGCAACTCCGCCGTTTGCAAGCGTGCTGCCGAACAGCGCATAATCCGGCACGGATACAACAATCCCGGCACCGCCGCTGTCATAATTTTCCCTAATACGTGTTCAGCCTCTTTGCCGACATTTACCCACTTTCCTGCCATATTTCCGGTTTTAATCTGACACTCAACTATATCTCTGCTATCCCCTGTTTCATAGTTATACTGCTGTGCCATAGCAGATTTTACAGCGTCATTTCGGTGATAGAATACATTCTTTATGCCTATAGGCTCAAAAATATGCTTTTTCACATACGTCTCAAATCTTTCGCCGGAAATCACCTCAACCACAGCCGCAAGCACATCATGACACAGGCTGTAATTCCATTTTTCGCCCGGCTCAAAAGCGAGCGGATCACGTGCTATACATTTTGCAACTTGCATGGTATCCATTTTTCCGTTCGTTATACTTTCGGCCTCTTTTATCCCATTAGTATTTACATTGTATGTAAGCCCTGCCGTCATCGTAAATAAATGCCGCAACGTGATAGGATTTTTCGCCTTCACAATGTTACCATCTTTATCCTTGACGTACATATCGCGAAATTCCGGAATATACTCATAAAGCGGATCATCAAGCAAAAATATGCCCTTTTCATAAAGCTGCAAAGCAGCTGTTACCGTTGCAACCTTTGAACAGGAATAGATATTCAAAAGTTCATTTCCCGTCATAGGTATTTTATTTTCAACATCAGAATATCCGGAGCTGTAATCAAATACACGTCTGTTATCTATATATATCGTAATGCTGTTCCCTGGTATCCGCCATGAAGTTAATCGGTCCATAAAATTTTTGATTTTTATAAAATTGTCCATAATAATCCTCATTTTGACTTAATTTCCATAAAAAATTGTTTGAGCCGTCTCAAGCACCTTCCCAACCTACATTTGGGTCAGTTCTTTTTTAAATTCCTCCATATCAAGCATTGCACCTCCGCGTAATCTTGACTCCTCTGCCACAAAAACCATAAGATGATTGTCACATGAGACGCCGATTTCTGAAATTGCATTACCCTTATATGTTCCGGTAAGATAATCATAAAGAGTAGCTACAATTCCGTTATCACCACCTGCATGACCGCCAGTAACACCATCTTTTCCCTTTACTTGAATTTCCGTGGTCTGCTTTGTTTCAAAATTATATATTGTTATAGGGGTATCATCTTCAGTTGCCGCCCTAATTTCGCCCTTTGTCCCCATAATATGAATAAACCGTCCGCCCTTATTATATGCATTCATTGTAAACGTAACAGTTATATCATCTTCAAATAACATATTGACCGTCTGATGATCTACAACATCATTATCGCATTTAAAAACGCATTTCCCGTACTGTGTAGTGCTTATTGCCTTTTTAACATCTTCGTCAGTCGGATCCACTTTTTTTGTACTTGTAGTTCTAAACCATTTGGCCCAGTCCTCATCCGGGTTATTCAAATATAGTCTCACCGCATCATATGGGCACCTTTTACTTGCCGGGCAGCCTTCAATACAATATTCCGGACTTCCTTCGGGAGAGTTTTCAGCTCTGAAATAATTTAGTGAGCCAAAGGACTGCAATTTTTTGCATCGCTTTCCTATCAGCCATTGTAAAATGTCCATATCATGACATGATTTTTGCAGCAACATAAATGAGCTTTTCTTGGAATTACCCCAATTTCCTCTGACGAAACTGTGACTGTAATGTTCATTTCCTACACATTCTTCATGATTAACAGAAATTATTTTCCCAATCGTACCATCGTCTATCAGTTTTTTCAACGCTATAAAAATATCAGAATATCTCAACACATGGCATACAACTATTTTAACATTCTTAAGTTGCGCCGCCTTAGCGATTCTTTGGCACTCATAAGGTATCGGTGATATTGGTTTTTCTAAAAGAATATCATATCCGAGCTCAATTGCCTTCATAACCGGCTCAAAATGTTGCCTATCCATCGTTGCTATAATTACAACATCAGCTATTTTCCCCTTCTCAAATAATGCGTTCCAGCTGTCAAAACACATATCGGACGGCAACTTATGTGTCTTTTTTATATAATCTCTGCGGCTTGCCACGGGCTCTGCAACAGCTGCAATTTCATATTTTTGCGGCATTTCTCCCATGATGTCGGTATATCCAATCCCTCGGTTTCCGGCTCCAATCAGCGCTACCTTTAATTTTTTCATCTTTTTTGTCTCCTTAATCCTATAAAAATGGGTAAAATCTCTCTTGCAATCAGATTCGCACCCGCTCTGTTCCGGTGTATCATTTATCCCTTTTTTATCATTTACATTCAATAAACATGCGTTTGTTTTTGGTAATTTCAATTTCGTACTTCTTTCCGCGGAATACACGTGTTACCTTTGCCGGCAGCATCTCCTGCGGCAGGCACG
>CAKSRS010000010.1 GCA_934487205.1 uncultured Clostridia bacterium
CGATGCGGGTCTTAAAGTTTCGGTTGCATTTACCGAAAGCCCGGCATGGGCAGTAGAGAGAGGGTACTATTTTGCTGATTTGACCGACGCATACAACCTGTATTATAATGCGGCAAAAGATTATGCCGGGGACATAGATATGTGGGAGTGTTGGAACGAAGAAGATACAGCGTTTGCATCAGAGCCCGCTGATGAATATTCCGCATTTATGAAAACGATGGCAATAGCTATTGCAGATTCAAATCCCGGGACATTAAAGTGTAATGGCGGATTTGCAAATCATCCGGCGCAAACACCGTTCCATGATTTATGTATGCAAAACGGATTGATAGACTACATGGACGTATATAATTATCATGGCTATGGCTCAAAAACGGCTCTTGATAATTTGCCTGAGTATAATAATAAGGCTGTAGAGGAAAATATGAATTTGGTTTACGGATACGGTCATGATAGCGGAATTCCGACATGGATTACCGAAGGCGGTATGGCGCGTGATGTCAATCATGCAGAGGGACAGATTGCGGAGATGAAATGGCAGCGGAAAAAGGAAGCGGCGCAGGCGTCTGTCATAAATGTAGTGCAGTCTCTTTCAAGAGGAACGGGAAAGCATTTCTGGTTCATTTTGGGTCCATATGTGGAGACGGAAAATGAGTTCGGCATGTTCAATATAGAAAATCAGCCGCACCCTATATATGCATCTTACGCAAATCTTATTTATCAGCTCAGAAAAGGTAAGTATATGGGCAAGGTTTCGGGACTTGAGCTTGGGGCGGAAGGACACATTTTCAATAACGGCGACCATGATGTTGCGGTTGTGTGGGCAGATCATGCTGCAACATTTTCACCCAAAACGATGGGAAAATACAAAATAGTCGATATTATGGGAAACGAAAGAAGTGCTTCATACGGCGATAGTATTACAATTTCCAAATATCCTGTATACATACACTTTGAAGGCGATGCAAGTCTTGATGATTATATGCCCAGAGAGCATAACATTAAAGAGTTGACGCCGAAAACATTTACTGCTGCACAAAAAGTAGTAATGTGTCAGCGTTTTTACGGCGAAAACTATAATACGCCGAGAACGGACGGGTATTCCATAACCGGCGGAAACCGGGATAATGCGTTTAATCTTGAAGTATATAACTATAACGATACACCTGTAACGGCAACAATCAAAGGAACACCGGAAGTTTCGGGGTATTATTTTGAGGAATCGGAAAAAACCATTACCGTTCCCGCAAAGTCAAGGGGAGTTCTTGAATTTAATCTAAAAGCAAATGAAAGCGTAAAGTATGATGTAACGAGTTTTTTGAGGTTTGATGGAGTTATAGGAGAAGAAAAAATGTCTCCCAGTGTGTCAAGGATTATTGCTGTATCCCCCTACCGTGTTGAGCCGGACGAATTGTTTGACGCTTCGCAAGATGCATCAAAGTGGAATACAACAAACTGTGATGAAGCAACAAAGATATATGCGACTAATACGTCTGACGGAAAGGGTGTGGATTTCAGATTTGAGCTGAGCGGAAATGCATGGGCATATCCGAAGTTTGATGTAGCAGATGCGGGAGTTCTTGCAGATACAACGGGACTTTGTTTCGATGTGGAAAGCGATAAAACCGCGATTGCATTCGGCATGAATGTGTTTATTGATTTTGTTGACGGCAGAAGATATTTTCTCGGAAATAATAACTTTATGGACGTTCGAGAAGGAAAGTTCCAGATAAAAGTTCCGTGGACGAAATTTGTAATGTTTTCAAGTCCGCTTGGTGCATTGGTTGATATAAGAACATTTGATCCGACCTTGATACAACAAATCGAAATCGGTGGTAACAGAAAAGCCGGTACAGGCCCTAATCCCAGATATACAATAAGCAATGTCGGTTATTATACGGCGGATTTTGAACTTTCAACATCAAAGACCGCAAGTATTGAAATTTTCGGCATAAAGGACGGCGATGTGTTTAAACAAGGCGAGCTTCCCCATGTAAGCGCAGTATGGAACGAAAATCTCGAATATGAAGAAATCGGCGTGATGTTCGGTGATAAGGATTATGATAAATTTACTGTTGAGGGTAATTCAATGTCAATAGATGTATCGGAACTTAAGAGAGGGTATTACAGAATGATGGTATACGCCAAAACAAAAATGGGGTATATGCACAGGAGTTATCTGAGTTTCGGCGTTGAATGATTCCCGATGGAGGAGTAATGAGAAAAATAGTTATTTTTATGATTGTGTTTCTGTCGGCAATTTCCTTTAACACCGCCTTCGCAAAGGACTTTGTATCTACGGAATGTATTGATGACGGTAACGGAAAAACAATCAGCTTTGAATGGTATAATGACAAAAGAGGTAAATACACAGTCAGTTTTCCCGCGGCATTGCAGGAGGATAATGATGTCTTGATAAAAGTAAACAATTCGGAAAAAATCAGGATAGCGGATATTACCAAAACTTACGCAATGTGTTTTGATGAGGGGTTAAATAAGGTAGAACTTTTTTCAGCAGGTCGGATATTGGCGGAATATATCCGATTAGAGTATATCACAGATATTGCGGATACTTCGGTACATATAGAAAGCAATGAATTTACATTCGTGAGCGGGGAAAATTTCTATAATGATAATTACGGCAGTGACCTGTCAAACGGGGATATTGATGTTTTCCGCCAATGGTTCACTTCGCCCGAGGTGCACTATGCAATATATGCGCCAATTGGCGGGGAATATACGCTTGAGGCGGCGATGTCGCAGCTTGGTGTTGATTTTACATCGGATATAGAAATCAATATAAACGGCGCAAAGTATGAGATGACAACGGACAAGGTCACGCTGGTATCGCACCTTATAAATGCAAAAGACCCGTTACTTTATAAGCGATACCGATACAACGCCACTGTTACGCTGAACGGGGGGATAAATTATGTGATAGTAAAAGCTATTGAACCTGTTATAAATTCGTCTCAATATCTTTTTCACATAGATTGCATTGACTTTGACTTTACGGAGGAAACAGTTGAAGTAAAGACCGGACAGTCGGAGATGAGTACAAAGGAATATACGGCAGAATTTAACGGCAGCAGCAGTTATTATGTAGAATTTGTGATGCAGTCTTTCAATCCTATGGAGACCGATATCGCCAAAGCGGGCTTTTCGGCGGACGGCAGCGAATTTACGATATTGAGCAAGGGAACGCTTGCAAATTCTTATTCAGACAGCAATATTGAAATAGTCGATGAGTGGGTTGAAGACGGAGTGGTATATGGGCGATACAGGCTTAAGGATATATTGTTTTCGGGCGGGAAATTTTTTGTACGGACCTATGAAGATAAGGTTTATATAGAAAAACTGGTGTTTGTACCGGTTATAGATGAACTTTATGATGTCAAAGTAAATGCGGAAAAATCCATATTGCTGCCGTTTGAAGAAACAAATATAAAAATATTTGCAAAAAATTCCGATGGCGGTACGATTAATACCAATCTCCTGCGGCAGACGGATATGTTTACCTTCAGAAGTTCGGACAGCAATATAATCGATGTTGATGCAAACGGGTCGGTAAAGGCAAAAAACAGCGGAATGGCATATGTTGACGTAACTGTCGGGGAAAATGTGTTCCGGCTGAAGTTCACGGTTTATACCGAAAGCAGAGGATTTACCGTTTGTGATGCATATAAAGAGGGCGGAATGGTGAAGATTAAGCTGCTTGCACCTGTCAGGAGTGTAGATACAAGCTATATAATGTATATAGCCGAATATGAAGATAATACTCTGACAAATATCAAAGGGAAAAAAATAAACGGACTCGGCGGTGGGCAAGTGACATTTTACAGCGTACCTCATTTCGGCGGTGCCGTCAAGATCATATCGCTTAAGGGCATAGATGATTTGGCACCGATGATGGAAGTAATTGAAATAAAATAAGCATACGAGGAGTGATGGTATTGAAACGAATATTTATATTAATAGCGATCCTTATGCTTTTTTGCGTCGGTGTGAAGGCTGAAGAAATTGTTATTGAGGCAGAAAATTATAATCAAATTAACTTTATGCCTTTAATAAGCGGTGATGAAAATGCTGTTCTTACGCTGTCAAAAACATGGCGGGAGGGAACGGAGTTCAGAATTTTGTATGAATTTTCCGCAGAACACGGCGGCGGATATGAGCTCAGCGCTGTTACAAGTCCTATAGACAGTGTGTTTACCAGTAATTTTATGTTCAGCATAAACGGTGGTGAGTTTGTAAAGTCGGGTGATGTTTTCAAAAAAACAGGAACGGCATCGACGGAATATATCGGAAATTCTTATATCTATACTTTCGGGATAGTAGAAATAAAAGAGGGAAAAAATACCATAGAAATTCTTGTAAATGAACCAAGAGAGTCCGATGGTGCTATGGCGGTTTTTTACATGGACTACATAACGCTGACGAAAAGAGACTATGAATTTTATGATTTTGTTCCCTTATGTGCGGCGTCCGTATTTGAAGAAAAAGATGACGTTGAATTTAACGTCATTTTTACCGATTGTCCGAAGGAGACAACGGAATACGCTCTTACGGTTAAAAATTATTATCATAAAATAACAGGCGTATACAAATTTATTGTTGGTGATGATGAATTTTCAAAGACAGTAAATATCGGAAAATATCCGTGCGGGTGGTACAGCGTCAGCGTCGTACGGGGCGATAAGGTTATATATGCGGGGTCATTCAGCGTCGTACATGACAGCGAGGGAAGGAAACATTCCGAAAAAATTGCGGCGGATTTTGCAAGTTTTCATCTTGTTGATACGGGTAAGACAGATGTTGAGCGGCTTGCACGTGCTGTCAGGCTTGCCGGTATAAATACAGTACGCGAAAGATATTATTGGGGGGATTATGAAAGCAGCCCGGGCAGTTATAATGATTATATGCAGAGCTATAATAATTCAACATTGCAAAACGCGGGGCTTGATGTGATAAATATGTTTTGTGATACGCCGTCATGGTCAGAGAGCACAGGATATTTAAGCGATAATTTGTTTGATGTATACAATTTTCAAAAGGACTATGCTGCAACATTAAAAGGGAAGGTAGATATCATGGAAGTATGGAATGAAGAAGACACCTCCTTTGCAAGTGAAACTGCCGACAGATTTTCAAGCTTTTTTAAGGCGGCAGCGATAGGAATATATGACGGAAATCCCGATATGAAGAAAACCTTTGGAGGATTTGCGCACTCTCCGCTTGAAACGGACTATATGGATTTTTGCATGATGAATGATATCATGGAATACGCCGATATATATAATTATCATTCGTATGCGGCGGGCGGTGATGATTATGATAATCCCCCGTCAATGAAAAAAGAAGATTTGAGAGCACATTGCAATGTGCTGTCCGCATACGGTTATGAAAACCGAGATGTGTGGGTTACCGAAGGCGGAATAGCCTTGAACAATGCACAGGAACGCGGAAGGAAAGTTCAGGCAAGAGCCGCGGTTATAAATAATGTTGAATCGCTCGCAAACGGCACAGATAAACATTTTTTCTTTGTTATTCCTCAGTATTTGGAATCGGGCAGGGAATTTGGCGTGTTTGATAAAAATTTAAACCCTTCCACCGCATATACGGCGCTTGAAAATCTGATTTATTATATCGGAAATGCGGAATATAAGGGTATTTTAGATAATTTAAGAACCGGACAGAGCGGTTATTTATTCAATAATGGTGAAAACGATGTTGCAATATTATGGTCTGAAGAAAGTTCATATGCGCAGCTTTTTTCCGACGACGCGGTAACTGTTGTTGATATGGTAGGTATAAAGAAGAAAATCGCGCCGGTGAACGGTATTATAAATATCCCAACAGGCGCTGATCCGCAATTTGTAATATTAAACGGCGAATATAATGCAGAGCACTGTTTGAAAAAACATACTTCTGAAAAGGAAGGGACAGCTGTAATAGATGATGCAAAAAAAATCGTAATTCAACAAACTTTTGAGGATAAAAACTGCGTGGACGAAAAAATAAAGGGATACCTGGTGTTGAAGGGTGAAAGTAATGAGTGCAGAGTGACTATATATAATTTCAGCGATTCAATTCAATCCGGAATAATACAGGCAACTGTTTCAGATGGATTTACACTCGACAGTTACAGGAAAAAAGTCACGATACTTCCCAAGAAAAGCTGCGATATAACATTTGCCGTCAGCGTAGATGACGAAACAACAGAGACGGTGACGGGTTTTCTTAAAATAAACGGTGTTATGGGCGGAAAAGCAATTACCCAAAGTGCGTCATATATAAGATATTACCCCGCAGAAAACATAGCTGCAGCGGGATATTTTGAAGAAGCTCAGAACCCCGATGCGTGGTATACCTACAAATCCACTGACGATGGGACGGTTACCGTTACATCGCCCGGGGACGGAATACTTCGGTTTGATGTGGCGCTCGGGAACGGCTCGTGGAGTTATCCGCCGTTTAAGGTGGAAAATGCGGAAAAACTGATCGGTTCCGACGGAATTATCTTTACGGTAGGTGCAGATGCACGTTTAAACAAAACTGTTTTGCACACAAATGTTATTATGAAGGACGGAAGAAAATATTTCGAGGGCAATTCTATGGGTAAAACCATAAAGAGCGGCTGGACACAGTATCACGTATCGTGGGATGATATGGTCAGACTGCATCTGCCACCGGGCGTCGATCCGGATTTGGAGTTTTCGGTTTCCGATATAGCGTACATATCCATTGGAGTTAATCTGAGCGGAGACAAAAACATAAGCTATATGGTAAAAGATATAGGCTGGTATAATTCTGATGGTTCGGATTGCGTGCCGTTTGAAAAAATAACCATCGGAGACGGGACGGAAGAAATAACATGCATGCAGGGTGAAATAAAAGATATAGCGGTAAATCTGCCGTCAAAAGATGAAATAGTAAATATAAATGTATTTCTTTCGGGCGGCAGATATAATAAATACACTCAAACGGAAAATATGCTGAATATAAATACGGAAACTTTGGAAAAAGGTTGTTATTTATTGCTTGTAACAGCCGAAAATAAAGACGGATACATATATAAAAAATCGATAGCTTTAAACATAAAATAGAAAGGGATATCAGAAATATGATGAAAAAAATTGTGATAACAGCGGCGCTGATAATGCTTGTTTCGGGTAAAGTATATGCTTCCGGGGGGATAGAGTGCGATCTCAGACGAGATGCGGATACCGGTGCTGTTGATGTTATTATTCGGCTTGATGAAGTCAAAAAGGGTACAGCGGCGGCAGTAAGAGTGGAAAACGGAAACGGGGAGCTGGTATATGCAAAGCAGGGATATTTTGACGGCGAAGGCAAATATGAAATATCGTATATAAATAAAGATCAGACCGGAGAGTACACGCTGTACTATGCCGCGCCGCGCCTGGGATACAACGATAGTACCGAATTCTGCATTATGACAGATAGTCTGAAAGAAACAATACTCAGAAGATACAGAGAGTGTGTTGAAAATAAGGACGCTGAGGGAATAAGAACTATTATCGAAACTTACGGCGAGCATCTTCTTATTGATATGACGGATTTTAATGCGCTCAGGGACGGAACGGCAGTATATGACTTTATGGCTCATGATACGGGTATTACGATAGAGACTGCAAAGTCGATAAAAGACGCTTTTTACGGCGCCGTAATTGTTAACGCAATTAAAGAGGACAGGCGGGCTGATGTTTACAAAAGATTTCTTTACAATGCAGAATACAGCGTGTTGAATACGGACAGTGTTCCTATGGGTAATAAAAAGAATATGTTTGAGGAGGCGGAAAGCGATCTTCAGGGGTATGTACTCGGCGCCGCGGTTGAAAAACAATATAACAGCGCGGCAGAGCTTACACCGACTCTTACATTCCTGATGTTGTCTGAAAGTATTAAAAATGCCGTACAGTGGTCGGATATCTATCCCGCACTCAAAAAATATGCGGACGCGGGCTTGCTGCACATCACTTTTGACGGATATAATAAACTGAAGGATTCGTCAAAAGTTGATATGGAACTTAAGGGCAGGGAATTTCTTTCATATGAGCAAATTGAGCAGGCATTTAATTCAGCGGTAAATAAATATAATGTGACGCCGCCGACGCCATCGTCGGGCTCGGGCGGGGGAGGCTCGGGAAAGGTGATACAGAGCGTAGCGAAACCGGAACCTGCGGAAAAAACGGACGAAACACCGCATGAAACTATGTTTACAGACCTTCAGGGCGAATATATATGGGCGGCAGAAGCTGTTGATTATCTTGTGTCAAAAGGTATAATCAGCGGTATGGGGGATAACACTTTTGCCCCTTCGGACAGCCTTACCCGCGAACAGGTGAGTACAATAATTGCACGCACACGTAAACTTGACATTGAAGGAAAGTCATCATCATTTGCCGATGTGCCGAATGACAGGTGGAGTTATCCTTATGTATCAGCGGTATATGAAGAAGGGCTTATGGTAGGATTTTCAGAAGATAATTTCGGAGCAGTCAATTCCATAACGAGAGCGGAATATGCCGTGATTATGAAAAGGCTCATAGACCTTTACGAGGTGACACTTACCGAAGCAACCAAGATTGACTTATATGATGACCAAGCGGAAATTCCTTCATGGGCAGCGGATTCCGCAGAATACCTTAAAAAGACAGGACTTATGCTGGCAGCGGCAGGGAATGAATTCAGACCGAATGAGGCTGTAACGAGAGCGGAGGCCTGCGACGTGTTGTATAACGTTTTGTCGGCGATAATGTACGAATAGGGCGGAGGGAAACTTATGGCAAGGAAAAGGTTTATAATTTACATATTGCTTATCTCGTTTTTTACATCGGGTATACATGTGCAAGATGCAGCTGCAAAGTTTGCTTTTTCCGATATTGAAGGTGAATATGCATGGGCGGAGGAAGCAATTGAGTATCTGGCGGAAAAAGGGATAGTAAGCGGAGTCGGTGAAAATGTTTTTGCGCCGGCAAATAAGCTCACGCGCGAAGAAGTGAGTACAATAATTGCGCGTGCCCAAAATCTTGGCACGGACGGAAAGACGTCCGATTTTGAAGATGTGGCGAATGACAGATGGAGTTATCCGTATGTGTCGGCAGTTTATGATGCCGGACTTATGACAGGAATATCCGATAAAATTTTTGGCGCAAAAAATCCTATAACGAGAGCAGAATATGCAGTCATAATGCAAAAACTTATCGGGCGCAGCCGTCAAAAACCGGAAACAAAAGATATGGGAGATATCTATACCGACGATGCGGATATTCCCGATTGGGCAGCAGATGCGGCTTATGAACTAAAGAGAGCAGGCATTATGACAGGTGAGGAGGACAATATGTTTCTGCCCGATAAGGCGGTAAACAGAGCCGAGGCATGCGGTATTTTATATAATGTTTTGCAAGCCGTTGGTAACGATTCCGAACCGACTGAGGAAGTTACGGCAGCCGCGCGTGATGCAAAGTATTCGGAGGCAATGCTTACGATGCAGACATTTGGCGTTATTAATGCCAATGTAAAGCCGGATGCAACTTTTGAGGTTGATGATATGTCGGAGATGATATACAAGTATCTCCGCATCGGAAATGATATGACAGCACCGGAAGCTACCCGAAGAATTTACAGTGACGTTGACCGCTGGCACTGGGCGGCGGGATATATAGAATATCTGTATAACAATGATATTTATGCGGGCGACGGCACGGGAAACTATGAGCCGGATCGCAATGCCCGGCTTTCCGACGTGTGCGGTATTATGATCAATTTGCTCGGATACGCAAATGTTGCAAAACGTGCGGGTGAGGAATGGGACGCAATATCAAAAGCCCGTGATTTAAAACTGATAGGTTCGGGTGAAAACGGTATTGACCATGATATTACATACGCGGAGTTTGCGTCAATTTGTTACAAAACGCTTTTTACCAATGCGGTTGCAGCGGCTATTGGCGGGAGCAATATTAAAATCGAGCAAAAGGACGAATTTATTACCGAGTATTTCGGTTTGAAATACGGCACGGGGATAATGACGGGTGCGGATATGCACAGTCTAACGCATACAGAATGCAGAGACGGGTATGCGGTTATTGACGGAACCGCATTTTATGAAGAAGGTATAAGCCGCCTTTCCTGTCTTGGTATGAAGGTTAAATATTATTATGATGAGTCCACGGGACAGCTTGTGCTGAAGGCAGCGGTGCCGATAAAGAATGATGAACTTTATTTAAAGGCTGAGCAAATACAGAGCTATAATAACAATACATAC
The DNA here is from genome assembly GCA_934487205.1 of uncultured Clostridia bacterium. GTDB lineage: Bacteria > Bacillota > Clostridia > UBA1381 > UBA1381 > UBA1738. The sequence goes on from CAKSRS010000010.1 coordinate 10,286, forward strand.
AGATACAGCGATGACAATAGGGTTCGCAGTGCGCATATCGATAATAATATGAAGCTCCTGTATAACGGAAAAATCACTTCGCAAAGAAATCCGTTTGTGCCGAAATACGGAACCGTAAGGCTTATTGACAACACCGGTGACGGTAAATATGATGTTGTTATTATAGAAAATGCATATAATGTTCTTTTTGAAAGTCTGAATAATGAGATTATCTATGGACAAAATTTGGACGAAAGCGGAAAAAAACATAAAATAAATATAAAAGATGCAGATTACTTGAGCATTGAAAGAGACGGAATAAATATCAGCCCTTCGGACATAAAAGAAAACAGCATTATTACGGCTGTTGTCAGTGAAGATGAGAAATTATTCAAGCTTTATGTAAGCGATAGAACAACAGACGGCACGATAATGGCTGCCGATGAAGAAGAAATCGATATAGACGGTAATGTATACAAGGTTGCCGATAAGCTTTACAATCCCGATTTGGCGGCTGTGCCGGGGAAGAAAGTGACAGTATACTTCGATGTTTACGGGAATGCAGCGGCTGTATTGGCAGCGGGTGACGGAGAATATCATTACGGTTATGTACTGAAAGTTTCGCCCGATGAGGACGAAGATAATGTAATTGTCAAATTATTGGGCGATGACGGGAAGGAGCATAAATATTCCTGTGACAGTAAGGTCGTAATTGACAATACGCGCGCTGTGTCAATTAATGCAGTGAGTGCATTTGTAAATGTGGGGGAATTAATCAGATACAAATTGAGGAATGAATGTCTGTGGATTATAGACACTGCTGAAAATAAAGGTGTATTTGATAATTATACATATTATGAAGACAGTGATTCGCTCAGAGTTATTGCGTGCGATTATCTGATATATAAAAGCGGTGCGTCGTTGTTTAAGAAAATCTATGAGACGGGAGCTGTGGTAGAAGGAGAGGTCGGAATTGCTGATGATACACCGGTATTCTTTGTTCCCGAAGATGATACTGATGCGGAGAGCTCGGATTATTATGTGACTACAAGGACGGCAATTCCGGTGGATTCGCTTGAAAAGGTAAAAATATATGCAAGCGGCAAGAAAACAATGGTTGCAGACGCGCTTATATACTATTATAAAAGAGAATTGGACTCGTCGGCGGGGATATTCGTGGTGGATAAAATTATTCGGAAAGTAAACGAGGACAACGCGCAGATTTACGGGATAACGGGATATATGAACGGTGAAAAGGCGGAATATGATGTCGAGGACGGTTCTATCCTTACTGCAAACGGTCGGATTGCGCGGGGAAGCGTGATTAGATTATCCACTAAACGCAACGGCATAGTTGACAGCATACAAAATCTTTACAGTGCAGACGGTACGGGCGAGCTGAATAATGCAGAGCATGAGTACAAAACGGGTTATTCTGCCGTACCATGTAACTACAGTTTCAGAGTCGTACTCGGTTCTTGCGTGGAAAAAGAAGGAACATATATGAGATTTAAATTTAAGGATAATGTTTCTAAAAATGAATTGTTCAATCTGTCGGGCTGTCGGGTTTATGTATACGATAAATCGGAGGATACCGTCTCCGTTGGCAATGCTTTGGATATTTATGATTATGAAACATACGGATCGGCTTACGATGAATTGATTGTATGCACAAGAGCTGCAATAACGAGCGATATAATTATTGTTAAAGAATAAATATAATAAGAAGGAGAACAAACTGTAATGGATAGAAAACCGAAACTTGAAGAACTGAGTCTGCGGGAAAAAATCAGTCAGACGGCAATGCTTGGACAGGATACAGTATTTGAAAAATTTACAAACAGCAGTGCTGTGCCGGAATATATTAAGGAAAATCCGATCGGCACTTTTCATGCAACGGGTGCGAGCAATTATTCCGAGATACATATGGTAGACGGTGTTGCAAAAGGATTTTATGAAAAGGATTATGCCGAAAAATACCGGAAGTGGATAAAGGAATTAAATGAAGTATCTGAGATACCGATTCTTGTAGCAAGTGACTGCGAGGGCGGAATGGGATATGCATTTCCGAGAATGTCGCTGTTTACAACAGCGGGAGGACTCGGCGCTGCCAATGATGAAGAACTTGCGTACCAAACGGGTTATCAACTTGCATCCGAGGCAAAATATGCAGGTCTTAACTGGCTTTGGGGACCGCCGGCAGATCTTTGCGGCAGAGCGTTTTCGGTTATGTATAACAGATGTTACGGCGATTCTGTAGAAATTAATACCAAAATGGCGGTGGCGCAGATAAAAGGAATGCAGGATGCGGGAGTAGCAGCGAATATAAAGCATTTCCCGGGGCCGGGTATTGAAGAATACCGCGACCCACACAGTTCGGTCAATGTTAATTCCATGAGTTTTGATGAATGGGTAAAGACGCAGGGAGCGATATATCAGGCGGCAATTGATGCGGGCGTATATTCAATTATGATAGGTCACTCGGCATTCCCGGCGGTGGATAACAGAAAGATAGGAAAAGTATATGTTCCGTCAACATTATCCGACAAAGTTATTACGGAACTTCTGAAAGGAAAAATGGGCTTTAAAGGTGTTGTAGTGACAGACGGCATTTCCATGCGCGGACTTTCTTTGATGTATGAAAATGTCGATGAACTGCATAAAGCGCTTATAAAAGCGGGCAATGATATTATTTTGTCGGTCGGCGACATTGAACATTATCTTGATATTATGGAGAAGGCTGTTTTGTCGGGAGAGATTGCGGAAGAAAGAATTAATGACGCTTGTCGCAGGGTTCTTGATATGAAGGAAAAAATCGGACTGTTTAATGATGAGGAACAAGAGCCGGGAGATATTCCCGAAGAACTTCTCCAAAAAGGAAGGGAACTTAATATCAAGGTGGCGGAAAGAAGTGTAACCCTTATATGCGATGATGATAAAAAACTTCCGCTTGACCGTAACAAGATTAAAAAGGTAGTTGCAATATGTCCCGGATATGATGAGAGTGTTGTCGAGAATGTAAGAAATGTATTTACCCGCGAATTTACAAAACGCGGTGTGGAAAAGGTTGAGGTGCGCCATTATATAGACGATAATAAAAGCTTTGACCCCAAAGATCTGATACCTTTGAACGAAGAATATGACCTGATAATATATGCAGCTTATATGCCGCATGGCATGGGCAGAATATTTACGGGCGATTCATTCAGAACGATTGCATTTTCGCTGCGTTACGGAAGGAGAAAGTCGATTGTAATGTCATTGGGTTCGCCATTTCTGTACTTTGATTATTTTTATCAGGCAGAAACATATCTCAATCTGTACAGTCCAAAGGACGAGGTTCTGACAGCGGCAATCAAAGGCCTATACGGAGAAATTGAGTTCACGGGAGTCAGCGGTTTTGAGATGGTCCCCGACTGGGCAAAATAAGAGGGGTTTCAATGAAATATGCGGACATAATTCGTGAGTATTCGAAAAATACATACGTAAAAATGATAAGAAATGCACAGGGGGAACTTAAATATCCTTTTGTTGTACCGGGTAGTGCGCGATACAATAATTGCCTGTGGGACTGGGACAGCTGGCTGAGCAATGTTGCCATACGGCAGATAATGGCAGATAATGATAACGACGGCAGCATGTTTTATAAATATGAAAAAGGCTGTATTCTGAATTTTTTGAATCATATTGAGAGGGGCGGCAGAATCCCGATTGCAATCAGCCCCGACGGGGTTCCGCCGATGCTTGATACCAAAGATTCAAATATACATAAACCGTGTCTTGTGCAGCATATAGCCTTCATATTACGGCAAAATGAAGAAAAGTATGAATGGCTGCTGCCCGTATGGGATAAAATTGAGCTGTATATAAATTGTTATCTGAATAATTTTAAACATAAAGAAACCGGTCTGTTCTTTTGGAAAAATGATTTTGCAATCGGTGTTGATAATGATCCGTGCACTTTTTACCGCCCGGAAAAAAGCTCGGCGTCAATATTTCTGAACTGTATGATGTATAAAGAACTTATCGCTGCGTCATATGTATGCCGATTAATCGGCAAGGACGATAAACTGTATAAATCGGAAACGGTAAAACTCAAAAATGCAGTAAATGAGCATTTATGGGACGAAAAATGCGGATTTTATTTCAGTGCAGATTTGAATTTACTGCCGATAGACAGAGAAGACGGATTACACAGCGGAATGCCGCGGCATTGGAACAGCCTTATACAACGTATTGACGTATGGAGCGGTTTTATGGCAATGTGGGCAGGAATTGCTGATGAGCGTCAGGCGAAAAGAATGGTTAGGGAGAATATGATGAACCCCGAGACATTTAATGCGGAATATGGTATAAGAACACTGTCAAAGCTGGTGATTACGCATTTTGATGCTGCGTTCCAATCGGCGCTGTCGTTATCTGCGCGATAATAAAGCTGCGCCTCGGTAATATCCAAAAGGTCAGCCTTTCCGTCGCCGTTTACATCATAGGTGAGTACATCGGTAAATGTTGCCTCGGCGGGACTGATTTCGTTTACGGTGCCGTACATTACATTTTTATTCAAATCCCGGCCGGATAAAACGAATGTCAGTTTTGCACAGTTTTTCTATATTTCTAAGATAGACATACCCGGCATCCATAAATGCAAACAGGATAATTTCAATAACTTAAGCGGACAAATCTCGGACGGTCTATTTTGCTCCCTTTCATAACAAAATACTTTCTTAGGTCAATTTGCTCCGATGTTTCATTGAAAGTGTAGACTGGATCAGAAATTTCTATGATTTTTTCTAAATCTACCGGAATTCTTTATTGAATTGGTGTATAATGATTATTGTGGTTTATTGTTTTCATTAAATATATTATGCCGCAAAAAGGCTGTTTCCGCTACGGTTTCAGCCTTTTTTCTATACAAAAAATCGAGGTTTTTTAACCTCGACTTTTTGCGGGACTTTTTTACAGCCCATTTTGTAATTAAATTTTCATAATGCCCATTGCGTCGAGAACTGATGAAATGAGTATCAGTACGATGCAAATCGGCGCGATATAACGTATAACTACGGTAAACAGTCCCTTTGCCGAGAACTTTTGTCCTTCCGCCTGTGCTTCTTCGATAATCGCCTGCGGCTTAATAACATAGCCGACAAATATGCAGATGAGGAACGCTACGATAGGCATAAGCACACTGTTGCTGATAAAATCAAAGAAGGAAAGGAAATCCATGCCGATAATTTTAATATTGCTCCATGCGCCGTTTCCGAGTGATGACGGAACGCCCAAAATAATGGAAAGAACAACTGCCCATAAACATGCTGCTCCGCGGCTTGTCTTAAAGTGGTCTTTTACTATGGAAACAACCGCCTCCATAAGCGAAATGGACGATGTAAGCGCTGCAAAAAGTACGAGTACAAAGAACAATGCGCCGATGACTGTGCCGCCTGTCATGCTTTCAAAAACCTTAGGCAGAGTAACGAACATAAGTCCGGGGCCTTTTCCCAAAGCCGCCTCATCTCCGCCGGAGAATACGAATACTGCCGGGATTATGATAAGACCTGCAATGAATGCAATTCCCGTGTCGAAAATTTCGATTTGGCGTACCGATGATTCAAGGTTTACTTCCTTTTTCATGTACGAGCCGTATGTGACCATAATTCCCATTGCCAGCGACATGGAATAGAACATTTGTCCCATAGCTGCGAGTACGGTTGTTATTGAGAATTTGCTGAAGTCGGGCAGAAGATAATATTTAACGCCCGCGCCCGCACCCGGCAGACACATTGCATAAATTGCGATAACAACCGAAAGAATAACCAAAATCGGCATCATAACTTTACTTACGTTCTCTATGCCCTTTTCAACGCCGAGACAGATAACAAGCGTTGTAATACCCAAGAATACTGCGAACCAAAGCATCGGCTCAAACGGCTGACCGATGAATTTTCCGAAATAATCGTCAGCCACAGTCTGCATGGCACCGCCGCTCATAAAGCTAAACATGTACTTTGTTACCCAGCCGCCGATTACGCAGTAATACGGCAGAATGATAATAGGTACGATTGATTCCAAAAAGCCGATAAACGCATATTTTTTGCTTAATTTCTTAAAAGCTCCGATTGCGGAAAGACCTGTTTTTCTTCCGAGTGCAATTTCGGCAGACATAAGCGCAAAACCGAACGTTACCGCCAAAATTAAATATACGAGCAAGAATATTCCACCGCCGTATTTTGCCGCAAGATACGGAAATCTCCATATATTTCCAAGACCTACGGCTGAGCCTGCCGCAGCAAGCACAAAGCCGATTTTTCCAGTAAAACTGCTTCGTTGATTTTCCATAAAAAAATACCCCTCTTTATACGATTTTCTGTTTTTTTGTCACACAACATAGGTAACGAATACATACAAAAGCGGGATTGTAATCACGCAAAATGTATGCGAAATCATTGCCATAGACGCGCCTGTTTCGGTATTGCCGCCGTATGCCGCGGGGAAAACCACCGTGTTTAGTCCGAGCGGAGTTCCGAAAGCAAAAAGCGTCAGTACAAGTACATCTTTATCCGCGCCGATAATATATAAAAGACCGATAAACAGGAGCGGAAGTATTACCAACCTAAGTGCGGACGCAAAATATACCCTTTTGTTGTGTAATAAACTCCGAAAATCGTAGCCGCCTACAACAAATCCCGTGAGCAGCATGGCGAGCGGCCCCATGCATGCGGCAAGTTTTGCAACTGCCGATTTTACGAAACCGGGGAGGTAGTTTTCCGCATTTGTAAGCCCCAGGATTACACCGATTATAATCGAGATAAAAATCGGGTTTACAAGGCGCGAAAGCGTCCCCGCGTTATTTTTGTTTTTCGGAATAAGTATAATCATGCCCCATGTGTAAACTGCGGTATTGAGCGGCAGGATATAGAGCATGTACCTGTAAAGTGCGTCATTGCCGAGAATGACGGGGACTATCGCATTTCCCATAAAGGAAAAATTCGCAAAGGTAAGCGCATATTTGTAGATATTCCGTAAATATTCGTCCTTTGTAAAAACTTTGGAAAGCGGAATTGCAATAATCAAAGCAACATACAGTACAAGCGTGCAGTACAGAATCAGCCGATACTCCTCCGAGAGAGATTTTACCGTGCAATACTCCATGAAGGTGTTGATAATAAGCGCCGGAACTATCACATAATTTTCCAGCCGGGACAGAACAACGGCGGTATTATCGGGTACTATGCTGCACTTTTTGAGTATAAATCCTATGACAATGTATGTGAACATCACCAGCATTGGTGACAATGTTGCGTTAAAGGCAGTAAACATAATAATTATCCTTTCTGATTTTATACTATTATTGCCTAAAAAATCAGGAAATAAACTTATTAATGCTTTATGCCTTAAATAATGACTAACAAATTATATCATATGTCAGCACAAAAGTAAATAATTTTGGGAATTTTTTGTGCAATTTTTCTGAAATGTACAAAAATAAGTCAAAAAAGGGAAAATGTCGCAGATTTGAACAGCCGGCAAAAACTGACTGTTGGCAAGAACCGAATTTTTTTATATACTGAATAAAAACATACATAATTTTTCAGTGTATGGAAAAAACTGTATAAAAAAGAGGTGAGACAAATATGCCGAAAGAAAGTCTTGATAAAATAAAGGCGGCGGAGGCAGAGGCACGGAAATTGGTTACCGATGCCGAGGATAAGGCACGCGCCGATGTTGAAACTGCGGAACGTGCGGTGCGGAACGAGCGTGCGCGGCTTGATGAAAGTCTGCGTGATGAGCGCAAACGGCGCATAGGGGCGGCACGTGAAAAGCTTGAGAAAATAAACCGCAGCGCCGTGGAAGAATCGGAGGAATTATATAATTCCGTTTTGGAAAAATATCGTCCGGCAATAAGCAAAGCGGCGGAATGTGTTGCCGACGCGGTTTTGAAATGAGGTGATAGCTTGGCAATCATAAAAACGCAAAAGATTACGATTTATTCGCCGGGGTCGGAAATAGGCGCGGTGATGGATTATCTGCAAAGGAGCGAATCTTTTGAGCCGATACGCAGCGCGGAAGAAAGCGGCGGGACGCAGGCGCTGGCACGGCTTGAAAGCAGCGTATCCGAATTGTCGGCGGCAATAGATATTGTAAATCGATATAATAAGCATAAGAAGGAATTTATTGCAAAACGTCGCCGCACATCGTCCGACATAAGCAAAACCGACCGAAATAAAGTCCGTAAGGCAAAACATACGGCACATGCAATCGTAACGTGCGATGAAAAGATTAAACATAACTTGGCGGAAATCCAAAAAATTGAAGAAAAAATATGGCAGCTTGCGGAATATGCGGATATGGATTTGCCGACAGGCAGAAATGCCACGGAATATACCGAATATGTGACGGGCAGCTGCAATGCCGCCGCGAACATACTTGCGGACTTGATTGATGAACGCGGAATTAAAATGTATTACGAGGAATTTGGCAGAAGCGGAAATAACGCCTTGATTTGGGTTCTGTATCTGAAAAGTGACAAAGCGTGCGCGGAGGAGATTTTATCGGAAATCGGATTTTCCGAGACGAATTTGTATGCGGGAATGTTGACGCCGCGCGAGGAGCAAAAGCGTCTTGAAGGAAAAAGAGACGCGCTGCTGACAGAAAACACGGCTCTGCAAAAGACAATCGGTGAGCTTGCAAAAAATATCAAATTGATGGAATTATATCATGACAAGCTGACCGTTAAAGCCGATAAATACCGAGCACTTGCGGACAGCCGGAATACCGAAACGGTGTTTGCGGTTTCGGGATATGTGCCGGAAGATGCGGCGCCGCGGATGATTTCGGCGATTGAAAAGAATTTTTTGGCGGCGGCGGAGTATGAGGAACTTGATGACGGCGAGGAGGCGCCGGTGGCGTTTTCCAATAATGCATTTTCTGCACCGGTTGAGGAAATTACGGCAAGCTATTCAATGCCGTCTGCGGGCGATATCGACCCGAATCCGATTATGGCGGTGTTTTATTATTGGTTCTTCGGCATGATGTTTTCCGACGCGGGATACGGCATTTTGATGATGATAGTGTGCGGAATACTGGGATTTTCACAAGTGCTTGAGAAGGATAAACGGCAAATGTTTAAAATGTTTTTCTTCTGCGGCGTGTCCACAACGTTCTGGGGCATAATGTACGGAAGTTTCTTCGGCGATTTGATAGGTACGGTGTCGGCGACGTTCGGCAGCGGCGGTGCACAGTTTAGGCCGATTTTGATTGACCCCGTAAATCAGGCGCTGGAGCTTTTGATAATTTCGGTTGCGTTCGGCATGATTCATATTTTGACGGCGCTGGGAATTAAATTCTATATTTTGTGGCGCGGAGGTAATAAAACCGATGCGGTCTGCGATATAGGTTTTTGGATGGTTATACTTGTCGGCTTATGTGCGCTCGCGGCAGGCATGGGCACAAAAATTGACATTGTAAAAAATGTCGGTGCGGGCATGGCAATTGCCGGCACGGCGGGGCTTGTTTTGACAGGCGGGCGAGATAAGAAAAATCCTGTTATGAAACTGTTTGCGGGAATTATGAGCCTGTATGATATAACGGGATATCTCGGCGATATACTGTCATATTCGCGGCTTATGGCTTTGGGACTTGCGACGGGCGTAATTGCGTCGGTGGTGAACGTTCTTGCGTCGCTGGGCGGAAATTCCCCTGTCGGTGTAATTGTGTTTGTTGTCGTTTCGCTTGTCGGACATTCGATAAATTTTGCGATTAACATGCTCGGCGCATATGTTCATACAAACAGACTTCAGTATGTGGAGTTTTATCAAAAATTTTACGAGGGCGGCGGCAGACGGTTCCGCCCGTTTAAGGCAAATACAAAATATTATGATTTTTCGGATAATTAAAGGAGTGTAAAAATATGAATTTAGGATTGTTTTTTTCGGTTTTGGGTGCGGCATTGGCGGTAGGACTTGCGGGCATGGGCTCGTCAAAGGGCGTAGGAATCGCGTCGGAGGCGGCGAGTGCGGTTGTTTCAAACGATCCGTCAAAGTTCGGTAAAATGCTGGTTTTGCAGCTGCTTCCGGGTACACAGGGACTTTACGGACTTATTATTGCGATAATGATTATGCTTAATACCGGCATTCTCGGCGGCGAAACGGTTACCGATGTAGGCATGGGTCTTGCGTATTGTGCGGCAGCACTGCCGATAGGCTTGGGCGGTTATTTTTCGGGCAAGGCGCAGGGCAGGGTCTGCGCCGCGGGGTGTTCGCTCACGGCAAAACGTCCGGAGGAAAGCTCAAAGGCTATTGTTTCGGCGTCGCTCATAGAGCTTTACGCACTTTTGGGATTTATCATATCATTCCTTATCGTAATCAATATCTGAGCGGAGGCAGCATATGGGAAATTTACAGCCAATCATCGACGCGATTTTGGCGGACGGTGAAAAAAAAGCGGCGGCGGTGAGAGTTGCCGCCGATGAAAAAATCACGCATATTAGGGAAGAATTTGAGCGTGAAAATGCAAAAACACGTGCGGAATTTGAAAAAAATATTGAAAAGGAAACCGAACAAATGTATTCCGCGCAGGACGCGGAGCGGACGCAGCTTATGAAAACAGCGCGGCTTAATGCGCGCACGGCGGCGGTTAAAACCGCCTTGAAGGACGCCCGGGATAAAATTATCGGCATGAATACGGACGAATATTTCGCATTTTTAAAGCGTATGTACGATAAAATCGGGCAAACGGACGGAACGGTTTATTTAAACGACCGTGACGGAAAGTGCGCGGATAAAAGCATTTTTGCAGGTTCGGTTGTTTCAGACAAGCCCGCGGATATTTCCGGCGGATTTATTATGGACTGCGGAAAGATAAGCTATGATTGCTCAATTGAGGGAATTTTTGAGGAACGGCGTAGCGAGCTATATGATATAGCAGGAGAAATTCTCTCCTCAGAAACAACGTGAAAAATATGCGTCGCATCTCACCATTTTTCGAGGTTCGGAGTACCAACGTACGCCGTCACCTCTCAAAAAGGCAATCTGCTCGCATCTTTTCCACGTTGAGATTTACGTACTGTGAGAGATGTTGCCCCGTGAAAAATAGCGGCGCCCGCACCATTTTTCGAGGCTTGGAGTACCAATGTACGCCGTCACCTCTCAAAAAGGCAATCTGCTCGCATCTTTTCCACGTTGAGATTTACGTACTGTGAGAGATGTTGCCCCGTGAAAAATAGCAGCGCATTTCACCATTTTCCGAGGCTTGGAGTACCAATGTACGCCATCACCTCTCAAAAAGGTAATCTGCTTGCATCTTTTCCTCGTTGTGACATGCGTACTGTGGGAGATGCGGCACCATGAAAAATAGCGGCGCTCACACCATTTTTCGAGGCTTGGAGTACCAATGTACGCCGTCACCTCTCAAAAAGGCAATCTGCTTGCATCTTTTCCTCGTTGTGATATGCGCGTCGCGGGAGATGCGGCACCATGAAAAACAGCGGTGCCCGCACCATTTTTCGAGGTTCGGAGTACCAACGTACGCCGAGACCTCACAAAAGGGCAATCCGCTTGCATCATTTTTCATGTTATGACTCGTGCCGTCTGTATGGCGGCGGATTGGAGATTATTATGACGAATTATACCTATGCGGCGGCATACGTCAGGACGCTTGAGACCTGCATGCTGACCGATGCGGATATGCGCGAGCTTATGCAGTGTAATGACAGTGCGGAGCTGCTGCAGTCGCTTGAAAAAAGAGGATATGAAGGCGATACGCTCTCGGACGCGCTTGAAAATGAGATTGAAAAGACATGGCAAATCTGCACGGAACTTTGCGGCGATGATGAACCGATGGCAGCGCTCATGGCAGAGAATGATTTTTACAATATAAAAGCCGTGATAAAATCTGCACTTGCGGGGCGGGACGCGGGAGAAGTTGTAATACGACCGACGCGCATTGATGTCAAACTGCTGTATGATTTGGTAAAAACGGGCGATTTCAGCGCGCTGAATACCGATTTTGCCGAAGTGTGCGCGCAAGCTTTAAAGATTTATGCCGAAACCGGGGACGCGGGACGACTTGAAACTTATCTTGACCGTCGCTGTTCAGAAGTGTTTTTATCGGAAAGCCGCTGCAACGATTTTTTGCGCGGCTATGCGGAGCTTACGGTGCTGATAAAAAACTTGCGGATTTTTCTGCGTATCGAAGATAAGCGGCAATTAAGCATAGCGCTTATTCCGTGCGACAGTATTGATGTAACGCTTTTGGAAAATGCGGCATCCAAACAGGAGGCGCTTGCTGCGCAGGGGTTTGGAGAATTTTATGAATTGTTTGCGGAAAGCCCGGCAAAGTTTGAGCATTGCTGTGAAGATATGATTGCGGATTATATTGCCGATGCAAAAACGGAGTTTTTTGATTTTGCCGCAGTGCTCGGATACTTAATCGGGAAGCGGACCGAAATAAGGAATATACGTGAAATTGCATCGGGGATAACATTCGGCGAGGATGCGGCGGATATTTCGGAAAGGCTGGTAAAAGGATATGTATAAAATAGCGGCAATCGGCGATTTTGAAAATACCGCATATTTCGGCGCAATCGGCGCGGAGGTTTTCTGCCCGACGTCGCAGAAGGACGCGGCAAGGCTCGTCCGAAGGCTAAAGGACGGCGGACATGCGGTTATATTTATAAGTGAAAAATATTACAGCGGCGAACTGGCGGAAATTTGCCGCGACAGCCTTATTCCCGCGCTCGTTCCCCTTCCGCTCGCGGCGGAAAATGCGGGTGCGGCACGCAAAAATCTTAGTGCGCTTGTAAAACAGGCGGTAGGCTCGGATATAATTTTCGGAGAACAGAAAGGGTGATTTTATGTCAGAGGGCGTAATCAAAAAAATATCAGGCCCGTTAATAATAGCGGAGAATATGCCGGACGCGAGCATGTTTGACGTTGTGCATGTTGCCGATGAGGGACTTATCGGCGAAATAATTGAAATTCACGGGGGCGATGCGTCGGTACAGGTTTACGAAGAAACCTCGGGACTCGGTACGGGCGAAAAGGTAGTATCAACGGGAGCGCCGCTGAGCGCGGAGCTCGGCCCGGGACTTATCGGAAGTATATATGACGGTATTCAAAGACCGCTTGACAGCATTGCCGAGAAGGTCGGCACAAATCTGCACCGCGGCGTAAGTGTTCCGGCGCTGAACCGCGAAAAAGAGTGGGACTTTGTCCCATGCAAAAAAGCCGGGGACAGCGTATGCGGCGGCGAGGTTATCGGCACGGTTGCCGAAACCGACGCGGTTGTGCATAAAATTATGGTTCCGCCGAATATTTCGGGCAAAATCGTATCTATCAGCGGCGGACTTCATACCGTTACCGACACGGTTTGTGAAATCGAAACGGACGGCGGAATGAAAAAACAGCTTTCGCTTATGCAGAAATGGCCGGTGCGCAAAGGCAGACCGTATGCGAAAAAGCTGCCGCCGGATATTCCGCTGATTACGGGTCAGCGCGTTATAGATACGCTGTTTCCGATTGCAAAAGGCGGCGTAGGAACGGTGCCGGGGCCTTTTGGGAGCGGGAAAACTGTTGTGCAGCATCAGCTGGCGAAGTGGGCGGACGCGGATATAGTCGTATATATCGGCTGCGGCGAGCGCGGCAATGAAATGACCGACGTTTTGAACGAGTTCCCGGAAATTAAAGACCCGAAAACGGGCAAAACCTTAATGGAACGGACAATTTTGATTGCGAATACATCGGATATGCCTGTGGCTGCGCGCGAAGCGTCCATCTATACGGGAATTACGATTGCGGAATATTTTCGTGATATGGGATATTCGGTGGTATTGCTTGCCGATTCAACATCACGCTGGGCGGAGGCACTGCGCGAAATGTCGGGACGTCTTGAAGAAATGCCCGGCGAGGAAGGCTATCCGGCGTACCTGGCAAGCCGGCTTGCGGGATTTTATGAACGCGCGGGGCGTGTTGTTACGCTCGGTTCAAATGAGGAGGGCGCGCTTAGTATTGTCGGCGCAGTATCGCCTCAGGGCGGCGATATTTCCGAACCTGTTACTCAGGCAACGCTGCGTATTGTCAAGGTTTTTTGGGGATTGGATTCATCGCTTGCGTACCGCCGCCATTTCCCGGCGATTAACTGGCTCAAAAGCTATTCGCTTTATTCCGACCGTATGCAGCCGTGGTATGATGAGGAAGTAGGCAGTGATTGGACTGCGTTGAAAAAACAATTTATGCATCTTTTGCAGGAGGAGGCGGAGCTTGAAGAAATTGTCCGTCTTGTCGGCATGGACGCACTTGCGCCGACCGATCGCTTAAAGCTTGAAGTTGCACGCTCTTTCCGTGAGGATTTTCTGCATCAGGACGCGTTTCATGAAGTGGATACCTACACATCGCTGAAAAAACAGCTTATTATGATGCGGCTTATCATGCGGTTTTATGAACTTTCCGAAACAGCCGTACGCGACGGCGTGAGCATAGGCAAGCTTGCTGCTGTTGATGAACGCGAACGCATGGGCAGACTTAAATATGTGCCGGAGGAACAGTGCGAAAAGGAATTTGCTGATATTGAGTCGGCTTTGGAACTGCGGATAAAAAAACTGGAAACGGAGGCGACGGAAAATGCCTAAAGAATACAGAACAATAAGTGAGGTTGCGGGACCGCTGGTGCTTGTTAAGGGCACAGAGGGCGTAAAATATAACGAGCTGGGCGAGATAATTCTTTCGGACGGCACAAAAAAACGGTGCCGCGTATTGGAGGTAAACGGCAGCGACGTATTAGTTCAGCTTTTTGAAAACAGTTCGGGTATAAACCTGTCCGACTCGAAAGTAAAATTCTTGGGGCATACAATGGAACTGGGCGTATCGGAAGACATGCTGGGGCGTGTATTTGACGGTTTGGGCAATCCAAAGGGCGATTTTGAGATTATACCCGAAAAGCGGCTGGACGTAAACGGCGTTCCGATGAACCCCGTAATGCGCAGCTATCCCGAGGAATTTATTCAGACCGGTGTAAGTGCGATAGACGGGCTTAATACCCTTGTCCGCGGACAAAAACTGCCGATATTTTCAGGGAGCGGTCTGCCGCATGCAAATCTTGCGGCACAGATTGCGCGGCAGAGCAAAGTTTTGGGTGATAATGAAAAATTTGCGGTTGTTTTCGCGGCAATCGGAATTACTTTCGAAGAAGCGGATTATTTTATAGAGGATTTTAAGCGTACGGGTGCGATGGAGCGAACGGTTTTGTTTGTAAATCTTGCCGATGACCCGGCGATTGAACGAATTGCAACGCCGAAAATTGCGCTGACAACCGCGGAATATCTTGCATTTGAAAAGGGCATGCATGTGCTGGTAATCATGACCGATATCACGAACTATGCCGACGCCCTGCGTGAAATTTCGGCGGCGCGTAAAGAAGTTCCGTCGCGTCGCGGATACCCGGGATATATGTATACCGATTTGGCGTCCATATATGAGCGTGCGGGAAGGCTTAAAGGGCGCAACGGCTCAGTTACGATGATACCGATTTTAACCATGCCGGAGGACGACAAAACACACCCTATTCCGGATTTGACGGGGTACATTACCGAAGGGCAGATAATTCTGTCACGCGAATTGTACAGAAAAAATGTTGTGCCGCCGATTGATGTTCTGCCGTCGCTGTCGCGTCTTAAAGATAAGGGAATAGGCGAGGGCAAAACGCGCGCCGACCACGCGAATGTAATGAACCAGCTGTTCAGCGCATATGCGCGCGGTAAGGACGCGAAGGAACTCATGACAATTTTGGGCGAGGCTGCGCTGTCCGACGTGGATAAACTGTATGCAAAATTCGCCGAAGAATTTGAAAAACGGTATGTGTCGCAAGGATATGAAACCGACCGAAGTATAGAAGAAACTTTGAAAATCGGCTGGAAACTTTTGTCGATACTGCCGCGTGCCGAATTAAAGCGAATTAAGGACGAATATCTTGACCAATACTATACGGGAGGGACGTCCGATGGCAAGAATTAATGTAAATCCCACGCGTATGGAGCTTGGGCGGCTGAAAAAAAGTCTTGCCGCCGCGCAGAAGGGACATAAGCTTTTAAAGGACGAAAGAGATGAGCTGATGCGCAGATTTTTGGAGACAGTGCGGGAGGCAAAAGGTTTGCGCGAAATGGTAGACGCACAAATTTTAAAATCACAGAAGTATCTGCAATCCGCAGCGGCGCAGTTGGGCCCGAAACGGCTGAAAACGGCGCTGTTGCTGCCTAAAGATTCGCTTTATACCGCGGTGGACGAAAAAAGCGTAATGAGCGTTGCGCTCCCTGTTTTCACCGCCGCACCGCATACAGAAAATTCATATTCTTACGGATTTGCCGATACAACGGGCGACCTTGATACGGCTGTAAATATCCTGTCGGATATCGGCGGCGACCTTTTGCGGCTTGCCGAACTGGAAAAAAGCGCAGAGCTTATGGCGGGCGAAATCGAACGTACGCGCAGACGCGTAAATGCGCTGGAATATGTGATGATACCTGATTACCGGGAAACAATACGCTATATAGAATCAAAACTGGACGAGAACGAGCGGTCGAACAGTATTCGCCTGTTAAAAGTCAAGGACATGGTTATACGCGATAATCTTGAAAAAAAACATCTTGCGGAGAAATAAGAGTCTGCGGCAATTTTATTTTGCCGCAGACTCTTTGCGATTTGTTTATTTTTGCGAATCCGTGTGCTCATCATACGTCTCGGTAAAAATATGACTTCCATCATTTTTTTGCGTGTCGGTGTGGTAATACAGATACTTGTGCTTGGCGGGCGATTGAGCCGCTTTAATTGATTTTATTGACGGGCAGCATATCGGTCCTATCGGCAAGCCTTTATATTTGTATGTGTTGTACTTTGAGTCGGTTTCAAGGTTTTTATAATAAACCTTGTCAACATTGTAAAGCCCGTCGGATATTGCATAAACAACCGTTGCGTCAATTTGCAGCGGCATATCTAAATTAAGCCTGTTCTCGATTACTCCCGCTATTACGCTGCGTTCGGAATCTATCTTTGCCTCGCGCTCTATCATGGACGCTTTGGTTATTACTTCATAAATATTTCTTTCGGGAATACTTAAAGATTTTGTTTGTTTTTCAAATTCCTTCAGCATGGTATCTATAACGGTTTTTGCGTCCGCGTCGGAATAAAATTCATAAGTGGACGGATACAAAAAACCTTGCAGACGGTAACGGATATTTTTATCGTTCGGGACAGCGTTTAAAAATGCATAGTTATAATCGGCTTTCAGTGCGTCTTCAAATTCGCTGTCGGTGCAAAGACCGAGTTCGCCGCATACGCGTGCTTTTATTTTCTCGACGGAAAAACCTTCGGGAACCGTCAGGGTAACGGTGTTCTTTTTTGCGCCCTTTGTCGCGAGCGTATTAAATATGTTGTCAAGGGAATCGCCGCGGTCGAATTTGAATGTACCGTATTGCAGCTTGCCTTTGTATTCCGATAGCGACAGCCGCAGCATAAACCATAGTTTGCTGTGTATTACGCCTTCATCTTTAAGCTGCTCCGCGATTTGAGCCGTCCCGGCGCCCTCTTTTATTGTGACTGTTACGGTGCCTTTAGCCGTGAATATGCGCACGGCGGCGGATAATACAACCGCAAGCACTATTATAATCAGTGCGGCAAGAATATATTTTTTCTGTTTTTTTGCGCGTCTTTTTTTCATTCGTTCAATACCTTTTTCCATAAATTTTACCTCATTACCATACAAAGGAAAATTCCAAATCACCTATGCGGACGGTGTCGTCCTCCTTGATGCCCGCGTCGACGAGAGCGTCGATTACGCCGCGGTTTTTAAGCGCATTCTGGAAAAACTGCAGGCTTTCGTTGTCGGAGAAGTTTACGCTGCCGCCCACAGCCTCAATCCATGTTCCGGATATTACATAAACATCGCCGTCACGGCTGATTTCGAAACCTTTGTCTGTTTTATCAATAAATTTATCCTCATCAATATCAAGCTCGACGGGAAATTCCTTTACGGGCGGGAGTTTTTGCAGTTCGGTGTAAGCGCGTTTCATGAGCTCGTCCACGCCCTTTCCGGTTGCAGCGGATATGGGGAATACGGTATAACCGCGCTTTTTCATTTCATTCAGAAAATCGTTGTAAACGGTTTCGTCCTGAATGATATCCGTCTTGTTTGCCGCGATAATCTGCGGGCGCTGTTCAAGTTCCATATTGTATTTTACAAGCTCGTCATTGATTATGTCAAAGTCTTCGATTGGGTTTCTGCCTTCAATTCCCGAAACATCGACTACGTGAATTAAAAGGCGCGTGCGCTCTATATGACGCAGAAATTCATGCCCCAAACCGACGCCGTCGCTCGCGCCTTCTATAATTCCCGGTATGTCGGCAAGGATAAAACTCATGTGGTCGTTAAGCGATACAACGCCGAGGTTCGGCTCAAGCGTGGTGAAGTGGTAGTTTGCGATTTTCGGATTTGCCTTTGTTGTGCGCGAAAGAATTGTAGATTTTCCGACGTTCGGAAATCCGACAAGACCTACGTCGGCAAGAAGTTTCAGTTCAAGAAATACTTCGCGCTCGTCGCCCTTCTGCCCGTTTTTTGCAAAAGCGGGCGTTTGGCGGGTGGCTGTCGCAAAATGCGCGTTGCCCCAGCCGCCGTTGCCGCCGCGGGCAAGAACAACGTCCTTTTCGGGGTCGAATAGATCCGCAATAATTTTGCCTGATTGTACATCGCGAACGACAGTGCCCTGCGGAACAGAAATAATTATGTCATTTCCGCGCTTGCCGTTCATGCGGTTGCTCATGCCTGCCTGACCGTTCTCCGCCACATATTTGCGCTTGTAGCGGAAGTCCATGAGAGTGGTGAGCCCCAAATCCACGTGAAAAATAACGTTTCCGCCCTTTCCGCCGTCGCCGCCGTCCGGGCCGCCCGCCGCAACGTATTTTTCGCGGTGAAATGCAATTGCGCCGTTTCCGCCGTTTCCGGCTTTAATAAATATTTTTGCTTTATCTGTAAACATTTTCTTTGCTCCGTTTCGTTTTTTATATCTTATCCGTTATTATAGCATAAAATGCGTATTTTGTAAATAGGTGTATTTTTTTGATTGTTTGTTGAAAAAATTGGAATATTGTGGTATAATAAATTCAAAAATTTGGCTAAAGCAGCCGCATTGTGACGGCAGAATGGAGGAAATTATGATTAATCTGCAAATTGCAAATGAAGATGACGCTTGCGAATTGCTCAAAATATATGCGCCGTATGTGCAAAAGACGGCAATAACGTTTGAATATGATATACCGTCGGTTGAAGAATTTAAGTGGCGCATATTAAATACGCAGAAAAAATATCCGTATATTGTTGCCGAACATGACGGGCAGATTGTCGGCTACGCGTATGCCGGGGCGTTTAAGGGGCGCGCCGCGTACGATTGGGCGGTAGAGACCTCGATTTATGTAAAGAAGGACGAAAAGCGTATGGGAATAGGTAAAAAACTGTACGCCGCACTCGAGAGCATACTTCGCGCGCAGAATATACTTAATCTAAACGCATGCATTGCATATGCGGAGAAAGAGGACGAACATCTGACTAAGAACAGCGTACAATTTCATGAACACCTCGGTTTCAGATTGGTTGGGAAATTTAGTCAATGCGGATTTAAATTCGGAGAATGGTATGATATGGTGTGGATGGAAAAGCATATCGGAGTGCATAACAGCACTCCGTCGCCGATAAAATGGTTTGCAGAATTTGATAGTGACGAACTGCAAAAATATTTAAAAATATAAATAACAAAAAAAGTGTAAGCAATCAACCGTACAGCTGATTTATTTACACTTTTATTATGTTTTATCTTATAACTCTTGCTCTTAACACACCGTCAACAGCCTTGATTTTTTCGACAATTTCGTCTGTAATGGCATCGTCCGTGTTGATAATGGTGTAAGCGTACTCTTTTTTGCTCTTGTTAATTAAGTCAGTAATGTTTTGGTTTGTTTCTGCAAAAAGAGTTGTGAACTTCGTCAGCATGGACGGAATATTTTTATGCAGAATTGCAATTCTGCCTTTGCCGGTTATGGGCAATGTGCAGTTCGGGAAGTTCACGGAATTTGTGATGTTGCCCGTTTCGAGATATGCCGATAATTCCTGTGCCGCCATTACCGCGCAGTTATCTTCCGATTCTGCGGTTGACGCGCCGAGGTGGGGGATAGCGATTATTCCCTTTTCGTTTATAACTTCACCGTCGGGGAAGTCAACAACATACTTTGCAACTTTGCCGCCTGCAAGTGCCGCTTTGATATCGTTTGTGTTCACAAGACCGCCGCGCGAGAAGTTCAGAATTTTAACGCCGTCCTTCATTTTTGCGATTGTATCTTTATTGATTGTGTTTTTCGTTTCGTCATTGAGCGGAACATGAATTGTCAGATAATCAGCGTTGGCGTAAACCTCATCAGCGCTTTTTGCGCGCTTGATGTGGCTGGACAAGCGCCATGCGGTGTCTACCGAAAGGTACGGGTCGAAACCGATAACATTCATGCCGAGATGGCGCGCGGTATTGGCAACCAGTACGCCGATTGCGCCCAGTCCGATCACGCCGAGAGTTTTGCCCTGAACTTCATTTCCGGCGAAGTTTGATTTGCCCTTTTCCACCTGTTTTGCAATGTCATCGCCGGTAAGCGCTTTTGCCCAGTCAATTCCGCCCGTAATATCGCGCGATGCAAGGAAAAGTCCGGCAAGAACAAGCTCCTTTACGGCGTTTGCGTTTGCGCCCGGCGTGTTAAATACAACAATTCCCTTTTCCGAGCATTTATCGATAGGGATATTGTTTGTGCCGGCGCCCGCTCTTGCAACGGCTTTCAGCGACGCGGGAAGTTCCATGTCATGCATGGCATAGCTGCGCAGAATTATTCCGTCCGCGTCCTTTGCAGTGTCGTCCGTAATGGTGTACTTGTCCGCGTCCAGCTGCTCCAAGCCGCAGTGTGCTATTTTATTTAATGTCAGAATTTCAAACATAATTATTTACCTCTTTATTTATTTTCTTCTTCAAATTTTTTCATAAATGCAACCAGCTTTTCAACACCTTCAACGGGCATTGCATTATAGATGCTGGCTCTCATGCCGCCTACGGTTCTGTGACCTTTCAGGTTTACAAAACCGGCGTCTTTGGCTTCTTTAATGAATTTTGCATTAAGTTCATCGTCACCCGTTACGAACGGAACATTCATAAGCGAACGGTCTTCTTTAACAACCGTGCCGCGGAACATTTCCGAGCTGTCCAAAAAGTCGTAAAGGATAGCCGCTTTCTTCTCGTTTACAGCCTGAACAGCCTTTACGCCGCCCTGCTCTTTAATCCATTCGAGAACAAGTTTCACGATGTAAATTCCGTATGTAGGCGGAGTATTGTACATCGAACCGTTATCGGCGTGGATTTGATAGTTAAACATTGTGGGGCATATATCCATAGCGTCGCCGATTAAATCTTCGCGGACAATAACAAGCGTAACGCCTGCCGGACCGAGATTTTTCTGCGCGCCCGCAAATAAAAGACCGAATTTTGTAACGTCGATTTCTTCCGACATTACCATTGACGAAATATCAGCAACCAACGGAATGTCACCCGTGTCGGGGAGATTGTTCCATTTGGTTCCGTAAATTGTGTTATTCATGCAGATGTAGAAATAATCTGCGTCTTTTGAAAAGGTCGATTTGTCAAGCTTTGGAATGTACGAAAATGTTTTGTCCGCCGATGACGCAATTTTGTTTACCGTTATGTAACGTTCTGCTTCTTGTGCTGCTTTTTTTGCCCACTGACCTGTTACGACAATATCGCATTTTTTGTTCTTTTTAGCAAGATTCATCGGAATCATCGCAAATTGGCTTGAACCGCCGCCCTGCAGAAATAATACTTTATAATTGTCGGGGACATGCATAAGTTCACGTACAAGCGCTTCGCAGCCGTTTATGATTTCTTCATAGTCCTTGGAACGGTGACTCATTTCCATTACCGACATACCCGCCGTACCGTATTCTACCATTTCACTCTGCGCCTTTTTTAAAACTTCCACCGGCAGCATGGAAGGACCGGCTGAAAAATTATAAACTCTACTCATTTTTAAGACCTCTTTCTTTTTTTCATAATGGACTTATTATAACTCAAATTAAAAATCAAGTCAACCGAAAGTGTTAAAATTGCCCGAAATTTTAAAAATATTACCATTAAATCCACTTGCGGTTGATTTAATCAAATGCGTAATATTTTTCTGCCGCGTCTGCAATTGCCCATGCAAGGCGAGCCTGATAATCTTCAGTGCGGAGTTTTTTTTCTTCAGCGGGATTGGATAAAAAGCCGCATTCGACCAAAATTGACGGAACCGGCGGATTTTTAAGCAAAAACAGCTTTGTGTCCGCGGTTTGTACAACGTGCGTTTGCGCACCGGTTACGTCGCACATGCGGCTTTGGATATTTTCGGCAAGCGGCTTTATTTCAGGGTGGTTTTTGGAATAAAATATGCGCAGACCCGACGCCTTTGTGCTTTGATAAGAATTCATATGAACGGTTATAAAAAGGTCGGCGTCGGAACTTTTCATGACGGACAGGCGTTTTTTCATATCCTCAACCTTCATATCGCGGATAGTTTTGCTTTTGGATGTCCACAATCCGTTTTCGTCGGTACGCGTCATAATGACGTTGACGCCCTTGGCGGCAAGGACTTCTTCAAGCTTTTCGGCTATGGCGAGATTTATTTCCTGCTCAACCGTGCCGTTTGCGCCGACCGCGCCGCCATCGGGCAGACCGTGCCCGGCGTCTACTATAATCGAGAGCTGCGGGCGCGTGCGCTTATCGGCGTGTGACGTCACCACCGAGAGACACCCCGCCGCCATGCCGATACAGCAGATAACCAAGAGTCCGATAATGCAGTGTTTTTTTCTCAAAATAAAATACATCATATCACCCAAATAAATATATGATATGATGTATATTAATATTATTCTTTGTCTTGTACTTTTTCGAGTACGGTTACCAATGCGCTTTCAATTCGATGGTCGCGTATTTTTGTAACCTTAATTTGCAGACCGTATGCCTCAAGTTCGGGTGTTGCGCCGTCCTCGGGAATTTCGCCGAGTTCGCCCAAAATCATTCCGGCGAATGTGTTGTATTCCTCGACGGGGAGGTCAACCCCCAATGTTTCCGATACGAGGTCAATGTCGCATGAGCCGGAAATTCTGTAAGTGTTGGAATCAATTGCAACTATGTCGTCATCTTCCTTTTCGTCATATTCGTTGGAAAGATTGCCGACGATTTCTTCAAGTAAATCCGACATGGTTATAATGCCGCCCAAACCGCCGTATTCATCAAGAACAACGGCAAAGTGAGTTTTTGCTTTTTGCATTTGACGGAATAAGTCGTCCGCCTTGAGCGTTTCCGGCACAAAGTACGGGGTGCGCAAAAGAGATACAGCATCGCCGCCGCTGAGCAGTGTGCGGTAAAAATCCTTGCTGTTTATCGTGCCGACGATGTTATCTATGGAATTGTCGCACACCGGATAAATTGAATGGTTGGATTCGGAAATTGTCTCTTTCCATGTGTCCTTATCCTCAAGCCACAAAATCTCGGTGTCGGTGCGGTGAGTCATAATATCGCCGACCTGAGTATCGTCAAGTTCGAAAATATTATGTATCATTTTCTTTTCGTCCGGGTCAATTGCGCCGCTTTCGCTGCCGATATCAACCATCATGCGTATTTCTTCCTCGGTAACCTCGTCTTCCGTATCGTTTGGTTTTATGCCGAATATCAAGAGAAAAATATTTGAAATCGACGTCAGTAAAACGGAAACGGGTAAGCCGACAAAGTACAAAAGGCGCAAAAGCTGCGATGTTTTTAAAACAATGGCGTCCGCGTGCAAATCCGCAATACGTTTCGGTGCGTATACGCCGAAAACAAGGATAAATACTGCAAGAACGGCTACGCTTAAAACTTTGCCCCAAAGCGGCGGAAGTTTCCAAAAAAACGCGTCGGGCATAATATATGCGGCTATAAAACTCAGCGCGAGTTCTATTATAATAGTAAGAACCCGGATTGAGTTATAAAACTTATTTGGGTTTTCCGAAAGAGCAAGCACGTTTTTTGCGCGCTTGTCGCCGCCTTCCGCAAGCTTTTGAAGTCTTGCCTCGTTGACATTGTTGACGGCGGTTTCAAAACACCGCAAAATACCTGTAAACAAAATTAAAATAAATATCCACGTACATCGAGAGGGAAGTGAATCCACAAACCATCATCCTTTCAGATTATAAAATATTACATATATAATAACAGATATTTTTTTAAATGTCAATCTCAAATTAATAAAAAAGCAGCAGACAAACCGAAAAGTATCAGTTTGTCTGCGCGTTCTCCGATTTATAGAAGTCCATACCGATAATAATTTTTTTAATATCATCGACGGAAAGTCCGTCCGAACTGCCGAGCGAATACGCGTTTTCACCATCAATCCACGTGATGCTGTAATATTTGCCGCCGAACCCGCGTGCCGTGACGGATAAATTACCGATATCCATTAAATCGGTGTTCGGATAGGAATTGTAGTCGCCGCTTATGTCACCGTCGGTTTTTTCAGTGCGGTAGAGGATTGTATTTTCACCGCAGCTGTATAAAATCTGAATAAGCGTGCCGTCTATAAGCGCGCAGCTGCTCTGCGTGTACCCGTCCGGCAAAACGGACGGCAGCATGAAATTATATCCGGCGGACTCATAAAGTTCCGCTATGCTGTCCGCATCGGCAAAAGGATTTCCGCCGCATACGCCCTTGGGCGGAGTGTCGGTTTCGGGTTCATCGCCATTTGAGGGAGCCCCTGCCGAAACGGTCGGCGCGGGTGTAACGGCGGGTATGTCTGCCACCGGCGTTGGAGCGGGTTTTGCAGTATTTTCGGGAATTGTTCCCGAAGGTTTCACCTTTACGTCCTTTTGTGGTGCCGCCGTTTCGGACGGGACTTTTTTGGGTGCGGGAGTGTCTGTAATATCGGGTGTGATTGTCGGCGCGGGCGCCTTGGTATGAACGGGCGCGACGGGTTCTAAAGTATTGTCGTTTTCCGCACGGAAATTTTTGTACAAAATCACGGAGGTTATGCATACCGCAAAGCATGCGGCATAACTTACGGCGCGTTTTATAAAAGTTCTGCGTGCGTTTTTTATATGTGATTTGTCGGCGGAAACGATTTTTTCATTTGCCGCTGCCAAAACTTTGGCTTTAAGTTCATCGGAGGCGATTATTTTATCCATTGCATCGGTATATTTTTTACTCAAAATCATATCCCTCCTTCAGAATATTTCGGAGCTTGTCCTTTGCGCGGCGCAAAAGTGAGCGCACGGTTGAGTCTTTTTGCGCGGTTATTTTTGAAATTTCCGCCGCGGAGTAACCTTCGTAATAATACATGTATATCACTATGCGGTACTTGGGCGGCAGGGACATAACCGCTTTTAAAACTTCGGAATCCGTGTTGTACTCGTCGTAAACGGCGGATTCCGCAATATCGTCTATGGAAACTTTGTTTTTGTTCCAAAACAGATTAAGCTTGTTTTTGCACATGTTTATTGTCGTGCGCACGAGCCATGCCTTTTCATGCGTTTCGTCGTTAAAATCTGGTTTTTTATCGACTATCTGTAAAAATACATCTTGTACAATATCTTCGGCGTCTGCTTTGTTGCCCAGATAGGTATATGAAATCCGCAGAACCATATTGATATACTTGTCTGCCAAATAACTTATGTAATCTTGTGTGACCTTCAAGCAAACGCCTCCAATACCGTAATATTTCTATGTTTTTATTGAACGCTTGATATAATATCGGTTAATTCCGCATCGGTGAGTCCGCCGTCTGAATAAAGCGAGTAGGAATAGTCGCCGCTTGTCCAGATAATGCTTGCGGTTTTGTCCGATTTGCTCATCGTAACGTCGGTATTGCCGATTTTCACGGTTTTAATATCGGTGTAAACGTTATAGTCGCCGCTGATATCGTCTGTTCCCTTTGCTGTTCTGTACAAAATTTCGCTGTCGCCTTTTTTATAGAAAATCTGTACAAAATCGGTTGAAAGGGTGGAAATTTCATCAATTTCGTATCCCTTCGGAATATTTTTCGGGATTGACGGTGTAAAAGTAAGCACCTTTTTCGCATCGTCGATGGTTTTGTGCGATGTAAAAGGGTTGGGGATTTGCGTGTTTTCATCATCTTTGTCGCTGATTGCTATTACGTTTCCGTCAATCTTAACGGCATTTTCATTGCAGTATAAAATGTTAAACATTTTTGCGGGGACAAATGTTGTTGCATTTACAAGCTCCGGTGCAGCGCCGAGCGATGTCGGTGCGCTCATGCCGATGGATTGTGAAGATGCCATGTAATAATTGTCCTCGTTTAAGTAAATCGTTGTGTTGACTGTGCCGTCATCAAGGGTTATTTCGCCGCGCTCCGCGCTCCAGTTTACCTTGAATCCGAGACTTTCTGCAACGGCGCGTACCGGAATCATCAGATTATCGCCCTTTTTATATACGGCATTTTCGCCGAGGTTGACGTTTTTGCCGTCAGCTGTTACCGTATATGCCTTATCGGGTGCGGCTGTCAAAGGCAGTTCGTCTGCGAATGCAGCGGGAACAGCGGCTGATGCAAATGCGCCGCATGCGAGGATTGTACATATAATTTTTTTCATAATAATTACTTCCTTTCGGTTTGTTTTTGTGAGCTTGTTTTTTGAGGGCCTCACTTATAGAACAAACGGGAAAGGAAAAGTGTTGAATTTTTTTTGGAAAAATTTAAAAATATTTTTTTATCTGTAAATGTTGGCTTTTTTCAGAAGTGCCAGAATTTTGTCGCCCGCGGGCAGCTGTGCTATTTCTTCCGCCGACATAACCTTCATGCCGAAAATCAGAAGGAAATATACCGCGGCGGCAACGATTATTGCCGCAATCAGCGCAATTGCATTGCCGACAAAGCCTGAGAGCAGAGTGTGCAGTAAAAATGCGCAGATACCCATTGCCGACGCGGCAATGAGCGGTTTTACGATGTATTTTTTCGGTGACAGCCGTATTGTTACCTGTTTTGACAGTACCGAGAAACTGTATGCGAAGGATATCGCCTGGCATGCGATGGAACTTATCGGCGCGCCGTAAATATTGATTTCCGGGCGGCGGATAAGCAGAACGTTCAATATAAATTTAACGATACAGCCGAGCAGAAGTCCGGTTGCGGGCGCGAATACCTTGCCCACGCCTTGCAGAGAGCCGGAAAGTGTCTGGTTAAGCGCGGTGAAAATCATCGCGACGGCGCTGATTTGCAGCAAATCATAGCCGAGACGTGCGTTGGGGTATAAAAGTCCGTAAATGCCCTTGGCAAGCGCGATATAACCGAAGGCGCACGGCAAAGCTATCAAAATGGATATCATCATGGAATATACAACCTTTTCCGACGCGCTTTTTTTATCACCCTTGGCAAGCGCACCGGCGATTGACGGAACGAGTACGGTGGAAAATGATATGTTAATGGCAAGGGGCAGATTTATAAGCGTATCGCTTTTGCTCAAAAGTCCGGAAAGGCGCGCCGCCTCTTTGGAAAGCTGTGCAAGAGTCGGATTTGCAATGGCGGCGGTGTTCCCGTGGGCGGGAATAAGCGTGCTGAACGCTATTTCTATGCCGCGTGTAATGGTAGCGGTGTCGATAATCCGGTTTACCGCGGAAATTACCGAGCCGAGTGAAATCGGGATTGAAATCAGGAGTATGCTTTTAAACATCTGACCGAGCGGTTTTGTCAGCGTTTCAACTTCGGTTGACGCAACGCGTTTTAAAATTTCCCGTCTGCGGCGATTGTAGAAAATGCCGAGATAGATAAAGCTGATGATTGTGGACAGCGTTGTCGCAACCTGTGCGCCGGACGCCATAAATACCGCGCGGGTGTTTTCGTCGTCCTCCGCCACGCCGAACAGAGTCATAAGTATTGACGGAAAACTTGCAAGCGCATAGACCACGGCAATTGTTAAAAAGCATTTAAAAAACTGCTCCAAAACCTGCGATGTGCTTGTGGCATGCATATTTTCCATGCCGACAAAATATCCGCGTATTACCGAGGAAAGACATACGAAAAGTATCGACGGCGCAAGGCACATCATAACATAGCGCGTGTCGGGGAGGTGAACGATATAATCGGCGATTACGCCCGAACCGAAGTACAAAAATGCCGATGATGCAAAGCCTATGACGGAGAACAGCAGCATTGCTGATTTAAAAACCTTGTGCGCGCCCCTGTAGTCGCCGACGGCAACGCGCTCGGACGTCATTTTTGAAATGGCGTTCGGTATGCCGATGGACGAAATCGCCAAAAGGAGCGTGTATATCTGAAATCCGACGTTGAGATATCCCGTGCCCAAATCGCCAAAACCGTCAAAATTGGTGATTACAACACGGTAAATCATTCCCAAAAGTTTTACCGCAATCTGTGAAAACATCACGATTGCAACATTAAGCATAAACGAATTTTTCTTTTCCGATTTATTCATATATATACCTCATAAGTTATTTTATCAAAAGCATATCTATATTATATGACAAATAACGGCTATTATCAAGTAATTTATACAAATTTTAGC
Source organism: uncultured Clostridia bacterium (assembly GCA_934487205.1). Taxonomy (GTDB): domain Bacteria; phylum Bacillota; class Clostridia; order UBA1381; family UBA1381; genus UBA1738. The sequence goes on from CAKSRS010000010.1 coordinate 38,885, forward strand.
AAAGTTGCAAAATATGCATGAAATTACCTTGACAATAATGTGCGAAAAGAATAAAATAGTATATGGACTTGAATTAATCTTTAAACGGAAAGGATATAATTATGTTAATAACCAAAGCACCAAAAGGTACCGAGGACTTGCTGCCGAAGGACAGCTACCGCTGGCAGTATCTTGAAGAAAAATTCCGCGAGGTTTGCAAAAATTTCGGCTACAGGGAAATCCGCGTGCCGACCTTCGAGCACTCCGAGCTTTTTGAACGCGGCGTGGGCGATACGACCGACGTTGTGGAAAAACAGATGTACACATTTAATGACAAGGGCGGAAGGAGCATAACGCTGCGCCCGGAAGGAACGTCGTCAGTTGCGCGCTGTTATCTTGAAAGAAATCTGTATGCGGACACTCTGCCGCTGAAAATGTGGTACGAGCTGCCGTGTTTCCGCTATGAAAATAAGCAAAAGGGACGCCTGCGCGAGTTTCACCAGTTCGGCGTGGAGGCGTTCGGGTCAAAGGGACCGTCGATTGATGCCGAGGTTTTGACTCTTGCGATTACTTTTTTGAAAAATGCGGGACTTACCGATTTATCGGTAAATATAAACAGCATCGGCTGCCCGGAATGTCGGAAAAAATATAATGAAGTATTGCGCGATTTCCTGCGCCCGCATCTTTCGGAATTGTGCGGAACGTGCAAGTCGCGTTTTGAGCGCAATCCGCTGCGTATACTGGACTGCAAATCGGAAATCTGCCAAAAAATCGCGTCGGGTGCGCCGCGTCTTTTGGACTACATTTGCGACGATTGCCGCGAACATTTCGAAAGCTTTAAAAAATCTCTTGACAATGTCGGAATTTCGTATAAAGTGGACGACGGCATAGTGCGCGGTCTCGATTATTACACGAAAACCGTATTTGAAATAATTTCCGGCCCGTTCACGGTTTGCGGCGGCGGACGTTATGACGGACTTGTGGAGGAATTTGGCGGCGACCCGACTCCGGCAATCGGATTCGGACTGGGCATCGAGCGTTTGCTTTTGCGCCTTGATGAACTCGGCGTGGAAATCCCCGATGCGGGAAAGCCGGATTTATATATCGCACCGCTCGGCGAAACGGCGGCAAGCGCCGCGCAGACGCTCTGCTTTAAACTGCGTACGGCGGGGATTGCGGCGGAAACCGACCATATGTCGCGCGGGCTGAAACCGCAGATGAAATATTCAAACAAAATCGGTGCGCGGTATACTCTTGTTTTGGGCGACAGCGAACTGGAAACAGGAAGCGTTAAACTGAAAAACATGGAAACCGGTGAGCAGACCGATACTTCTTTGGATAAATTGACGGATTTTTTTATGGAGGACAGATAATTATGGATACGATGAAGGGTTTAAAACGTACGCATTACTGCGGCGAGGTTGAAGGCATAGGAAACACGGTTGTTGTCGGCGGATATGTGCAGAAAATCCGCGATATGGGCACGCTGATTTTTATTGATTTGCGTGACAGAACCGGCATTGTTCAGCTTGCGTTTGACGATACCACCGCGCGCGAAGTGTTTGAAAAAGCGGCGCAGTGCCACAGCGAATATGTGCTCTTGGCAAAGGGTGTTGTTCGTGAGCGCGAGAGTAAAAACGCGGCGATTAAGACCGGAAATATTGAAATTTTTGTTGATGATTTGCGTATTCTCGCAAAAGCGCAGACCCCGCCTTTCGAAATTACGGACGAAACGAATGTAAATGAGGAATTGCGCTTAAAATACAGATATCTTGATTTAAGACGCGCGCCGCTGCAGAGAAATATCATGATGCGCAGCAAAATCGCAAAGTGCGCGCGCGATTACTTTGCGGAAAACGGCTTTATCGAAATCGAAACGCCGATGATGATGAAATCGACGCCGGAGGGTGCGCGCGATTATCTTGTTCCGTCAAGAGTGCATCACGGCAAGTTTTATGCGCTGCCGCAATCGCCGCAGATTTATAAGCAGTTGCTGATGATTGCGGGTTATGACCGCTATATTCAGCTTGCGCGCTGTTTTCGCGATGAGGACTTGCGCGCCGACCGACAGCCGGAATTTACACAGATAGATATGGAAATGTCTTTTGCGGAAGTGGAAGATATTCAGGAAATTGTCGAAGGCTTTATTGCGGATTTGTTCAAGAAAATTCTTGATAAGGATATCCCGCTGCCGCTGCCGCGCCTCACCTACCGCGACGCTATGGAGCGCTACGGTTCGGACAAGCCCGATACGCGTTTCGGCATGGAAATACAGGATATTTCCGACTTGGTTAAATCATGCGATTTCGGCGTATTCACATCGGCAATCGAAAACGGCGGCTCGGTACGTGCAATTGTTGCAAAAAATGCCGTTTCAGTTTATACAAGAAAAGAAATCGACCGTCTTACCGAATTTGCACGCGGAATAGGCGCGAAGGGTCTTGCATATATTCGCTGGGTAGACGATGCGCCGAACTGCTCTTTTGCAAAATTCATGAAAGAGGGCGAATTGGAATCAATTCTTGAACGCGTCGGCGCTGAAAAGGGTGACCTTGTGCTGATTGTTGCGGATAAAAATAAAGTTGTTCTGCCTACATTGGGTGCGCTGAGACTTAAAATAGCGAAACATCTTGATGTTATCCCGGATAAATTCAATTTCCTGTGGGTTACGGAATTCCCGTTTTTTGAATATAATGAAGAAACGGGCAATTGGGACGCAATGCATCACCCGTTCACGATGCCTATGGACGAATGTATCAAGTATCTTGATTCCGACCCGGAAAAAGTCATTGCAAAAGCGTATGATTTGGTTCTCAACGGCACGGAATTATCAAGCGGTTCAATAAGAATTACCGATTATGAACTTCAGCAGAAAATGTTTGAGGCGCTCGGTCTTACCGATGAGGAAATCGAGGCTAAATTCGGATTTTTGGTTGAGGCGTACAAGTACGGCGCGGCACCGCACGGCGGCTGCGGAATAGGTCTTGACCGTCTGGCGATGATTATGTGCGGCGCAGACAGCTTAAAAGACGTTACCGCATTCCCGAAGGTTCAGAATGCGTCCGAACTTATGTCAAATGCGCCGTCTACAGTTGACAGCGCTCAGCTTACCGATTTGGCGATAAGCATTATCGACCGTGAAGAATAACGGTTTTACGCCGTCTTTCAATGGTTTGAAAAATAATTTGTGCTTTTTTGTCAAAAAATGTTTACAAATGCAAAAAAGTATGATATAATGAAAAAAATGAATGAGAAATCTTTAATTCGATGCAGAGACATCGGCAAGAGGAATTTTAAGTAAGCATGGGTGTGCCTTGTCTGTTTCTGCGCGGACAAGGCATTTTTTATTCCGTAAAAAATAAGGAGAGTGTAAAAATGAAACTAATTTACGATGTGGAAGACAAACCGGCATTCAGGCATAATCTGGTGTTCGCAATCCAGCAATTGCTTGCAATTATTGCGGCGACGCTTTTGGTGCCGACCTTGGTAAACAGTATTTCCAAAACGGAAATGATGAGTCAGGCTGCGGCGCTGTTCGGCGCGGGTGCGGGAACTTTGTTCTACATATGGTGCACCAAGAAAAAGAGCCCGGTATTTTTGGGCAGTTCGTTTGCGTTTATCGCACCGCTTGCGAGCGCATGCGTTTTTGGATACTTCGGTATTCTTGTAGGCGTGCTTTTTGCGGCGCTTGTGTACGTTGTGATTGCAATCGTAATTCACTTTGTCGGAACAAATTGGGTAGATAAGCTTTTGCCGCCGGTTATCATCGGGCCGACAGTATCATTAATCGGTTTAAGTCTTTGTGGTTCGGCTATTCAGAACCTCAACAATACATCGGGCGGAGACTACAACCTGCTTGCGATTTTGTGCGGACTTATTACTTTTGCGGCAACTGTTTATGCATCAGTAAAGGGCAGCCGTACGGCGAAATTGATACCGTTCATTATCGGTATTGCTGCCGGATATGTTGCGGCGTCGCTGTTTACGGTTATCGGAAATCTCACGGGAATTGAGTATATGCAGCTTGTTGATTACACACCGCTTATTGACAATTTCAAAAATATCACTCTTGAAAGCTTTGTAAGCGTACCGAAATTTACGGCAATCGCAGCTGTAAAGGAAGGATTTAAACTGGATGGTACGGCAATTTCGCAGCTTGCGTTGCTGTTTGCGCCGGTTGCATTCGTTGTTCTTGCAGAACATATTGCCGACCACAAGAACCTCGGTTCGGTTATCGAAAGAGACCTTATCACAGAGCCGGGTCTTGAAAAAACACTCTTGGGTGACGGCGTAGGATCGTTCATCGGAGCAATTTTCGGCGGCTGCCCGAACACAACATACGGCGAAAGCGTAGGCTGTGTTGCCATCACGGGAAATGCGTCAACATCGACGATTGTCCTCACGGCAATTCTTGCAATGCTGCTGTCATTCTTCGCGCCGGTTATTGAACTTATCAATACAATTCCGGCATGCGTAATCGGCGGTATCTGCATAGCGTTGTACGGATTTATTGCGGTAAGCGGTTTGAAAATGCTGCAAGAGGACGTGGATTTGGGAGATTCAAAGAATTTGTTCGTAGTAAGCTCAATTCTTGTAACGGGTATCGGCGGATTGGAGCTCAATCTCGGCAAAGTCACAATAACGGGAATTGCAACAGCTTTGATTATAGGTATCATCACAAACCTTATTGTATCGGAAAAGAAGAAAACAATTACCTGCACCGCGGACTGTACACCGGAGCAAGACGCCGAGGCGAACGAATTTGCGAAAGCAGTCCTTGCCGCAGCGAATGAGGAAGAAAATATTGAAGAAACGGCAGTAGAGGAAAACAAGGACGATATTCTGTAATCATGAAATTTAAAGCAGATTTATTTGATGAAAATGCTGTCAGACGTGCAATCACGCGAATAGCTCACGAGATTACGGAAAAAAACGTAACGGTGGACGATTTGTGTATCGTAGGGATAAAAACACGCGGAATACCGCTTGCCAACCGTCTTGCCGACGCGATTTACAAAATCGAAGGAAAGCATATAACGGTAGGAACGCTTGATATATCACAGTTTCGCGATGATATCCCCGTCCCGGGGCGGGAGGATACCGCAGCAGAAAGCAATCGGCTCGATTTCCCGATTACGGGAAAAAGCATAATCCTTGTAGACGACGTAATATGTACGGGGCGCACGGTTCGGGCGGCGCTTGACGCTGTTTTGTCGAACGGGCGGGCGTCAAAAATTCAGTTGGCGGTTCTTGTGGACAGAGGACACCGCGAATTGCCGATACGTCCCGACTATGTGGGCAAAAATGTTCCGACGTCGAGAAATGAAATCGTGAGAGTTAAACTTGCGGAAGCGGACGGTCAGGACAGCGTGGAACTGTTCGATATCGAATAATAAATACGGGCAATATTAACCGATTACCCAAAACTTGGGATTCGGAATATTGCCCGTTTTTTTGCAAGAAAAAAACGCACAGCTAGCTTGTGCGCATTTTCCGTTCCGAACATACGGAAATCTTACGGCAGTTTCGGTTAAATAGGCTGGAAACGCACGTAACCTAATGGAAGTCATTGTGCGGAAATAACCAAAAAAGGCGAAGATAACGATATGCCGAAACTAATCCGCCGACTGTTAACCGAAGGCGGAGACCGAATGTGGTCAGCATCGCAGACATGCCGTGCAGCATTATCAAATTATGCAGGCTGAACCTGGTATATAAGCAAGTCCTGCCATACTTGGTATATAGGCAAGTATTTTTATGCACGCATCAATAAAGCGGCGCAACAAGCCACTTTTTTAATTATATCATTATTTTTTTGTTTTGTAAAGTGGTGTTTTGCTAATTACTGAAAAATCAATAAAGAAACCGCAATAAAATTGTGCAATTTTATTGCGGCATGGTGTAAATTTATTCTTCCGGAGTATCCTGCGGCTCGGATGAAACAACATCGACGATAACGTCGGGAGCGGCGGATTGCACCGTTCCCGAAAGATGCGTACCGCATTTTGAACAATACTCGTTCCCTTTGTTATTATTTTCGCCGCATGACGGGCATACGACGGTGTTTTTAAGCTCGGCAATCTGTTCGTTCAGGTCGTCAAGCTCGGTTTTGAACTTGTCAAGCTCTATGCAAATATCATTTATGTCGGTTTCGGTTTCGCCGTCCGCAAGATATTTATTGTAAACAATTTCGCCGATTTGCTGATACAACTTGTTTATTTTTCCTTCGGTATCATTTTTTGCAAGGCTGAGCTTTGTTGTGTCAACAATATTATTGGTTTTGTCGATAACAACTTTTGCAAGCTTGCCGGCCTCTGATTTTGCCGTTTGTACACTGTTTTTTAAATTTTCAATAAGCTTTTCCATATAAAACTCTCCTTGTACTGATTTTTTTGGACTCAAATCCGATATGTTTATAATAGTATAACACATTATATTCAGATTTACAATAACAGGAAACATGTTTTAACGAAAATTTAACAAAAAAAATACAGCCGCGCCGTACAATAACGGCGTGACTGTAAAATTTATTGCAGTGTTACTCCGATAATGAAGTTTGTTCCGTCAACGGTATAAATAGCGTCGGCGGCGAGCTGAGAAATATCAGCGTTGATATACGGACGTATAATTCTGAGCGCGCCGACTTTTCCTGTTACGGTAATGCCAACGTCACCGAAAGTTTTTGAACCCTTGCCGTTATCGGTCGGTGTAGCGCAGCCGCGTACGACAAGCCGCGAGAAGTCGACATCTTTAAGCGTAATTTTTCCGCCCGATACGCTGTCGCCGACGTAAAGAGTGCCGTCATACTTCGCATTTTCAATTATGACATCGTCGCAGCGAACCATGGTGTTCCCTGCCGGAAGCTCGCTGTATGTACCCGGTTCGTCAATGTAGTTTTTAATAAGATTATCCATAACCGATGCGAACTGCGCTCTTGTGATGTAAGCCGTGGGAGTCAGTTTTCCGTCGAGACCGCTCCAGCCGCCGTTATACACAATACCCGCATAGAAAGGCTTTGCCCATTCCGCAACGTCTGACGCGTCGGCATAGCTGTTAAGGCATGAAAAATCATATACGCGGTTAGGGGTTTGTCCCGTATACGGCGGGAGAAGGTCAAACACCTGTGAAAGTACGGTGAAACATTCCTGGAAGGTGATGTTGTTGTTCGGGTTCATGTTGTTTCCGTCACCGGCGAAAGCGCCCATTGCGTATGCCTGTGCAATTGCGTTGTAAAACCAATCGCCCGTGCTCACATCGGCAAAACGTGAAATATCGCCGAGCTCGGTAACCTTGCATGCTCTTGTAATAATGGCAGCCATTTCACTTCTTTTAATATTGTTGTCGGGGCGAACCGTGTTATCTTCATATCCCGACAAAAGTCCGTTCGCAACGGCGTTGTTAATTGCTGCCGCAGAACTTGCGTCCGACGGCATATCGGTAAAGTCCGCCGCGGATACCGATACGGACGCGGTCATTACAGCGGCAAGCGCGAGTGCCGCAATTTTGAATTTTTGCATTATGTAAACTCCTTTCAAATTTAAACCTATATCTGAATTATATCATATTAAATGCATAAAGTCCAGTAATTTTAATTAAATTATTTTTACATATTGACATCGGTATTACAATTTTGTATAATATAAGTAGTATTTTGATTTATTTTGGTTTAGTTTGATTTTTTTAGAAACGGAGAAATGGCAAAATGGAAAAAACATACAAATTTTTAGCATTTGATTTCGGTGCGTCAAGCGGACGCGCCATGCTCGCAAAGTTCGATGGTGAGAAAATAACGCTTGAAGAAAAGCACAGATTTTCAAATGACCCGGTTACCGTAAACGGCGGTATGTATTGGGACGTGCTCAGACTTTTTCACGAAATCAAGCAGGGAATTTTAAAATGTGCTAACTCGGGTGACCGCGACATTGATTGCATCGGCATAGATACATGGGGCGTGGACTACGGATATCTGGACAAAAACGGGAAACTTCTCGGCAACCCGCATCACTACCGTGATCCGCGGACTGACGGAATGTATGACGAGGCGTTTAAACTTGTTCCGAAGGAAGAAATTTTTAAAGAAACGGGCATAGCTTTTAACTGGTTCAATACGGTTTATCAGCTGCTTTCGGAAAAGCTTTCGGGCGACGTAACGCTCGAAAATGCCGATAAGCTGCTGTTTATGCCGGATTTGCTCAACTATTTTCTGACGGGCGAAAAAAGATGCGAATACACAATTGCGTCAACTTCGCAAATGTTCAATTCGGAGAAGTTCGAATGGGCGGACGATATGCTGAAAAAAATGAATATACCGACTGATATTTTTGCGGACATGATTTATCCGGGCGAAAAAGTCGGCGTGTTAAAGCCGGAGCTTGCCGAAGAACTCGGCGTTGCGCAAATTCCGGTAATTGCCGTTGCGTCGCATGATACGGGCTCGGCAGTTGTATCGGTTCCGGTTGCAAGGGGCGAGGATTTTGTGTATATTTCCAGCGGAACATGGTCGCTTATGGGCGTCGAGCTTGATAAGCCTATGGTTACCGGGGACGCCCTGAAACATAACTTCACCAATGAAGGCGGCGTTGGGAAAACGATAAGATTTTTGAAAAATATTATGGGTCTGTGGCTTATTCAGGAGTCGCGCAGACAGTGGGACAGAGAAGGAACGCTGTTGTCATTTGATGAACTTGAAAAGCAGGCGAATGAGGCAGAACCGTTTGCAAGCCTGATTAATCCCGATTACCATAAATTTCAGACGCCGGGAAATATGCCGGAGCGAATTCGCGAATACTGCCGTAAAACGGGGCAGAAAGTGCCGGAAACAAAAGGCGAAATTGTTCGCTGCATAGCGGAAAGTCTGGCATTTACATATCGCAGAACCGTGGAAGGAATGGAAGAAGTTACGGGCAAAAAATATAATGTTATTAACATTGTCGGCGGCGGAATAAAGGATAAGATGATTTGCCGCTTTACCGCAAACGCGACAAAGCGTATTGTTTCAACAGGCCCTGTGGAGGCGACAAGTATCGGAAATGTAATTGTTCAGGGCATTGCAACGGGCGCAATAAAGGATTTGTATGAAGGCAGACAGATTGTTAAAAATTCCTTCCCGATTGACGAATATAAACCGGAAAATTCGGCGGAATGGGACAAAGCATATGAAAAATGGCAGAAAATTTGTGTGCTGAAATGAATATATGAATAATAAATCTCATAGTATTTACTGATAGTATTTACTATGAGATTATTTTTTTGCCGCTTGTGGGCGGGGAATTGGAGGATTTGGAAAATGCAGGTAAAAAAGCGTGACATAAAGCTTGGAAAAGCCGTCTATGAGGGCACGATAAAATCAAGCGCGGAGGGGAGCATAATTGTACCCGACGTCAAGCCGGATATTGTAAAAGTGCTGCAGGCGGACGCGGAGGCGTTTCTGTGTGAAAAAATCATTGACGACGGCAGAATTACATTGAAAGGGCGCGTCAATGTAAATGTGCTGTACC
>CAKSRS010000011.1 GCA_934487205.1 uncultured Clostridia bacterium
ATTGAATTGTGCCGAAAAAAGGATCAGACGCAGGCATATGGTATGACATTTACTCTTTTGACAACGTCTGAGGGTAAGAAAATGGGTAAAACCGCAAAGGGCGCTCTATGGCTTGACCCCGAAAAATGCAAACCGTACGACTTTTATCAGTATTGGGTTAACGTTCAGGACGCCGATGTTATCAAGTGCCTGAAACTTGTAACATTTGTTCCGATGGACGAAATCCGCGAAATGGAAAAATGGGAAGGCGCAGAGCTTAATAAGGCAAAAAAGCGCCTTGCATACGAAGTTACAAAGATGGTGCACGGCGAAGAAATCGCAAATCAGGTGCAAGCGGCGGCAGAGGCAGTCTTTGCCGGCGGCGGAGTCAGCACAGATATGCCGACGAGCGAAGTGGATACGCTGGACAGTGTGGGTGTTTTGGACTTGCTTGCGCAAATCAAACTTGTTGCATCAAAAGCGGAAGGCAGACGCCTTATCCAGCAAAACGGTTTGTCGATTAACGACAAAAAGGTTACCGATGTAAATGCTGTTTTGGATAACAGCTTTGTCGGTGATGACGGGATGATTATTAAAAAAGGGAAAAAAGTGTTCCATAGAGTTATTTTGAAATAATCAGAAAAGCGTTTCTCAGAAGGCGGAGCCTTCCGAGAAACGTTTTTTTTGACTTATATATTATTTTTTGCAATCTTATTTACCGCCGACAGCAGAATATCCGCCTCGCGACGGCTTGAAAACAGGCCAAATCCGACGCGTACCGCGCCGGTTTTTTCGGTACCGATAGTCTGATGCGCAATGTATGAGCAATGATAACCGCCGCGGGTCGCAATTCCGAAATTTTTATTCAGAATATCCGCTGTTTCCTGCGAATCGAGCTCGCCTATATTAAATGCGACGGTACCGTTGCGGCTGCCCAGCGGCAGTCCGTAAACCGAGACGCCGCCGATGTTTGACAGCGCGCCGTACAGGTATTCGGCAAGGCTGCGCTCTTTTTCTTCAATACTGTTTATTCCGACTTGCTTTATAAATCGCGCTGCTGTGCCGAGAGCCATAATTGCGGGCGTATTCATTGTGCCGGAGTGAAGCATATCGGGCATGACGGTCGGCTGATACTTGTTCATAGATTCGGTTCCGGTACCGCCGACGATTATCGGCGTAAGTTTTATTTCTTCGCGCACGTAAAGTCCGCCTGTGCCCAAAGGCCCCATGAGTCCTTTATGACCGGAAAATGCCAATAATGAAATATTCATGCTTTCAACGTCGATAGGTACAATGCCGGCTGTCTGTGCGGCGTCAACAAGATACGGAATGTTGTGTCTGCGGCAAATTTCGCCGATTTCAGTAACAGGCATGATTGTTCCGCACACGTTTGACGCATGTGTGGTTATAATCAATTTTGTTTCGGGGCGGATAGCCGCTTCGATATCGGCGGGATTTATAACCCCGCGCCTGTCTGCCTCAACCATTGTGTAGCTGCACAGCCGATTGATGGGGCGCAGTACGCTGTTATGCTCCATTGAAGTGATAATTGCGTGGTCTGCGCGGGTGAGCATTCCGCCGATTGCCATATTAAGCGCATAGGTTGCGTTTTGGGTAAAGGCTATTCGTTCGGGATTTTTTATATTAAAAAGCTCCGCCAGTTCCTCCTGTGCGGCGGCGATGCCTTCCGCACCTTTTATGCTTGCGAAATGTCCGCCGCGACCGGCATTTACACTGTATAAAACGGTGTTGCGGCACATTGCGTCATACACAACTGACGGCTTTTTCATGCTTGTGGCGGGATTGTCAAGATATATCATGATATACCTTCTCACCGCCTGAAATTTCCTCTATATAAATACCTCTTACAGTTATTCCCTGAAGATTTTTTCTGATAAACTGTTCGCTGGACAACCCGGCAACAACGGCGTATGAACAGCCGCTGCCGGATAGCTTTGCAGGAGTATTTATCACGCGTGCTTTTGTATCTCCGTATTTTGTAAGCCGCTTTGCCAGTCGTGTGGCGCTTGTGACAGAGCCGACCACAACTAAAATATCGGACATAATTCCACTCCTTTCAAAAATGTGCTGTTATATAATATGAAATTTTAATAAAAATGGTGTCCTAAATGCCGATTTTGGCGGAGAACAGCAAAAACCGGGCAGCACAATCGTCTGCCCGGCAGGTATGCATCGCCGAAAAAACGGCAGGAAGGATTTTAAGAGGTTATCGGTGTATTACTTTGTCTGCCCTTTCAGCGTCAGCGGTTTCCGCAGCAACAACGGTTTTGACGGCGTCTGCAACAGCAACGTCTGCAGCAGCAACGTCTGCAGCAGCGTCTTTCACAGCATCTTCTTTGTCTGCAACACATATATATTTCACCTCCCGTTATGTAACGAAATACCGCTGTACTAATATACTATTCCGATTTTGTAAAAACGTGCGCAAATGATGTCCGAGCAGTGCTTTTTAAGCGGAAAAATGCATATAATTTATATAAGAATACAAGGGGCGGGGAACTGCCGCCGAAACATAAATTATGCCGCGGCTGTGCGGCGGAACGGAGAGAAAAAATGGGATACGATTACAAAATGTGCTGCAAGGATATTGAAAATTTAACGGCTGATTTCCCGAGATGCGAAACGGGGATAATCGGGAAAACCGTGATGAAAAAACCGATATACTATGTCCGTGCGGGAAGGGGAGAAAAGAGACTTTTTGTCAACTGTGCGCATCACGGACTCGAATATTTGACGGCGGCGTTTATAATGCGGTTCTTGCGTGAATATGAATCCGTAGTGGAAAATAAGCAGATGCTTTTCGGATACCCGGCGGAAAATCTGTATGAAAAAGTATCGGTGTACTGTGTGCCTATGGTCAATCCGGACGGCGTTGATATTGCGGTGAACGGACTTGATGTGACAAATCCGTATCACCAGAAACTGATAAGTATGGTGGGAATACATAGTTTTAACAAAGTATGGCAGGCGAATGTGCGCGGCGTTGATATAAATCACAATTATAATGCGGGCTGGCGCATGGTAAAAACGTCGCCGGGGGCGACAAAGTATGCCGGGCCGTTCAGCGAAAGCGAGCCGGAGACAAAAGCAATTATTGAATTTGTGCGGAAAAATAATTTTGACATGCTTATAGCTTTTCACTCGCAAGGCGGAGAAATTTACTATGATTTTGACGGCATGCAAGCGGAAAAATCGCGCAGCATTGCCGAAAAAATGGCGGCGGAGAGCGGATATGCGGTGTCAAAGCCTGTGGGGAGTGCGTCCTTCGGCGGCTGCAAAGACTGGTTTATAAAGGAATTCGGCAGGAGCGGTTTTACCGTGGAAATCGGTCACGGAACGAATCCGCTATCATGCTCGGTTCTGCCCGAAATTTATGAGGAAAATGCGCGCCTTTTACTTGCGGCGATGTCGGAACTGTGCGCAGAGAATGATTCTTGACAACACGGTAAAAATGGTTTATAATTATTAGCGTGAAATTATCGGTGCAGAATATGAATCGGAAGGAGGCGGCGCATATGGAAATGATACTTTCGCACGGGGCGGAAACCGTAATTAACACGCTGGAAAATGCGGGATTTGAGGCGTATGTGGTAGGCGGCGCCGTCCGTGATTGCCTTATGGGCGTCACGCCGTCCGATTACGATATAGCCACCAATGCCAAGCCGCATGAGGTGAAGGCGCTGTTTTCGCGAACCATTGATACGGGCATAAAACACGGTACGGTAACGGTTATTGAAGATAAAGTCGGCTTTGAAGTCACCACATATCGCGAGGAAGGCGCATACCGCGATATGCGCCGCCCGGAAAAGGTCTGCTATGTAAGCACGATTGATGAGGATTTAAAAAGACGTGATTTTACCGTAAATGCCATGGCATACAGCCCGTCAAGAGGATTTGTGGATAAATTCGGCGGCATGGCGGATATAAAATCGGGCATTATCAAATGTGTGGGCGAGCCGGAAAAGCGCTTTAAAGAGGATGCATTGCGCATGTTGCGCGCTGTGCGTTTCGCGGCGTGCCTTAATTTTGAAATCGGGCCGGAAACGGCAAAAGCAATACGAAAATGTGCGGTTTTGATTAAAAATATCAGTGCCGAACGCGTTTTGGGCGAACTTAACAAAATACTTTTGTGCGACCGGCCGGAGCGGATATCAATTCTGTATGACACCGGACTTATGCGCTGCATTATTCCCGATTTATGCAAATGTTTCCGTACGGAGCAGAATAATAAATACCATGTTTTCAATGTGGGCGAGCATATATTGGAGGCAGTCAAAAATACGCCGAATGATTTGGTTTTGAGGTGGGCGGCATTGCTGCATGATATCGGTAAACCGGCGTGCGCGTCGTGCGACGCAAACGGGATTTATCACTTTTACGGACATCACCGCGAGAGCGCGCGCATTGCCAATGACTTTTTGCATAAAATAAGAATGGACAAGGAGTCTATCCGTGAGATACTCATTCTTATTGAAAATCATGATGTGCGCATAGATACTACACCCACGGCGGTAAAAAAAATGATGGCGCGTACCGGTGAGCCGCTGTTTTTGAAATTGCTCCTTCTTCAGGAGGCGGATAACAGGGCAAAAAATCCGCAGTATCTTGCGGAAAAACTTGCAAAACTGCACACGGTGTATAACCAATACCGGCAAATTATAGCCGAGGGTCAGCCGTATACCGTATCGCAGCTGCAGATAAACGGAAGGGATTTAATAAAGCTCGGTTTCAGGACGGGGCGCGATATAGGCGACGTACTGAAATATTTATTGGAGGAAGTTGTTATAGACGCCTCTTTAAACAATCGGGAATACCTGATGAGACGGGCAGCGGAATTACGCCGCAAAAGCTGACGCGAAAAATCTGCGGCGCATCTTACCGTTTTTCGCTCGGGGCGGTACCCATGTACAGCACCGCTCGCTGCAAAACGGCAATTTGCTTGCATCTTTTCCGTGTCAGGAAATAGCGGAAAATTTGCGGCACATCTCACCGTTTTATACTTGCGACGGTATCCATGTACAGCACCGCTCGCTGCAAAACGGCGATCTGCTTGCATCTTTTCCAGGTTAGGAAATAGCGAAAAATCGAGGTTGAACCGCACGAAATTTTTGGCTTCGACATACCCTTGCATGGCACCGTCCATCGGAAAATGACAGTCTGCTTGTATTTTTTCGTGTCGGGAGTGGCGGAAAATCAGAGTTGCCGACGTGCAAGCCGCTCGATGAAAAATGTTTGTAAATATAGAGGGATTTAATGCGAAAGCTGCACAATTTCCTCTTTTTTTATTGCCTGAAAAAGAATAATCAAAAGGCAATAGCAAATCACCGACGTGCCCGCGGCGGCGATAAATCCCGCCGTGTTATTTTTCAGAGCCGCACATATCGGGAAATATGACATATGAGCGAAAAATCCCATAAAAATCGCCGCTGCAAAAATTTTAATAATATCGAAAACCGGAATAAAACCAACATTAAGAGTGCGGTGAAGAAGGACAAAGTTCAATAAAAGCTGAACCGCCTCATCGGCGAATAATGCGATAATTACGCCGTAAATATTTAGTTCCGGAATACGGATAAGGATATATGACAAAACAATTTTAAGCAATAATCCGGCTAATCCGTAAAAAAACGGCGGCATTATCTTTCCGGCAGAGTAGTGTACCGACACGATAAATTGCGTCATGGTGATAAGAATAAGGCATGGTGATAAAAGTGCCAGCATCGACGCCGACGCGGTATTTTTGAAAAGCAATGTGAGAATTTGTTCCGAAAATATTGACAGCATTACCGCGCACGGTGCGGACACGGCAAGAATTATCTTAAGTGCGGAGCTTATGCAGCAGTCCAGTCTGCGGTTATCGCATAGAGTGAGACAGCGTGTAACAATCGGGATAATGGCGACGCCGAAAGAGGAAAGTATGCCTATGGGAAGGTTAAAAACCGTGCCGGCGTATCCCGTGTATGCACCGAAAATCCAGCGGGCGCCGTCATAGGACAGTTTGCGTGTTTTTGTTATATCGTCAAAAATATGCGTGTAATTTGAATAACGTGCGAGAAATTGCGCGGCGGAAGACGGCGTAAATTTCAATTCGGTGAGACTTGTTCGTATTACCGATGTTTCAAGAAGGGACAAACTCCCCGAAATTATGGAAGTAACAGTCATGGGAACGGCAACCGACATTATGGCGGAAATAATAACCCTTCTTCGGCTTTCGCGGCGTATTCCGTGCGTGTCGCGGCGGTATGGGATATACAAAAGGAATAAAAGAAGGGTGGCAAAGATTTCCCCCACCGTTACGCCGAGAATTGCGGCGGCAGAAGTGATGCTTACGGAAAATGATACAAACCATGCCGCAAGAGAATAGCCGACAATCAGCTTAAACAGTGATTCAAGAACCTGTGAAACGGCGGTGGGAATCATGTGTGCATACCCTTGGTAGCAGCTTTTGTACACGGCTCCTACGGCAACAAAAAAAATTGCCGGCGCTATTGCTTTTACGGCGAGTTCTGCTTTCGGGTCTTTCATGGACAGCGCGAAAAAATTCGCCCCGAAATACATAACGGCGCTTAAAATTATTCCGGTGAATATCATAACGAGCATGGAAAATCTGATAGCGAAATGTATATTTCCGCGCCGCTTTAGGGCAAGTTCCTCCGAAATATACTTCGACAAAGCAAACGGAAGTCCCGATAATATGAAGGACAGCAGCATTATATATACGGAAAATGCGGTTTGATATATAGCCATACCTTCCTCGCCGAGGATATATGTAAGAGGAATTTTTAGAATTGCGCCGAGAATTTTCGATACAGCATTTGCGGCAATCAGAATGACCGTTCCTTTTAAAAATGATTCGTTTTTCATGATATATTTTCCTTTCCGAACGACTTATTTTTTTGTTGAGCTGCATGGTATGTCTGCCGCCGCCGTAGCGGACAATCATTGATTTTGCACTGTTTTTGCGCGTAAAATTGTCAAAATATACAATTTTCGGTGGTAATTTTAAAATAATATGCTAAAATTTTGCGCGAAACTATTGACAAGTAGTGTTATTTATAATAAAATATGTATTCGTAAGGGATTTGCTTAATTCCCAAATAAAAAATTTTTAGGAGGAAATAATAATGAACAAGACAGAATTAATTGCAGCTGTTGCAGAAGACGCTGTATTGTCAAAGAAAGACGCTGAAAAAGCAATCAACGCTGTAATCGGAACAATCACAAATGCACTGACAGACGGTGACAAGGTTCAGTTGGTAGGATTCGGTACATTTGAGGTAAGAGAAAGAGGAGCAAGAACAGGAAAGAACCCGCGTACAGGCGAGGCTATCAAGATTGCTGCATCAAAGGTTCCTGCATTCAAGGCAGGCAAAGCTTTGAAGGATACAGTAAACAAGTAATTGTATGCAAGTTTAGGAGGCTTCTTTTTAAAGGAGTCTCCTTTTTTAGGAGGAAATATGCGGCTTGATAAATTTTTGAAGGTATCGCGCCTGATAAAAAGGCGCACAATTGCGAATGAAGCGTGCGATGCACAGCGGATATCGGTAAACGACAGAGTGGTAAAAGCGTCATATGATGTCAAGGTGGGCGATATTATTGAAATCCGCATGGGTGAAAAATCGGTCAGGGCGGAGGTTTTGCAGGTTTTGGAGCACGCCTTGAAAAATGACGCGGGACTTATGTATAAACTATTGTAATAATAAGGCGCGGCGAGTCATAAGCTATACCGAAGGGGAGTGTGCTTATGGAAACGGAGAATATAAAAAATCAGCGGCTCACGCTGGAAAACCGCGAAAATTTTACGGTTAATTCGGTGGACAATGTCGAAAGGTTTTCCGAAAATGAAATTTTGCTGAAAACCGGACTGGGTATGCTGAGGGTTACGGGGAGTAATTTAAAACTCGGTGATTTGTCTGCGTCGGACGGCAGCATTAGTCTTGCAGGCAGAATAGACAGCATGGAATTTTTCGCCGTGCATGAAAAACACAGCTTTTTCAAGGGACTTTTTAAATGATTGCCACAACGAATTATGAGTTGTCAACACTTTTTATATCGGTAATTCTTGGGTTCGCCGCTGTCATTGTTTACGGAATTATGCGCAGTCTGCACCCGGAAAGACCTCCGTGCGTTTTATGGGATATTCTGACATGGGCTGCCGTAGGCAGCTGCAGCTTTTTGGCGTGGACGAAATACCTGCACGGAGTGTTCCGCTGGTACATACCCGCAGGGTATTTTTGCGGCGCAATAATATGTTTTTTTACGCTCGAACCGTGGCTTGTGCGCATTATGTCGTTTTGTGTAAAAAAAATTTATTCTTTTTTTAATATAATTTTAAAAATTCTCTTGACAGCGGCGCGTTTTTTAGGTAAAATATTAGTATATTTGCAAAATGATTACAAAATAAAAAAAATTAAAAAAATTAAAAAAGGTTGATGAAGGTAATAATGAAAAAAAAGCCTAAATTCAAAATAGATTTTGTAACGGGTATTTGCTGCATAACGGTTATTGCGTCCGCCGTGATGATTGTTAAGGGAATTATGCTGCAGCCTGTTATTTCCGCAAATAATAAAAAAGCGGTTCAGATAAGTGAAGATATTGAATATGAAAATCAGCGGATAAAAGAAATCGATGCTGTAATGCAAAAAGCAGGCACAGACGAGTACATAGAAAAAATCGCAAGAGAAAAGCTGGGTATGATAAAAGCCGATGAAATCGTTTTTGTCGATATATCCGGACAATAAATTACAGGGGGAATTTCTTTATTATGGCATTGGAAATCGGCAGCATTGCAGAAGGCTGTGTAACCGGGGTTATGCCCTTTGGGGCATTTGTTTCGCTGCCCGACAATAAATCGGGATTGGTTCATATTTCAGAAATAACCAATGAATATGTGGAAAACATTCATGACTACATAAAACAGGGCGATAAGGTAAAGGTAAAAGTTATCGGCGTTGATAAATCGGGTAAAATTAGCCTTTCCATAAAAAAAGCTCTCAGGGAGGAAAAGGCAAAAGCTGCCGCTCCCGCACATGTTCGTCCGGCTGATATTGATTGGGGCGCAAAGAGTGATGAGGAATTGTCATTTGAAGATAAACTGCTCAGATTTAAAAAAGACTCGGACGAGAGAATGCTTGCGTTAAAGCGTTCCAATGATTCGAAACGCTCCGGCGGATACCATCGCGGCGGCGGAAATTCATATTGATTTATGTGAAGGGGGCGAAAAACCCCCTTTTTATAATATTTTACAGATGTGACGGAGGAGTAAAAAATGAAATTACAATATTTGGGGACAGCTGCGGCAGAAGGCGTGCCGGGAATGTTCTGCGAGTGCGAAGTATGCAAAAGGAGCAGGCAGGCGGGCGGAAAAAATATCAGAACGCGTTCACAAAGTCTTATAGACGATAAAATGCTGATTGATTTTCCGGCAGATACGTATTGGCATGAGATGGTATATAATATGCCGCTTTCAAAAATACACACATGCCTTATAACGCACAGTCATTCCGACCATTTGTATCCCGAAGATTTAGAGATGCGTAGCCGCGGAATGGCGCCCGTTATGCCGATTGATAAACCGCTGACATTTTATTCGTGTGAATCGGGTTATAATATGATTATGGAAACGGTTGAAAAGTATCATCTTGATGAAGATGAGCGCATCGACTGCAAAAAAATAGTGCCGTTTGTGCCTTTTGAGGCGGAGGGGTACACCGTTATTCCGCTTGCGGCGAGCCATGATGAAAAATCCACTCCGGTTATCTTTATAATTGAAAAGGACGGCAAGCGCATACTTTATGCCAATGACACCGGAATGTTCGGCGAGAAAACATGGGAATATCTGAAGAATTACAAAAAACGCTTTGACTTGATAAGTCTTGACTGCACGATGCAGATTATCGGTCAATACTGCGGTCATTTGAATTATGAAGAAGATATCAAAACAAGAGAAAGACTGTGCGAATGGGGCATGGTTGATGACAAAACCGTGTGCATACTGAATCATTTTTCGCATAACGGCGGTCTGACATATGATGAAATGCGCGACATGGCGCAAAAAGACGGTTTTATGGTATCATATGACGGAATGACTGTTGAAATATAACTAATTGCCGCAAATACGGCGGAACGGAGAACATGAAATGAAGGACAAGCTTAATTTAACATTATTAACGGATTTTTATGAATTTACGATGGCAGGCGGATTTTTTGAGGAAGGCGTGGGTGACACGATTGCCTATTTTGATATGTTTTTCCGCACCATTCCGGACAATGGCGGATTTGCGATTATGGCGGGCGTGGAGCAGCTTATCGACTATCTGAAAAACTTGAATTTTACTGATGATGATATTGAATATCTGCGCGGAAAACATATTTTCAGCGAAAAATATCTCGAATATCTGCGCAAATTTGAATTTAAGTGCGATGTATGGGCAATTCCTGAGGGAACACCGATTTTCCCACATGAGCCGATTGTAACGGTTCGCGGCCCTGTCGTTCAGGCACAGTTTGTGGAGACAATGATATTGCTTACAATAAATCACCAGAGTCTGATTGCGACAAAGGCGAACAGGATTGTGCGAGCGGCGGACGGCAGACCGGTAATGGAATTCGGTTCGCGCAGAGCACAGGGCCCCGATGCAGCGATTTTGGGTGCGCGTGCAGCGTATATAGGCGGTTGCTGCGGCACGGCATGCGCCATAGCGGACAGGGAATACGGCGTGCCGGCTCTCGGAACGATGGCACACAGCTGGGTTCAGCTGTTTGATAATGAATATGACGCATTTGCGGCTTACGCACGGCAATATCCGGACAGCTGCACGCTTTTGATAGACACCTACAATGTGCTGAAATCGGGATTGCCGAATGCGATTAAAGCTTTTGACGAAGTTTTGAAGCCTATGGGCAAACGTCCGAAAGGCGTGCGTATTGATTCGGGAGATATTACGTATCTGTCCAGAAAATGCCGTAAAATTCTTGATGACGCGGGATATGCCGATTGCGGTATTTGCGCGTCCAATTCACTTGATGAATATATTATCCGCGATACGTTGATGCAAGGCGCTAAAATCGATTCATTCGGCGTCGGCGAAAGATTAATCACGTCAAAGGCGTCGCCTATTTTCGGCGGAGTATATAAGCTTGCCGCTATTGAAGATAAGGACGGCAACATTATTCCCAAGATAAAAATTTCGGAAAATGTCGCAAAAATTACAACCCCCGGATTTAAACAGGTTTACAGGCTTTATTCGCGCGATACCGGCGCAGCAATTGCCGATGTTGTAACGCTTGCCGACGAAGTGATAGATAATGATAAGCCATACGAAATTTTTGACCCGGAGCATACATGGAAAAAGAAAACCGTTACGAATTACTATGTACGCCCGCTTTTGAAACAGATTTTTGCGGGCGGAAAATGCATATATGATAACCCGGATATCCATGTGCTTCAGGAATACTGCCGTCTTGAAATTGAAAAGCTTTGGGACGAGGTTAAGCGTTTTGAAAATCCGCACAGTTACTATGTGGATTTATCGAAAAAGCTGTGGAATGTGAAGTATGAGCTTTTGGAGAAACTTCAATAATGGATACGGTTATTATAAGGGATATAAATGATGAAAGTATGGCTTGCGCCGGGAAGATAATCAGGGACGGCGGAATTGTGGCTTTTCCGACCGAGACGGTTTACGGTCTCGGTGCGAGCGCGTATAACGACGATGCCGTAAAAAAGATATACAAGGCGAAGGGCAGACCGTCAGATAATCCGCTGATAGTGCATCTTGCGGACGTATCGGAGATATCGAAGGCGGCGCGCGAAGTGCCCGAGTCGGCGCAAAAATTGTTTGATAAATTTGCGCCCGGCCCCTTCACGGTTATTCTGAAAAAACAGCCGGGGATAAGCGATACCGTAACAGCCGGACTGGATACCGTCGGCGTGCGCATACCGCAAGACTTGACGGCGCGCGCTTTTATAAAAGCCGCGGGTGTGCCGATAGCCGCGCCGAGCGCGAATATTTCGGGAAAACCGAGTCCGACTTGCGCCGAGCATGTTCTGCATGATATGACGGGCAGAGCAGATGCGATTATATGCGGCGGCAGGGCGAAGGTTGGCGTGGAATCGACGATAATTGACTGCACGGGCGAAGTCCCCGTGATACTGCGTCCGGGCGGAATAACGCTTGAGGACGTTATAGCGGTATGCGGCAGCGGCCGTCTTGACAAGCATGTTTTAAGCAGTGTTGCCGCCGATGAACAACCGAAATGCCCGGGAATGAAATACAAGCATTACGCGCCCGACGCCGATGTTACGGTTGTCGAGGGCGGTATAAAAAGCACCGAGAAGGAGATTTTGCGGCTTGTAAAAGAACATAAGGATATGGGCGAAAAGGTCGGCGTTTTGACAATGTCAAGCATCGATTTCGGCGCGGATTTGCAGCTGTCGTCGGGCAAGGATAACAGGGATTTTGCCAGATGTCTGTTCGGCGCGCTACGTGAGTTTGACGAACGCAAAATCGATACGGCGTTTGTGCAGTTTTGCATTGGCGACAGCTACGGACTTGCTGTAAAAAACCGTCTTTATAAATCGGCGGGGAATAAAATTATTTACACGGAGAAGAACATATGAATGTACTTTTTGTTTGTACGGGAAATACATGCCGCTCACCTATGGCGGCGGCGCTTTTTAATAAAATAGCGATTAAGCGCGGACTTGATGTACGAATTGAATCGGCGGGACTTTTTGCCGCGGAGGGGGAGCCGGCATCGAGCGAGGCGGTAATCGCGATGAAAAAATATGACATAGACCTTTTGGGACATCATGCGCAGCCGATAAATTCGGAATTACTGGAAAAAAGCGATTTAATTTTGACTATGACGGCGGCGCATAAAATGGTTCTTGAACCATCGGCACAGGGGAAAGTGTTTACGCTCTGCGAATATGCCGGGATTGACGGTGATATCGATGACCCGTACGGCGGCGATGCGGAGGAATACGAAGAATGTGCGAAACAATTGTATGATGCATTGGAAAAGGTGGCGGACAGAATTGAATCTGACACACATAACTCCTGATGACTGCGCGGAACTGGCTGCACTGGACAAGCGCTGTTTTGCCGTCCCTTGGTCGGAGCAGTCCTTCCGCGAAGAAACGGAAAACCGGCTCGCGACATACATTATTGCAAGGCAGGACGGTAAAATTACAGGCTATTGCGGTTTTTGGCGAGTGGGCGATGAAGTGCAGATTACGAATATTGCCGTATTGCCGGAATATCGGCGGCAGGGCACGGCGGCAGCCATGATAGACGAGATGTTCGGCGAATGTGCCGGTGCGGAGCAGTTTGTGCTGGAGGTGCGCGAATCGAACGCGGCGGCAATCGGATTGTATGAAAAATATGGATTTGAAAAAGCGGGCGTGCGGAAGAATTTTTACCGTTCGCCGACGGAAAACGGAATTGTTATGATACGGAGAAAAGATTAATGGACAGATATATTCTCGGCATTGAAAGCTCTTGCGACGAAACAGCGGCAAGTGTTGTAAAAAACGGAAGATGCGTGCTGTCGAATGTGATAAATACGCAGATAGATTTACATAAAGTGTACGGCGGCGTCGTGCCGGAGATTGCGTCAAGAAAGCATATAGAAAATATTGACGCCGTAATAGATGAGGCTTTGGCACAGGCGGGCATGGCACTTGCGGATATGGACGCAGTTGCCGTGACGTACGGACCGGGTCTTGTCGGCGCGCTTTTGGTGGGCGTATCGGCGGCGAAGGCGCTTGCTTATGCGGCGGAAAAGCCGCTTGTGCCCGTGCACCACATTCGCGGACATATCAGCGCAAATTTTATTGCGCACCCGGATTTAAAACCGCCGTTTGTGTGCCTTGTTGCATCGGGCGGACACAGTCACATAGTTAATGTTAAGGACTACACCGAGTTTGAGGTTCTCGGCAGAACGCGCGACGATGCCGCTGGTGAAGCGTTCGACAAAATTGCACGAGTTTTGGGATTGGGATATCCGGGCGGACCGCTCATTGACAAACTGGCAAAAGACGGCGATCCGAAGGCGATAGCCTTCCCACGGGTAAAAATGGATAAAGATTCGCTGGATTTTAGCTTTTCAGGAGTCAAGACGGCGGTAATAAATTATTTGCATAAGGCGGAACAAAAAGGCGAAGAAATCAACCGCGCGGACGTTGCGGCAAGTTTTCAGGAGGCCGTTACCGACGCTCTTTGCGAGCATACAATCGAAGGCGCGCTGCGCTGCGGCGCAAAAACCGTGGCTATCGCCGGCGGTGTTGCCGCAAATTCTCAGCTGAGAGAAAAAATGACGGATATGTGCCGAAAGCATGGCATTGCGGTTGTATACCCACCGCCCGTTTTATGTACCGATAATGCGGCGATGATTGCCTGTGCGGGATATTTCGGCTATGAAAAAGGCGACCGGGCGGGGCTGGATTTGAATGCCGTACCGAATTTGCCGCTTGAATAAGTTTGTTGAAAGGATTAACGTTTATAAGTATGCAGGATAAGATAAGAAATTTTTGTATAATAGCGCATATTGACCATGGAAAATCAACGCTTGCGGACAGACTGCTTGAATTAACGGGGGAGGTCTGCGAACGCGACATGGAGGAGCAGCTTCTCGACGATATGGATTTGGAACGCGAGCGCGGAATTACGATTAAAGCGCATGCGGTAAAGCTTAAATATACTGCCAAAGACGGCGAAGAATATGTGCTGAATTTGATTGATACACCGGGTCATGTCGATTTCAATTATGAGGTGTCGCGCAGTCTTGCGGCATGCGAGGGCGCGATTTTAATTGTTGACGCGTCGCAGGGAATTGAGGCGCAGACGCTTGCCAACACCTATCTTGCGGTTGAGCATAATCTTGAAATCGTACCGGTTATAAATAAAATTGATTTGCCGAGCGCAAATCCCGATAATGCCGTAAAGGAAATCGAGGATATTATCGGAATCCCGGCAGAGGACGCGCCGCGTGTTTCGGCAAAGACCGGCTTAAATGTTGAGCAGGTATTGGACGCAATTGTGGAAAAAATTCCGGCACCGGAAGGCGATGAAAATGCACCGCTTAAATGCCTGATTTTCGATTCATATTACGACAGCTATAAGGGTGTAATCGTGTATGTCCGCGTGAAGGACGGCAAGCTGTCGGCGGGCGACAGAATTCGAATGATGGCAACGGGCGCGGAATTTGATGTTGTCGAAGTCGGGTCAATGCATCCGAGCGGACTGCGCGTGTGCAAGGAGCTGTCGGCGGGCGATGTCGGATATATCGCGGCAAGCATAAAATCAATTCAGGATACGCGCGTCGGCGATACCGTCACCAAATGCAGCAATCCGGCAAGCGAGCCGTTGCCCGGTTATAAAAAAGTTAACCCGATGGTTTACTGCGGAATATATCCCGCGGACGGCGCGCAGTATGAGGATTTAAAAGACGCCCTTGCAAAGCTGCAGCTTAACGATGCGTCGCTCATGTTTGAGCCGGAAACATCGATAGCACTTGGATTTGGATTCCGATGCGGATTTTTGGGACTTTTGCATATGGAAATAATTCAGGAACGTTTAGAGCGCGAATATAATCTTGATTTGGTAACTACCGCGCCGAGCGTTATTTACAAGGTGAAAAAGACCGATGGGGAAACGGTAATGGTATCAAACCCCGCAAACCTTCCCGAACCGAGCGAAATCGAGTACATGGAAGAACCTATGGTAAAGGCGGATATCATGGTTCCGGTGGATTTTGTGGGCAATGTTATGGAACTTTGCCAGGAGCGCCGCGGAATTTTTAAGAATATGACATATATCGAAACAACGCGCGCGCAAATTCATTATGAACTTCCGCTTAATGAGATTATTTACGATTTCTTTGACGCACTTAAATCACGCACAAAGGGATATGCGTCATTTGATTATGAACTTCAGGAATATATGCGTTCCGACCTTGTTAAGCTTGACATGCTGCTCAACGGCGAGCAGGTAGACGCACTTTCCTTTATCGTGCATAAGGACAGCGCATATGCACGCGGCCGCAAGATGGCGGAAAAGCTGAAGGACGCTATTCCGCGCCAGCTGTTCGAAGTACCTATCCAGGCGGCGATTGGGTCGAAAATAATCGCGCGCGAGACTGTTAAGGCGATGCGCAAGGACGTTTTGGCAAAATGCTACGGCGGCGATATCACCAGAAAAAAGAAACTTCTTGAAAAACAGAAGGAAGGTAAAAAGCGCATGCGGCAAGTCGGTAGTGTGGAAATTCCGCAGGAGGCATTCATGTCTGTGCTTAAGCTGGACTGATGAAAAAAAGACGGCAAATAACTTATGTTATTGCAGCCGTCTTTTTTTGTGCGCGGAATATGCATTTATACGCCGTGAGGAAAATTACCAAAACTTACAGCTTGAAATTTGCACAAACATAGTGTAAGATATAAATCGTGGTTGACATGATATTATGAATTAGTAACAAAACTCGCGTATTTATTGAGTTTTGTTAAAAATTTCAAAAATATTATGTAAACCATATTGGTAGTATGGGCGGATACGAAAAGTATCCAAAATAAAAGGAGGACACATAATGAAGAGTTCAAACAAATTTTTTGCAGGACTTTTAACTGCATCAATGGCGCTCAGTTCATTGGGTGCGGTATCATTTGCGTCATCGGGTATTCCGACAGACGTAGAGGGTACAAGATTTGAAGAACCGATTCAGGTTTTGCAGGCGCTTGAAATCATGATTGGTGACGGCGACGGCAAATTCAGACCGGACGACACAATAAAGCGTTCCGAAGTTGCAAAAATCGGTGTTCTTGCAATGGGTCTCGGCAGTGCAGCAGAATCGGCAAAGGGACAGTCGATTTATTCCGACGTCAGCTTGGAGCACTGGGCAAACGGTTATATTAATGTAGCGACTGCTCAGGGACTTATCGTAGGTTATGAGGACGGCACATTCAAACCCGACCAGGAAATCACCTATGCAGAGGCGATGACAATTCTTGTTCGTGCAATGGGTTATGAAGTTTATGCACAGTCAAAGGGCGGATATCCGCAGGGATATATCGTTGCCGGTTCAAATAACGGATTGACAAAGAACGTTCAGGGTTCAAACGCACTTCCGATATCAAGAGGAAACGTTGCGTATATGACGCTTAACGCGCTGAACGCAAACATGATGGAGCAGACAGGTTTCGGTTCCGATACAAAATGGGAAGTTACCGACAAAACTCTGCTGAAAGATATTCTTGATGTAACAAAGGCACAGGGTCAGATTTCGGCTATAGAAAACACAGCTCTTACCGGTTCTTCAAGCCTTAAGGCCGGTCAGATAAGAATAGACGATAAAATATATGACACATCATATAACATGAACAACCTTTTGGGTTATAATGTAACTTATTATGTAAAGGAGAACGACAAGGGCGATGAAGAAGTAATTCTTGCTCTTCCGGATGAAAATAAAAATACAACATTTGAAATTGATGCGGATTTGATGTACGACATTGTTGACAGAGGTTCGTACAAGACAATTTCGTACTACAAAACTGAGGACGCAACAGCGACATCATATGTAACACTTGATAATGACGCTACACTTATCTACAACGGCAAATTTGAATCTCTTGATTACGATTTGGTAAACATATCGGAAAGCTCGGGATTTGTAACGCTGCTTGATACGGATAACAACGGCAGATATGACATTATTTTTGTAACCGAGTATGACAACATGGTTGTTGAAGAAGTAACTTCAACAGATAAGATTGTCGACAAGTACGGCAAGCCGACGCTTAAGCTGGACAAAGATAATGATGATTTATCATACACTATCTCGCTCGGCGGACAGGAACTTGAACTGGCAGACCTTAAGGAATACGATGTTCTTTCAATTGCCGGCAGTAAGGATGAGCTGCTCTATGATATTCAGGTGAGCAGAAATACCATTGAGGGTAAAATAACAGGTATCGACAGCGACGGATACGTTGTTGATGGTAAACACTACAAGGTTGCAAAGAACTTTGAAGAAGACTTAAACCTCGGAACAGAAGGCGTATTCTACCTTGACGTAACAGGTAAAATTGCGGCATCTGACACAACCGTAAAGGCATCTTCAAATTACGCATACCTTCTGCGTGCATCAACATCGGACGCAACGGAAGAATCGACATTTAAAATGTTCACAAAGGACGGTAAGGAAGTAACTTACACGGCAAATCAGAAAATCAGATACAACGGTGTAAGCGGCAAACTTTCATCAGATGTTGTAAATGAGTTCAAAGAAGGAAACTCAACTCATAAGCAGCTTGTAACTTATTCGCTGAACTCCGACGGTAAAATTGTATCAATTAATGCGGCAAAGGATAACACAGGCACAAATGCAATTGATAAGTCAACATTTGTAAAGAACTATGCATATGTTAACGAGGAGTTTAACGGTAAAAACAACACAATAGGCAAGGTAAGAATTAACTCATCAACTGTAATATTTGATGTTAATGACGACAGCCAGGATTACAAGCTGGGCAAACTGTCAATGTTTGAGGACGGTTCAAGCTATAACGTAACAGTTTATGACTTGGGCGAGGACTTTGTGGCAAAAGCGATAGTTGTAACAGATTCAAATCTGCAGACAAATGCGGAATCTTCAATCGCGGTAGTATCGAAGGTTATATCCGCGTCGAACGATAATGACGAAGTTACAGAACTTCTGACGGCATATCAGGACGGCAAAGAAATCAGTGTTTACGCTGAGGAAGCAGGCGTTCTGTCTAAGGACGGCAACAAAAAGCTTGAGGCCGGTGACGTTGTTCAATACGTTACAAACTCAGACGGCGAAATAACAAAGGTAAGAGTTCTGTTTGACGTAAGCCAAAAGGCAACAGAGAAGGAAGTTCAGGTAGTTGAAAACCTTAAGACTGTTTACGGTAAGGTTACCAAGAAGTTTGCAAACTCAATTAACGTAACGGTAAACGGCGGCAGCGTAACAAACTACCAGCTTTCAAGCGATGTTAAGGTTTACAGCGTGGATTCAACACTTTCTAAAAATCAGGTTTCTGTTGTAACAACGGGCGACATTCAGGCTTATGATGAGGACGAGGGCAACCGCGTATTCATTAAGCTGTACAAGGACGTTGTTCAGGAAGTTGTAATCATAAAATAATTCTGTAAATTTGCTCTTAATATCTTCTCTATACAATTCAAAAAGGGCGGCATTACTGCCGTCCTTTTTTTGTATAAAATGATTGACAACAGGATTTATTAATGATAAAATACAAATAGAAAAAACAATGCAGAAAGGGGATTTATTTATGAAGAAAAAGGCATTTTTGGGAGCGGTAATTGCGGCGGCTTTAGCGGTTTCCGGGACGGTATTTGCAAGCGATGCGGATTTTACCATTGATGTGATGCATGGCGAAAGCGATATGGTGTTTGAAAACAAGCCGTTCATAAAGAACAGCGAGGTATATCTCCCGCTGCGTGAATTGATGAATAAAATTGATGAAAGCGCCGCGGTTGAATGGAACGGACAAATGATGACGGTTTCGGTTAAAACGAAGGACAATGCATATTTGCTGACTATCAACGGCGCGATGGTAAGCGTAAATCCAGAGGCACGTGACGCGGCAACATTTATCCAACCGGCGGACAATAATGTTTTGCTGGAAAATGACAGAACGTATATCCCGTACAGCGCACTGACAATCATGTTCAAAGAACCCGAAAATCCGGGCAGAGTAAATTTTGCGGTTTTTGACGATGCGCAAAAATATGAACTGGCGAAGGTTTGGGCACATGCGCTTGTAACACGCGACGGAAAGCCGCGTTATGACATCATGACGGAAGATATGCAGAAGGCATTTGTTGAGTATCAAAAAGAATATATAAGCGGTGAAGATTTTAACTATGTTATCGGATATTCAAGCCCGTGGACGGTTTCTTACAATATAGTCGTTTGTGATAATAAGGCGCAGATAACATATTTCCAGACGGACAGTTCGCAGACTGTTTACTCGGTGACGGAAGAGATTACGTTTTCGGAGGAAAACGGGAAATTATGCGTGAGTGCGTGTGATGAAGTGCAGAGAGATGTGCTGTAAAAACAGAATGAAAGGAAAATTTTTATAATGTACATTAATGATTATTATTTGTCGGAAGGCGAAAAACCGCTTGACAGGATTGTGTCGGACGGTGGATTTTGCGCTATATTCAGAACCATGGCATTTATCGGCGACAGCCTATCCTCGGGCGAATTTCAAACGGTGGATAATGATGGTGTTAACCAATACTATGACAGATATGAGTATTCGTGGGGACAATACATAGCGAGAATGACGGGCGCCATGGCATACAATTTTTCGCGCGGCGGAATGACGGCAAGGGAATATTGGAACGAATTTGCACAGCATTTCGGATTTTGGGGACGCGACAAGGCGGCACAGGCATATGTTATTGCACTCGGCGTGAATGATTTGTTGGGGCAAAAGCAAGAGCCGGGCGATGCCGATGATTATCTCACGGATAAGGATACTTTTGCCGCATATTACGGAAAAATAGTAAATAAGCTGAAGGAAATCAGCCCGGACGCGAAGTTTTTCTTTATGACAATGCCGCGTGATGATGCGGGAAAAGATGATGTAAAGGCACGCCATGCCAAAATTTTGCATGACATGACGAAAATTTTTGATAATTCTTACGTATTGGATTTTTATAAATACGCGCCTGTTTACGACGAAGAATTCAAGGAAAACTTCTATTTTAACGGACATATGAACCCCGCCGGATATCTGCTGACGGCAAAAATGGCGGCGTCATACATTGACTATATAATAAGAAAAAATCCGCAGGATTTTAAAACGGCAGGACTTATCGGAACAGGCATTGATGTCGGTGAGTTATAAAAAAGCTGCCAATAAAAAACGGAACAGATTAAATCTGTTCCGTTGGAGCGGAAGACGAGATTCGAACTCGCGACGTTCACCTTGGCAAGGTGACGCTCTACCACTGAGCCACTCCCGCATAAGTCTTAGCTATTATAGCATATTATCCGCGCCGTGTCAATAGAAAAGTAAAAAATATAATTATTTTTTTGCAAAAAGCATGAATTTATTATTAAGTGATATATGTATTTTTATACGTCGGATATTGACAAATCCAAAGAAAAAGTATAAAATTATAGTATATGAATAACGGAGGAAATATGCATATGGGATTGACTTTAACGGAAAAGATACTTTCGGCACACCTTGTCGAGGGGAAAATGATTAAGGGAAACGAAATAGGAATAAAAATTGACCAGACGCTTACTCAGGACGCCACGGGAACGATGGCATATCTTGAATTTGAGGCGATGGGCGTGCCGCGTGCAAAGACGGAAAAAAGCGTGGCATATATAGACCATAACACATTACAGTCCGGATTTGAAAATGCGGACGACCATCGGTTTATCGGCAGTGTATGTAAAAAACACGGCATATATTTTTCGCGCCCGGGTAACGGAATATGCCATCAGGTGCATCTGGAACGTTTCGGCATACCGGGGAAAACGCTTATCGGCTCGGACAGCCACACACCGACCGGCGGCGGAATAGGCATGATTGCCATTGGTGCCGGCGGAATGGATGTTGCGGTTGCAATGGGCGGCGGAACATATTATATTACATGCCCGAAGGTTGTGAAAGTCAACCTTACGGGAAAACTCAATCCGTGGGTATCGGCAAAAGATGTTATTCTCGAAGTTTTAAAACGTCTGTCGGTTAAGGGCGGCGTAGGAAAAGTTATCGAATACTGCGGCGAAGGAATTAGAACGCTGTCCGTACCCGAGCGCGCAACGATAACGAATATGGGTGCGGAACTCGGTGCAACCACATCGGTTTTCCCATCCGATGAAAATACAAGATTATTCCTTGCGGCACAGGGCAGGGAAGAAGATTATACCCCGCTTGAGGCCGACAGTGACGCTGTTTATGATGAAACGGTTGATATTAATTTGTCGGAACTTATACCGCTTGCGGCTTGTCCTCATTCGCCGGACAATGTTAAAAGCATAAGCGAAATAGGCAAAATGAAAATCGACCAGGTTTGTATCGGGTCGTGCACCAACTCATCGCTTTTGGATATGCTGAAGGTAGCGCATATTCTGAAGGGAAAGACGGTAAATCCGGGTGTGTCTTTGGCAATTGCACCGGGCTCTAAGCAAGTGCTTAATATGCTTGCGGAAAACGGCGCGCTTGCAATTATGATTGACGCCGGTGCGAGAATTTTGGAAAGTGCGTGCGGACCGTGCATCGGCATGGGTCAGTCGCCGAATTCAAAGGGAATTTCGCTGAGAACATTTAACCGCAATTTCGAAGGGCGTTCCGGCACGAAGGACGGACAGATTTATCTTGTTTCGCCCGAAACCGCTGCGATATCGGCTATTAACGGATATCTGACAGATCCGAGAGAAATCGGTGAAATGCCTTCTTTTGAAATACCGAAGTTGTTTAAAAAAAAAGAAAACATGGTTGTTCCGCCGAGGACAAAATGGATACCGTGGAAATTCTCCGCGGACCGAACATCAAGCCGTTCCCTGTTTCGGGTCCTCTTGACGAGAACATTGAGGCACAGGTAAGCCTTAAAGTTGGCGATAATATCACAACCGACCATATCATGCCGGCGGGCGCAAAAATTTTGCCGCTGCGCTCGAATATTCCGAAGATTTCGGAATATTGTTTCGCCGTATGCGACGAGCATTTCCATGACAGAGCGCTTGAAATGGGCAAGTCGATTATTATAGGCGGTTCGAATTACGGTCAGGGTTCATCGCGTGAACATGCTGCACTTGCGCCGCTCTATCTGGGCGTAAAGGCTGTAATTACAAAATCTTTCGCAAGAATACACATGGCAAATCTTGTAAATGCGGGAATTGTGCCGATGACATTTGCCGATGAATCCGATTACGACAAGATTGAGCAGTCGGATTTGCTGGAAATCCGCGATATCATAGGTCAGCTGAAAAAAGGCGATACGGTGACGGTGACGGATAAGACAAAGAATTTTGATTTTACTGCGAATGTAACGCTATCCGAGCGTCAGCGTGAGATGCTGTTTGCGGGCGGACTTTTGAACTACACAAAAAATAACGCATAAGCATAAGAATAACGCCGATTTCCGGCGTTATTTTTATGCGTCAGAGCAGGCGTGTTTTTATGCATAAAATGGAGCTGTTTAAAAAGTCAATTGACTTTTTAAACAGCCTTGATGTCTTTGGACGTAAACACCCGGTTTTGACGGTGATATTAAAAAGCTTTGGAATCAGCAAGCTGAGCCAAAGCTTTTTAATATCACGTTTTTATATCAGTCATTAAATCCGTTCGGATTTTTGGACTGCCAGCGCCAAAGGTCTTCGCACATTTTCGCAATGTCGCGCGTTGCCTCCCAGCCGAGTTCATCTTTTGCTTTTTTCGGGTCGGCATAGCATTGCGCAATGTCGCCGGGGCGTCTCGGCTCAATTTTGTACGGAAGTTCTTTTCCGCATGCTTTTTCGAATGCGTGGATAATGTCAAGAACCGAATATCCGTGCCCTGTACCGAGGTTGTATGTGTGAACGCCCGTGCAGTTCGTTTTCTTTTCGATTGCTTTAAGGTGCCCGAGAGCCAGATCAACAACGTGGATATAATCTCTT
The DNA here is from genome assembly GCA_934487205.1 of uncultured Clostridia bacterium. GTDB lineage: Bacteria > Bacillota > Clostridia > UBA1381 > UBA1381 > UBA1738. The sequence goes on from CAKSRS010000011.1 coordinate 23,671, forward strand.
ACGCCGGTTCCGTCGGGGGTGGGGTAGTCATTGCCGAATACGTGAATATATTCCAGCTTGCCTACGGCAACCTGTGCCACATACGGAAGAAGATTGTTCGGTATGCCCTTCGGATCTTCACCCATCGTGCCGCTCTCGTGTGCGCCGATCGGGTTAAAGTAACGCAGCAGCGTAATTGACCATTTATTATTTGCAGCGTACACATCTTTTAAGATGTTCTCAATCATAAGCTTTGTAGAACCGTACGGATTTGTTGTCGACGTCGGGAAATCCTCGGTAATCGGTACGGTTTTCGGCATGCCGTAAACTGTTGCCGATGATGAGAATACCAAATTATATACGTCATATTTTTCCATAATATCAATAAGGTTCAAAGTTCCCGTAATATTGTTGTGATAATATCTGATCGGGATTTTGGTCGACTCGCCCACAGCCTTGAGCCCGGCAAAATGAATTACCGAGTCGATTTTGTTTTCCTCAAAAACTTTTTCTGTCGCGTCATAGTCAAGAAGGTCGACGTTGTAGAACGGAAAGTCTTTCCCGGTAAGCTTTTTAACAGCCTCCAGAGCCTTTTCGCAGGAATTGCACAAATTATCAAGGACAACAATTTCATATCCGGCATTTAAAAGTTCAACGCAAGTGTGCGTGCCGATGTATCCGGCTCCGCCGGTAACCAAAATTTTCATAATAATACCATAGCCTTTCCGCCCACATTGTTTATGTCGGTGCATGTATCGTCTATCGTGGGCTGATAAAAAATATACATAATCGCGGCAAAGAATATTTCACCCGTACCCGACAACTATATTATACAATACGTAAATTCATTTTTCAAGAAAAAAATGTAATAAAAATGAAAAAATATTATTAAATTCTATTGTAAATTTTTATCGAATGTTGTATAATAATGGGTGGAATAGTTATTTTTTTAAAGGAGAAAAGAAAAATGAGCGAATTTTCAGACAAAATCAAAGAACGTGCAAAAGCCGACAAAAAGACGATAGTTCTTCCCGAGTCAATGGACAGAAGAACGTTTGAGGCGGCGGAAAAAATTCTTAAAGAGGGAATTGCAAACCTTATAATTATCGGAACACCGGAAGAAGTTGAGGCAAATTCAAAGGGACTCGACATTTCGGGTGCGACAATAATCAATCCGTTCACATACGAAAAGACGGAAGAATACATAAATCTTTTTGTAGAACTGAGAAAAGCAAAGGGACTTACATATGAGGACGCGAAAAAACAGGCTCTTGGCGACTACATGTACTATGCCTGCCTTATGGTTAAAGCGGGCGACGCGGACGGCGTTGTATCGGGCGCATGCCATTCCACGGCAAATACTTTGAGACCGAGCCTTCAGATTATAAAAACAAAACCGGGCGTTGCGCTTGTATCGGCATTCTTCCTTATGGTGGTTCCCGATTGCGAGTACGGCGCGAACGGAACATTTATATTTGCGGACAGCGGACTTGAGCAGAATCCTACACCGGAAAAGCTTGCGGCAATAGCTGCATGCTCGGCAGAATCATTCGAACTTTTGACGCAGAAGGAAGCATATGTCGCAATGCTGTCACACTCAACCAAAGGCAGTGCAAAGCATGCCGATGTTGATAAGGTAGTTGAGGCGACAAAGCTTGCAAAGGAACAGTATCCCGATATTAAGCTTGACGGTGAACTGCAGCTTGACGCGGCAATTGTGCCGAGCGTTGCTGCATCAAAAGCGCCCGGCTCGGAAGTTGCGGGTAAGGCGAATGTTCTTGTATTCCCGGATTTGGACGCGGGAAATATCGGATATAAATTGGTTCAGCGTCTGGCGAAAGCCGAGGCGTACGGCCCTGTAACACAGGGTATCGCAAAACCGATTAACGATTTGTCGCGCGGCTGTTCGGCAGACGATATCGTCGGCGTTGTTGCAATTACATGCGTACAGGCTCAGGCTAATAAATAAGAAGGGGATTTGAAAAAATGAAAATTTTGGTTATTAATGCAGGAAGTTCATCACTTAAATATCAGCTTATCGATATGGACACAAAAGAGGCTATCGCGAAGGGATTGTGTGAGAGAATAGGCATCGACGGATCACTATTGACTCACAAAAACCGCATTGCGAATACCGAAACAGTTTTTGAAAAGCCGATGAAAGACCATTCCGACGCTATTGCGATGGTAATTGATGCGCTTGTAAGCCCCGAATGCGGAGTTATTTCGTCGATGGACGAAATCGGCGCGGTCGGACACAGAGTTGTACATGGCGGTGAAACTTTTGCCGATTCATGTGTGATTGATGAAAAGGTTATGGACGCGATCCGCGAGTGTATTCCTCTTGCGCCGCTGCATAATCCGGCAAACATCGTGGGCATTGAAGCTTGCGCAAAACTGATGCCGAATGTTAAACAGGTTGCTGTATTCGATACAGCATTCCATCAGACAATGCCAAAGCATGCATATATGTATGCTCTGCCGTATGAACTTTACGAAAAGGAAAAAATAAGAAAATACGGTTTCCACGGAACGAGCCATAAATTTGTGTCGGCAGAGGCGGCAAAGCTGCTGGGTAAGCCGATTGAGGAATTAAAAATCATCACATGCCATCTCGGAAACGGTTCGTCCGTTTCTGCGGTTAAGAACGGTAAGTGCGTGGACACATCTATGGGATTTACACCGCTTGACGGCGTTGTTATGGGTACGCGCTGCGGTTCGATTGACCCCGCTGTTGTTACTTATCTTATAAATAATTGCGGCATGTCGGCTAAAGAAGTGGACGCTATGATGAATAAAAAATCGGGTGTTCTCGGTGTTTCGGGAATTTCGAGCGATTTCAGAGATTTGTCAAAAGCTGCCGCGGAAGGAAACGAAAGAGCACAGCTTGCCGTACATATGTTCTATTACAGCGTTAAAAAGCTGATTGCGGCATACGCGGCTGCAATGGGCGGCGTTGATGCCGTTGTATTCACAGGCGGAATCGGCGAAAATGATGCGAAATACAGACTCGCCATTACCGAGGGTCTTGAATTTATGGGCATCAAAATTGATGCCGAAAAGAATAATGTACGCGGCGTAACAAAGGATATTTCGGCAGATGACGCAAGCGTTAAGGCACTTGTTATTCCGACAAATGAGGAGTTAATGATTGCGATTGACACGGAAAGACTTTGCAAATAAAATAATACACAAAAACAGCATGGTAAGTTTGGTTAACTTGCCGTGCTGTTTTTTGTTTATACAATATGTAAAAAGGGTATATACTACTTAGAACAAAATTTGGGAGGAATGCACAATGAATACATATCAAATGGAAAACATACGGAACATTGCCGTTGTAGGTCACGGCAAAAGCGGGAAAAGCTCCATAATAGAGGCAATGCTTTTTAACAGCGGCGCAATTAACAGAATGGGTAAAAATCTGGACGGTACACTAACCTCCGATTATGATATAGAAGAAACCAAAAGACAGATGTCAATTTCGACCTCGGTTGCTCCGATTGAATGGAAGGACATGAAACTTAATATTCTTGACACACCGGGATATTTTGATTTTGTGGGAGAAGTGAAGGAGGGAATACGCGCGGCGGATTCGGTACTTGTGGTTTTGAGCGGACGGAGCGGTGTTTCGGTCGGAACGGAGCAGACCTTTAAATTTGCAAAGCAAAAGGGCGTTCCGATTATGTTTTTCGTGAACAAAATTGATGACGGCAGGGCGAATTATCAAAAAACGCTTGAAGAAATGAAAGAAAAATTCGGTAAAGCGATTACGCCGTTTGTTTATCCGATTAAGGAAGGAGAAGAATTTAAAGGATTTGTCGATATTGTCGATATGACGGCGCGCCGCTATGAAGGCAGCGAAAGAGTGGATATCCCCGTGCCGGACGGCATGGCGGAAACGATTGCACCGCTGCGCGACATGATAATGGAGGCTATCGCCGAAACTGATGACGCACTCATGAACAAATACTTTAACGGCGAGGATTTTACGTTTGATGAAATCAAAAAAGCAATCAGAGGGGGCGTAAAGGACGGCAGTATTTACCCGGTTTACTGCGGTTCGGGCATGAATAATATCGGCGTGCGCAGTTTGATGGACGGCATTGGGAAATATCTTCCCGCACCAAACGAAATTACCGAGATTGCGCATGATGCAAAAACGGGTGAGCCTGTCGAGGTGGTACAGGATATTTCCGATACAACTTCGGCAATAGTTTTCAAAACGGTTGCAGATCCGTATGTAGGAAAAATGTCATATTTCCGCGTATATTCGGGCAGCGTCAAGGCGGACAGCGTGCTGTATAATGCCAACAAGGCGTTGCGTGAGCGTATAGGGAAGCTGTACTATCTGTGCGGAAAAAAACAAATCGAAACAAAGGAAGTTCCGGCGGGCGATATTGGTGTTGTTACCAAGCTTGAAAACACAAGCACCGGCGATACACTGTGCGATGAAAATAAGAACATAATCCTGACGGGAATTGAGTTCCCGGCACCGACGCTGTCGATGGCTGTCAGCGCTGTCAAGAAGGGCGAGGAAGAAAAGATTGTTTCGGGATTTAACAAGCTTATGGAAGAAGACCCGACCTTCAGCATGGGCAGCAACAGCGAAACCAAGGAAACTTTAATAAACGGTCAGGGCGAACAGCACATTGACGTACTTGTTAATAAACTGAAAGGGAAGTACGGCGTAGACGTAAAACTGAGCGCGCCAACCGTTCCGTACAGAGAAACAATCCGTTCAAAGGTAAAAGTTGAAGGTAAGCATAAAAAGCAGTCGGGCGGACACGGTCAGTACGGTCATGTATGGATTGAATTTGAGCCGGGCGCTGCCGAGGATATGACGTTTGAAGAAAAAGTATTCGGCGGAAGTGTGCCGAAAAATTACTTCCCGGCGGTTGAAAAGGGCTTGCGTGACGCATGCCTGCACGGCGTACTTGCCGGATACCCGGTGGTTAATCTGAAGGCAACCTTGCTTGACGGCTCGTATCACCCGGTAGACTCGTCCGAAATGGCGTTCAAAACGGCGGCGCAGATTGCATACAAAGAAGGTCTGAAGCAGGCAAATCCGGTTATTCTTGAACCGATAGGATATCTTAAAGCGTATGTGCCGGAGGAAATCATGGGCGACGTAATCGGCGATATAAATAAGCGCCGCGGTCATATCATGGGAATGGGCGAAAGCGAAAAAGAAGGTTTGAACCTTGTTGAGGCAGAGGTGCCTATGTCGGAGATGTTCAAATATTCAACGGATTTGCGTTCGATGAGCCAGGGCAGAGGTAATTTTGAACTGGAGTTTGTGCGCTATGATGCGGCACCGCAGAATGTCGCGGATAAGGTTATTGCCGCCGCACAAAACCGTCAGAACACATAATATTCGGTTTTTTGTGTATGGTGACTAAAATATTTTTTAAAATTTGTTGATTATAAGACTATCATTTTGCTGTCATATTGTGTTAAAATTATATTATAAAAAATAAGACTTTGGAAGAGAGGATTTTAAAAAATGGCAGATTTGCAATTGAAACATGTTTATAAGAAATACTCAGGCGGAGTAACCGCAGTTAGTGATTTCTGCCTTGATATTGAAGATAAGGAGTTTATCGTGCTTGTTGGTCCGTCAGGTTGCGGTAAATCAACAACCCTGAGAATGATCGCAGGTCTTGAGGAAATCAGCGAGGGTGAACTGTACATAGGCGGAAAGCTCGTTAATGACGTTGCGCCGAAGGACAGAGATATCGCGATGGTTTTCCAGAACTATGCTCTTTATCCTCACATGACAGTATTTGATAACATGGCGTTTGGTCTTAAACTGAGAAAAACACCGAAAGATGAAATCAACAAGAGAGTACATGAAGCTGCAAAGATTTTGGATATTGAGCATCTTCTTGACAGAAAGCCGAAGGCTTTGTCGGGTGGTCAGAGACAGCGTGTTGCACTTGGTCGTGCAATTGTTCGTGATCCTAAAGTATTCCTGATGGACGAACCGCTCTCAAACCTTGACGCTAAGCTGAGAGTTGCCATGAGAACAGAGATTAACAAGCTGCATAAGCGTCTTGAAACTACATTTATCTACGTTACTCATGACCAGACAGAAGCTATGACAATGGGTACAAGAATTATTGTTATGAAGGACGGCGTTATCCAACAGGTTGATACACCGGCTAACCTTTATAATAAGCCTTGCAATATGTTTACTGCAGGATTTATCGGCAGCCCACAAATGAACTTTATTGACGCTGTTCTGTCAAAGAACAATGACGGTGTATTCCTTGAATTCGGCGGCGAGACAATTAAGCTGCCCGAAGGTAAGGTTGCTAACCATGTAATTGATGAGTACATCGGCAAGACTGTAGTTATGGGTATCAGACCGGAAGATATGCATGATGAAGAAGGCTTTATCGCATCGAAACCGGAAGCTACTGTATCCGCATATGTAGATGTTACCGAAATGATGGGTGCTGAATATTATCTGTATCTGACAGTTGCAGGTAAACCGTTTACTGCAAGAGTTAATCCGAGAACATCAGCTCAAATGGGTGAAACAATTAAGATTGCTCTTGATACAAATAAGATTCATTTGTTCGATAAGGATACAGAAATGACAATCATCAACTGATGAAACTTTGTGATTGAGTTAAGTTATATTCCCGAATGTACTTACATTCGGGAATATTTTTATTTATGCTATTTACAATAAAATGGAAAAGTGGTATAATATAGAAAATAATATACAAGTGCTGAGTACGATAGATTTCCGGAGGGTTGAATTACAAATGACGGAAGAAAGTAAAGAAAAGAAAAAGAAGAAAGAAAACCCGCACGAGGCTCACAGGCAGCGGTTAAGAGACAAATTTATAAAATTCGGATTAGATGCGCTTGAAGATCATGAATTTTTAGAATTAATTCTGTTTTATGCTGTTCCGCGGAAAAATACCAATCTGATAGCTCATGATTTGATAAGTGAATACGGGTCATTTAAAGACATTTTGGAGGCGGACCTCGATAATATCACCCGAATAAAGGGTTTAGGTGAAAATTCCGCATTGATTTTTAAAATTATCATGGCGTCGATACGTAAGTACATAACGTGCGTAAACGATATATCGGAGGCAAGACTGACGCCGCATAATATATGCATATATGTAAAAGACTTGTTCTACGGGCAAACGAATGAAACGGCATATGTGCTGCTGTTGGATAAAGATTGCATAGTTAGAAAAATGAGGAAGTTGTCGGAGGGCACATTTAATAAAACACCGCTCTATCCGCGTGATATCGTAAAAATTGCGGTAAATGAGCGGTATCCATATTTGATAGTGGCGCATAATCACCCGGGCGGAAGTCCGATGCCGTCAAAGTCGGATATATACGTGACCAAAGCGATAGAAATGGCGCTGAGTTTTATTGATGTGCGCCTTGTAGACCACATTATCGTAGCGGGTGAGCATGTTGTGAGTCTTTCAAAACATTTTAATCTTATTGATACAAGTGAGTAAATAGGCTGTATAAAATCATACAGCCTCAGCGTGTCGATAAAACTATTGACACGCTGACAGACTTTGTTTTTATGTGATAGAATAAAGCTTTGGAAAAAATCAACTGTGGAATACATGAAAAAAGGTTTCACAAATTCAAAGTTTTTCTCCTATTCATTTTTTACCTTGATAACGTATTCAATGCCCCAATCAAAAGAATTTGTTTCCATATCGGCGTCGACGCCGCCGTCACGCATTATATCAAGTGCACGCTTGATGGTGTTGGTGAAAACGCGAATATCCTGAAAACTTTTTAATTTAAATTTTTGCGATGAGACAGAACTTGATTTAAGCATTTTTTTTATCAGTTCCTCTGTTTGAGAGACATTTAATTTTTTATCGTTAATAGTGCGAACGGCAAGCAGCTGGGATTCTTCATCGGTCAGGTGCAGAAGTGCGCGCGCGTGGCGCTCCGATAATGCATAGTCCTGAATAAGCCGCTTGGTGCGCGGATAAAGGCGCAAAAGCCGCAGTTTGTTCGCAATTGTGGACTGCGACTTACCCAATTTTTTTGCAATCTCCTCCTGTGTCAGACCTTGCGTTCTGATAAGGCTCTGATAGCTTTCCGCGATTTCAAAAAAAGATAAATCATCGCGTTGAAGATTTTCAAGCAGCGCCAAAAGCGCAGATTTTTTTTCGTCTATGTTAAGAATAATTGCCGGGATAGTGTCAAGACCAGCATTTTCCGCGGCACGGAATCGCCGTTCGCCGGCAACAATTTCGTAGCCCTTTCGGATTTTTCGTACCGTAATCGGTTGGAGCACGCCAAATTCTTCGATTGACGCGGTCAGTTCTTCAAGACTGATTGTGTCAAAATATTTTCGAGGCTGCGACGGATTGGGAAATATACTGTGCAGCGGAATACTGACAACTTTCATGTTTTCTTTTTCTTTTGGTCTGAATACTTGCATGTTGATTATCCTTTCGTATATTATTTGGAAGGTGTAAGACGGTCTTGAAAAAATAATAGTCAAGGGGGTAAAAAAATGTACACATATTAAGGAGCTGATGCACATATAAATATATTGTTTGGACAGACCGTCTTACTAATTGCATTATAACATAAATTCAGAAAAATGGAAGAAAAAACGTTCGTCAAAAAAGCCGACAAAATTCACTTTGTCGGCTTTTTTTTCAGATTATAGCAATTTCCGATAGGGGATTTTGTCGCAATACCGGGTTTTCGAGGGTATTGCTGCGGAGTGTGTCGTACTTTTTTTATAACAATAATCTTGTGATTTAAGTCGGTAAATGGGATTTTTACCGAAAAAATGTCGACAACTTCACCACCGAGAATATATATGGCGCGTTTGGCGGCGGACAACTCATCGTCGGCAAGCGGGCCTTTAAGTGCGAGAAAATATCCGCCGATTTTCAAAAACGGTATACACAGCTCGGATAAAACCGTCATGTTTGCAACGGCGCGCGACACGACGGTGTCGAATTGCGCACGGTACATTCTTCCGCCGTCCTCGGCACGGGCATGAATCATGCGGGCGTCGATGCCCAGCTCATCTGCAACGGTTTTCAGAAAGTTCAGGCGCTTGTTGAGAGAGTCAAGCAGGGTCAAATCAATTTCGGGCTTGAGAATTTTAATGACAAGACCGGGAAATCCCGCACCTGTTCCGACATCTATTACTTTCCCACGGACATACCCCGTTAAAAGCGCGGAGGCGCTGTCGAGAAAATGTTTTGTGGCGATGCCTTCGTCATCGCAGATAGCTGTCAGATTTATTTTTTCGTTCCATTCCTTCAAAAGTTCGGCATATGCCGCAAGCTGCGAACGCTGCGTCCCGGAAACAGTAAGATTCAGCTGTTCAAATCCGTTTTTTAAAATATCATCCATAATTTTTTCCTTCATATTTATTATTGATATTATTATATTATAAATTACAAATAAAGTCAATTTTTTTTGCATTGTTGTAAAAAAAGTTTTTTTATGCCGTAATTTTACTTGTTTTGACGTAAATTATTGTAGCAATTTCACAATTTTATGAAGAAATTGTAACTTTTTTTTAAAAAATAAGTAAAAAAAACTATACATTTTGAAAAATGTATGATATAATAGATAGGAATGTAGATGTATTTTATGGAGGAATAATATTATGATAAGTAAAGCTTTTCAGGATATCATTGCACAGATGGCAGATGTTTTCCCCAAAAAATTCGGAATTGCGGACGCGACAGGTTTGGTTCTTGCGGCTAACGGACCGGAAATTTCGGAGGATATTGTCGAGGAACTCGTTAATGCTGCTGCGGAAAATGACAAGCTTTTTGTACGCGAAGGATACACCGTAAGACTTATTGAAGGCAAGCCTTACCCCGAATATATTGTTTATGTTGAAGGAACCGACGAGATATCGCGTTATTGCTGTAACTCCATAACCGTTGCAGCAAACAATGTCCGTCGTTATTATGATGAAAAATATGATAAAACAATATTTATGCAGAATATTATCTTTGATAATATGCTTGCTTTTGATTTGCATCAGAAAGCGCTGGAGCTGCATGTGGAGGTGGAAGTTCCGCGCGCTGTTTATTATATCAAGGTTATGAAAAAAGGTGAAATCGGCATTTACGAAGTTATTCGCAATATGTTCCCGGACAAGGAACGCGATTTTGTGATTAATATTGACAGCAGTAATATTGTGTTGGTTAAAGAATTGCGTGACAATTCCGATGCCGAAACGATTAACGCCATTGCACATCAGATTTTGGATACGGTTCATTCCGAAACAATGATGAGTATTTTAGTAGGCGTAAGTTCGATTTCGGAAAATATCAATCAGCTGAACACGTCCTATAAAGAGGCGCAGATTGCGCTTGAAGTCGGCAAGGTGTTTGACGAAGAAAAGGCTGTTTTGAATTACGATAATCTCGGTATAGGTCGCCTTATCTATCAGCTGCCGATAAAGCTTTGCGAACTGTTTTTGCAGGAAGTGTTCAAAAAGGGCGATATTTCGCTTTTGGATAACGAAACAATTCTGACAATAAACAAGTTTTTTGAGAACGATTTGAACGTGTCGGAAACGTCACGTCAGCTTTTCGTACACAGAAATACGCTTGTGTACCGTCTTGAAAAAATTTATAAGCTGACAGGACTTGATTTAAGAAAATTTGACCAGGCAATTGTATTTAAAGTTGCAATGATGGTTCATAAATATTTAACCTCCAATCCGATGAAAATTTAAAAAAGTTGAAGTGTGCGGTATTTTTTTGCCGCACATTCTGATTTAAGATTGATGCTGCGGTTAAAAACATATGTGGCGGGGCAGAAATTGGCGAAAGGAGCAAGGGTTATATAATGATAGAGTTTGTAAATGTAACCAAAAGATTTGAAGATGCCGGCAATGTTGCGCTTGAAAATGCCAGCTTTAAGATAGAAAACGGCGAATTTGTATTTTTGGTGGGCTCAAGCGGAGCCGGAAAAACAACAATAACCAAATTGATTATGCGCGAAACCAATGTAACGGAAGGACAGGTTTTTTTGGACGGCATTGACGTAACCAAATTGCCGGATAAGGAAATTCCGTTTTTGCGCAGAAAAATGGGCGTAGTATTTCAGGACTTCCGCCTGCTGGAGGACAGGACTGTGTATGAAAATGTGGAGTTTGCCATGCGCATAGTCGGCGCGGGCAGACGCGAAATAAGAAAACGCGTTCCCGAAGTATTGAACGAGGTGGGACTTAATTATAAAGCGAAAATGTTTCCGCGCCAGCTTTCGGGCGGTGAACAGCAGAGGGTTGCGCTTGCAAGAGCGCTTGTAAATCACCCGCTCATTCTGATAGCGGACGAGCCGACAGGTAACCTTAACCCCAAAACGGCTATGGAGATTATGGAAATTTTTGAAGAAATTAACCGCATGGGTACAACGATTATCATGGCTACCCACGCAAAAGATATTGTTGACGAGATGAAAAAGCGCGTCATAGAAGTTCAGGACGGTAAGATTGTGCGCGATGAAGTGGGGGGTGAATACGTTGAAACTGTCGAAATTTAAGTATTCCTTCTCGGAGGCGAAAAAAAATGTTTCCCGAAACGGACTCATGAGCATTGCGTCCTTGTTCACGATTGCGTGCTGTCTGATTATTTTGGGTGTGTTTGCGATTTTGTCGCTCAACGTAAACTCAATAACGGACCAGATTAAAGACCAGTGCGAAGTGCAGCTGTACATTAATGCGGGAACGCCGCAGGAACGCGTTGAGGCAATCGGCAACGAAATCAGAGCGGTTGACAACGTTAAAGAGGCGACGCTGTTTACGAAGGAGCAAACGCTCGAATATGCGAAAAACGATATGTTTGCCGGCAAGGAAGATTTGCTTGACGGTTTTGATGATGACAACCCGTTCAGCGATTCGTATAAAATAATCCTGACCGATATAGAAAAGACCGACACGACGGTGGAGGCGCTTTCGGGAATACAGGACGTCGAGAAAGTTGTAAATAAACAAGATGTCGTAAATATTGTTTTATCCGTTTCAAGCTTGCTGAAAAAATTCAGTATAGCCGTAATGCTTGTGTTGCTGATAGTTGCGATTGTCATAATATCCAACACGGTAAAACTGACGGTATTCAACCGACGCAAGGAAATTAATATCATGAAATATATCGGCGCAACAGACAGATTTATTCGTGTTCCATTTGTGCTTGAAGGTTTGATAATCGGATTTTTGGGCGCAGTACTCGCGTTCCTGGTGGTATTTTGGGGATATTTTGCACTTTTAAAATATATGACCGGATTAAGTTTCAGCGTGTTTAAGCTGATAAGCCTTTCCGAAGTATCACCGATAATCGGAATACTTTTCGTGGTATTCGGCTGCCTTATAGGCGTTTCCGGAAGTGCAATTTCTATGAGAAAATATCTGCATGTTTAGGAGGATAACCATGAAAAAGAGGATAACGGCGCTGTTGCTTTGTATTTCGGTGATATTTTCCGGCACGGCGTATGCCGCGAAAAGCGTCAGCCAATTGAAGGACGATTTGTCGGCAAACCAAAAAAAGGCGGAACAGGCAAAAAAGCAAATACAGTCAAAACAGGCGGAGAAAAACTCGCAAAAAGCGCAGAAAGACGCGCTGGACGTAGATATTGCCAATCTTCAAGGCGATATTGATGAAGTTCAGGCGGTAATTGATGATAAAAATGCCGAAATCCAGGCGAAAAGCAAGGAAATCACAGCGCTTGACAATGAATTGAAAAAGACGGACAAACAGCTTAAAAAACGCATGAAGGTTGTTTACGAAAGCGGTACAACCTCATATCTTGAACTCATTTTGCAGGCGGACGGTGTGTCGGATTTGTTTACGCGTCTTTCGGTTGTCGAGTCGATTTTAAAGCATGATAACGAGATGATGGACGGTTTTGAGGCACAGATTACGCAGCTTTCGGAGGCAAAGAAAATTGTTGAGAATGAGAAAACCGAGCAGGTAGAGGCTCGCAAAATTCTTGAAAGTAAACAAAGCACGATTGAAAGCAAGAAAGCCGAAAAGGAAAAAATAATAAACGCATTAAACAGTGATATCAACGCGCTGAAAAAGCAAGAGGAAGAAGCGGAAAAGGCAGAAAAGCAGCTCCAGGCGCAGATTACCGCGGCGCTTAAAGCATCGACGCAAAAAGCCGTTGTTTACAGCGGTAACGGCAAATTCGGATTTCCGCTGACGAGTTACTCGAAGATAAGTTCGCCGTACGGCTGGCGAATACACCCGATAACAAAAACACGGAAATTGCACAGCGGAATTGATTACGCCGCGGCGTACGGGACATCTATTCTTGCTGCGGAGGACGGCGTTGTACTTACTGCCGGCTGGAACGGCGGCTACGGATATTGCGTAACTATAAACCACGGCGGCGGATATGTTACGCTGTACGGACATTGCAGCAGTCTGTCGGTAAGTGCGGGACAATCGGTTAAGCGCGGACAGGTTATAGCGAAAGTCGGTTCAACCGGAAATTCGACCGGAAACCATCTGCATTTTGAGGTAAGAACGGGCGGAAGCGCGGTAAATCCGGCGGGATATCTGTAATATGTAATTAAGGGGCTGCGGCATAAATAATATTTTGCCGCGGCCTTATAATATTACGCAAAAAAATGCATAAGATAAAGTATATATAATTTGGAGGTTTTGGAAATGAACAGCAAAAAAAGCTTTGTGATAACCATAGTAATAACCGCGCTTGTCACATGTCTTGCAACCAATGTTGTGCGCGACGTCTCGTATGCCGCGGGCGAAGGAAAATCCATGCAGAAAATTGCGGCGGTAAAAAAGATGCTGTCCAATTATTCGCTGTTTGGCGTTGACGAAGGAAAAGTTGCCGACTATGCATCTATGGCAATGGCTGCGGCGGTTGACGACCCATACACCGCTTATTACCCGAAGGAAGATTTTGATTCGTATAAGAGCAATATTATGTCCACATATGTCGGAATAGGCGCAACTCTCGGCGCCGATACGGAAAATGACAAACTTGTCGTTGTATCGCCGATGGAGGACAGCCCGGCAGAAAAGGCGGGCATGCGTTCGGGCGATGCCATTACGGCAATTGACGGTGAGCATTACAGCGCAAATCAGCTGTCCGAGGCGGCTACATACCTTAAAAACGGTGAAGAAGGTACATCTGTCGCAATTACTCTTGAACGCGAGGGAACGGGGAAGATAGATATAACGGTTACGCGCGAGGCCATTGTAAAAATCAGTGTTAAATCGAAAATGCTTGCGGACGGCACGGGTTATATCAGAATAACCGGCTTTGAGTCGCAGGGCGAACCGGGGTCAAAAAACACATATGATGAATTTAAGGAGAACGTCGAGGCTCTGCAATCGGCAGGAATGAATAAAATGATAATTGATGTGCGCGACAACCCAGGCGGTGATTTGAACGTGGTATGCAAAATCGCGGATATGCTGTTGCCTAAGGGCATTATAACCTATACCGAGGATAAGCACGGGAAGCGCACGACTATAAATTCCGACAGCAATGAAATAGATATGCCTATGGCAATATTGGTAAACGGCGGCAGCGCGTCGGCATCGGAAGTGCTGACGGGAGCTTTGAAGGATTATAAAAAAGCGACTGTTATCGGAACAAAAACCTACGGAAAAGGAATTGTACAGACGGTCTATCCGTTCACCGATGGTTCAGGAATTTCGATAACGACGGCGAAATATTACACGCCGAGCGGCGTTTGTATTCATAAAATCGGAATTGAACCGGATATTACGGTGGAAATGAACACAGATAAGCCGATTTCGGAGTTGGATTTAAATGAAGATACGCAACTCCGAAAGGCGATTGAGACTTTGTCAAACTGACTTTTTGATATTAAGCATAACAACGGCGAACAGCACCAGCACCATGCCGACAAAGCCGATTAATGTGAGTTTTTCATTAAACACGATTATGCCGGCAAGCGACGCGACAACCGTTTCGATAGTTGCCATGATTGATGCTTTGCCCGACTCAACATATTTCAGTCCGTATGTGTAAAAAATGTACGGCAGCACCGAACTTAAAACGGTGAATATTACGGTGAGTAGGATTATGTCCGGGCGGCTTGCGGCAACGGAACAGATTTGGTTGAAGTCGACGACGAACAGGGTGCCGATTGTTGAAAAAATAAAGGTGTACGCCGTCACGGTTGCCGATGAATATTTTTTCAGCGCAACACGCCCAAAGATGCTGTAAAGAGCGTAGCAAAAACCGGAGCATATTCCGATAAATACGATAAACGGCGTGAGCGTCACATTAGTTTCCGTTCCGCAAATCATAAAACAGCCGACGGCGGCCATAATCAAAGCGATGATTTTGGCTGCCGTTATTTTTTCTTTAAAAAATATTGCCGACATCAGCATAACAAAAAACGGCGCCGTGTACAAAAGTATTGCCGCAACCGACATGGACGCGGCGCTGATTGTATAAAAATAACACAGCGAAAATGTGAAAAAGCTCAATATTCCAGACCCGAAAAAGTACCACCAGTCCTTCAGGTCGATTTTCATTTTGCTTTTATCCGTGATAAGCAAAAATCCGCCTATGCCGACAGCGGTTATGATGCTGCGGAAAAACATAAGCTGAAAATTGTCCAGTCCGGCGGCGTTGATTATGCGCACAAAAATGCCCGTGACCCCCCAAAGACTGCCTGCGAGCAGGATTGAAAGCGCGGGTAAATTTTTTTGAGATTTATTCATGATTTGTCCTCCGTAAATTGAGCTATATTTTTAAGTTTGGTACAAAGACCGGTAAAACGCTTTTTTTCGTCGTTATTGCGTACCATAGCCGCGCATGCCGATTGCATGCCGACAAGGATAACCATATTTTTAGCGCGTGTAACGGCGGTATATAACAGGTTGCGGCACATCAGCATGGGCGCAAAGTGGCATACGGGAATGATTACGACAGGAAATTCGCTGCCCTGACTTTTATGCACCGTAATTGCATATGCCAAATCAAGACAATCCAGGTCGTTAAAGCTGTATTCTGTTTCTTTGTCGTCATCGAAAATTATCGTCATGCTGCGATCTTTAACCGAAATGCTGTCTATAATGCCCATGTCGCCGTTAAAAATTCCGGAACCGTTTTCGCCCCCGGGGCGCGTCCATATAATATCGTAGTTATTTTTTATCTGCATTACCTTGTCACCGACGCGGAATATTGTTTTGCCGTATGCATATTCCTGTTTCAGCATGTCGGGCGGGTTAAGGCTTTTTTGCAGCTCGTGATTAAGCCGCACCGAACCCGCGTCGCCTTTTTTTGATGGCGAGAGCACCTGAATGGACGTGAGCGGATTAAATCCGTAGCTGCGCGGCAGACGGTTGCGGTATAAATCTATTATTGTGGCGGCCGCAACGTCGCTTGATGAACGGCTGAGGAAAAAGAAATCCTTATTGTGCGCGGATAAATCCGGCATTTCGCCGCAGTTGATTTTGTGCGCGTTCATAACAATCAGACTCTCCTGTGCCTGGCGGAAAATGTGCGTCAGATGAATAACCGGTATCAAATCACTGTCGATTATGTCTTTCAGCACATTCCCTGCGCCGACCGACGGAAGCTGGTCGCTGTCGCCCGAAAAAATCACCTTTGCACCGCGTTTTACCGCTTTTAAAAATGACTGCATGAGTAAAAGGTCGACCATGCTCACCTCGTCGAGAATAATGACGTCAAACGGGAGCGTATTGTTTTCGTTATATGAGAAACGCGCAATCGTTTCATCGCCGCCCGGTTGCATGCAGAGGAGGCGGTGAATTGTTTTTGCTTCGAGCCCCGTAACCTGGCTCATTCGTTTTGCCGCGCGGCCCGTCGGAGCGGCAAGTGCAACCGAAAGATGCATTGCGCCCAAAGCCTCGATTATGGTGTTTATCGTGGTGGTTTTTCCCGTTCCCGGTCCGCCGGTAATTACCGTGCAGCCGTGATTAACGGCGGTATAGACTGCATTTTTCTGCTCTTTGTCCAGCTCAATTCCGTCTCGTTTTTCGATGTCGGAAATTATTTCATCAATTTCGGCGTCGGTGAGAGTGTGTGAAGGCTCGGTTACGGCAAGCGACGCAAGCCGCCGTGCCGTGTACACCTCCGCCTGATAAAATGCCGCAAGATAGCATGCCTCGTCATTTTCGGCGGGCGTGCACGATATATCGCCTTTTAAGTCAAGGGCAGTTATGCCGTTTTGTATTTCTTCCGCGCTTACGGCAAGATGCGTTGCGGCATCTTTAATCAAAACCGATTTCGGCAGATATGTATGACCGTACGCATATGCGGCATTGTTTAAAATATACTTCAGGCATGCCTGAATACGCATGGGCGAATTTTTCGGAAGTCCGCGCAAATGCGCAATGTTATCGGCGGTTTTGAATGTAATTCCGTCTACTATGTCGGAAAGTATGTAAGGATTTTCCTTGATTTTCTGCACCGCGTCGCTGCCGAGAGCCTGATGCACCTTTACCGCAAGATTTGTGGAAATATCATATTGCTGCAAAAACATTATTATATTTTGCATGGATTGCAGTTCCAGGTATGATTTGCCGATTTTTTCCGCCTTTGCGGCGGATATTCCCTTGATTTCGCTGAGACGCATAGGGTCGGTGAGCATAATGTCGAGTGTATCGGTACCGAAACGCTCCACTATTTTTTTTGCCGTCGCCTCACGTATGCCGGAAATCACGCCGGAGGACAGATAGTCGATTATTGACTGCTCGTCGGTCGGCATAATGGTTTCATAATATGTAACGCGCAGCTGTTCACCATAGTCGGGGTGCATCGTCCAGGTGCCTGTCACAGAAATATTTTCATTCACACTAAGATACGGCATATACCCCGTTGCCGTAAAAAGACCGTCGCTCGGCGAGTCTATTTCGCAAACTGTATAGCCGTTTTCGCTGTTTTGATATATGATTTCAAATACGCTTCCGCCTATTGTAACATTATCGTCCATACTATCGTCCCATAAAAAATTATTAATAAAATCATTATATCACAATTTTTAGTTGACGGCAAGGCTTTTGAGTGATATAATTAAGAAAGAGTTTATTAAGGAAACGGACGGTAATATACATGAAAATAGTTGCGGCAACGACAAATAAGGGAAAAGTTCGCGAATTTCAGGAAGTTTTGGGCGAAATAGGCTGTGAAGTCGTTTCAATGCAGGACGTCGGACTTAATCTTGAAATTGAGGAGACGGGTTCGACGTACAAGGAAAATGCACTGATAAAGGCGCGTGCAGTATCGCTTTTGTGCGATTGTGCCGTAATGGCGGACGATTCGGGATTGTGTGTGGACGCGCTGGACGGTGCGCCGGGGCTTTATTCCGCACGCTTTGCGGGGGACGGCGCTACCGACGAGGACAGAAATCAAAAGCTGCTTGCGGCTATGCGCGGCGTTGAAAACAGACATGCTGAATATGTTGCATGTATAGCATTCATTTTTCCCGACGGCAGAGAGGTAACGGCAGAAGGCAAAGTGGAAGGAGAAATTATGACGGAGGAGCATGGCAGCGGCGGATTCGGATATGACCCGCTGTTTTACTGCACCGAGATAAAAAAATGTTTCGGACTTGCGTCCCCCGATGAAAAAAACGCGGTAAGCCACCGCGGAAAAGCACTGCACGAGCTGTGTGAAATTTTAAAGAAAGAGGTAGAGTAAATGGATATTTTCTGCGAGTACATGGTAAAACGTAAAAAGGAGCCGAAGGATACATTTATCATTTTCGGCAGTATAGTTTTGGGGATTATTTTATCATTTGCCGTGCTGCTGTTCTTAATGCGGTACATTGCGGCGATAGCCGTGCTGGTAGTTGTGGGGATTTGGTACGGCGTTGCGTATATTATCCGCAGCACAGACGTGGAGTATGAGTATATTTTAACGAACAGCGTGATGGATATCGATAAAATAATGGCAAAAAAGTCACGCAAACGTGTTGTCAGAAATCTTGATTTTAAAGAGGTGACGCGCTGTGCACCGACAAACGGCGAGCCTTTGCCGGCGGAACCGGGCATAAAAGTGCTGGACTACTCGGGTGATATTACGGATAAATCGGTGTATTATGTGGATTTTAACAAAAACGGCGAAAACACAAGAATGTATTTCAAACCGAACGCAAAAATATTAAAGAACATTAAAACGGAGAATCCGCGCGGTGTGACGGTTAATCCGGAAGATATAATGTAATTCGTGCTGTCGTACGGCGGCGGACGGGAGTTTTAGATGAAAGAATATGTTTGCACGGCGGAGGAAATGCGTGCCGTTGATAAAATCGCGTCGGAGAAATTTAATATTCCGAGCATTGTCCTTATGGAGAATGCCGCTTTTGCGTGCGTGGAGGAGATAAAAAAATTCAAATCATTTACCGTTATATGCGGCAAGGGCAACAATGGCGGCGACGGCTTTGCAATTGCACGTCATCTCATAAATATGGGTAAGACAGTAAAAATTTATCTTGCGGCGGGCACGGATTTTCGCGGCGACGCGCTGATAAATTACAATATTTTGAAAAGCATGGGCGTTGAATTTTGCACCGATTTTTCCTGTCTGGAAATAGATTTACAGTTATCGGAATGTACGGTGGACGCAATTTTCGGAACGGGAATACACGGCGAAGTTCAAGAGCCGGCGCGGAAAATTATTGAAAAAATTAACACTTTTGCAAAATTTGTCCTGTCGGTAGATATACCGTCGGGCGTGAACGCCGATACGGGCGACGCCGACATAGCGGTAAAAGCAAACAAAACCGTAACGTTTGCGGCGTATAAACGCGGACATTTTCTATTTCCGGGTGCGGATTTTGCCGGGACACTTGTTGTTGCGGATATATCAATACCGAAATCGGCATTGGATTTTGTAAATGTCCGGGCGGCGAACAAGGAGTATGTGCGCGGAATAATGCCGAAACGGCAGTCAAATTCGCAAAAAGGCGATTACGGAAAAATATTTGTAATCGGCGGAAGTGTCGGCATGGCGGGCGCTGTGGTCATGGCGTGCAAGGCTGCGTTCAGAGCGGGCGCGGGAATGGTTACCGCGTGCGTGCCGAAGGAAATTAATGATATCGTTCAGTCATCAACAGCGGAGACAATGACATATCCTGTCAATTTTGAATTTGACGCGGAGAAAATAGCAAAAAAAATGAAGAATTTCGACGTAATATTGTTCGGAAACGGCATAGGACGCGAACCGTATGTGCGCCCGCTGCTGGAAAAGGTGCTGCAAAATGCTGAAGTGCCTGTAGTAATCGACGCTGACGGGCTTTTTGCGCTTGCCCGGGACCCGGAAATTCTGAAAAGCTGCAAGTCGGATATTATTCTGACGCCGCATGCCATGGAAATGGCGCGGCTTATCGGCAAAGACGCGGAATATGTGGAAAACGACCGTTTTTCCGTGACAAAAGATTTTGTTTCGAAATATAGACTGACACTTGTTTTAAAGGGAAATCATAGTATAATAACAGCACCCGGCGGTGAACAGACGGTGAACGTGACGGGTAATCCCGGCATGGCGACGGCAGGCAGCGGCGATGTTCTGGCGGGGGTTACGGCGGCGCTTGCGGCACGAATGGCTGCGTATAACGCAGCGGAGGCGGCGGTTTTTCTGCATGGTGCGGCAGGCGATCATATGAAAATATTCCGCTCGGAGAACGCGATTACCGCGGACGATATAATTCTCGGTATTTCCCAGGATTTACTTGTGGAAATTGACTTCTAAATATGATAAAATAAAAAGGAAAGAAATATAATGAACAGAACTTGGGCAGAGGTAAATATTGATGCATTAAAAAATAATATCAGAAACATCAAAGGCATTATAGGCAAATCGCGGCTGATGGCTGTCGTAAAAGCGGACGCATACGGCCACGGTTACCGCGAGTGCTGCCGCGTTATGACGGAGGTCGGCGTGGACGCATTTGCTGTCGCGATGCTTGATGAGGCAAAGGAAATCCGCCGAGCGGGAATGGATACGCCCATATTAATTCTCGGAATGTCCGCACCCGAGGAGGCTGATGAAATCGTTAAATATGATATTATGCCGAATGTGTCAAATACCGAATTTGCGCGGACACTTTCGGAAAGTGCGGTTCGTTTGGGAAAATCGGTAAAAATTCACCTTAAAATTGATACCGGTATGTCACGCGTCGGCTTTGTTGCCGGTGATGACAATACGGCGCTTGTTGCCGAGATTTTGGAAATATCGCGCCTTCCGGGGATTGAAATTGACGGAATATTTTCGCACTTTGCATGCGCCGATGAGGAAAATCCCGATTATACCCGTTTCCAGTTTGAGCGATTTACCAATCTTACCGATGAACTGGAGTCTGCCGGACTTAAAATACCGTGCAAGCATATCGCAAACAGCGCCGCAATCATGATGTATCCCGAAATGCATCTTGATATGGTGCGCGCGGGTGTTATATTATACGGATATTATCCTTCGGAAGAAGTCGATAAATCAAGGCTTGCACTCATGCCCGTAATGACGCTTAAATCGCGCGTAAGTTTTTTAAAAACGGTCGGCGGCGGCGTGGGCGTAAGCTACGGAAAAACGTACATAACCGACAGAAATACAAAAATTGCCACGGTACCTGTCGGTTATGCAGACGGATATTTGCGGTGCCTTTCACAAAAGGCAAAGATGAATTTTGGTGGAAAACTTTGCAAAGTTATCGGAAGAATTTGTATGGATCAATGTATGATTGACGTCACAAATGTCAATAATATAAATGTAGGTGACGAAGTAATCATATTCGGCGACGGGCAAATTACGGCGGATAACATCGCAGAGTGGATGAACACAATTAACTATGAGGTTTTGTGTCTGGTATCAAAGCGAATTCCGAGAATTTACAAAGAGAACGGGAGGGAGAGAACAGCGCTTAACTATTTGGAAAAATTATGATGTCGTAAAATTAATAACAGGGGGCCTGATTGCTTTGTCACATTTAAAAAAGGCCATGTCCGGTTTGAAGTTCGATAGGGTAAAAAACAAATCCCTTCACGTGATATACGAAAAATGCAAAAGGGATAATCAACTCAAGCAAGGCTACCGGAAAATGGCTTCTTTAAATCTTTCGTTAGCCCGGATGTGTTTTGAAGCTGACAGCGAGGCGCTGTCGGTTTGTGAGGAAAAACTGACGGAGTGTGAATAGTGGTGATTGTAAAACGAGGAGATATTTATTACGCCGATTTGAGTCCTGTTGTGGGCAGTGAGCAAGGCGGTATCCGACCTGTTTTGATAATCCAGAATGATGTGGGCAATAAGTATAGTCCGACGGTAATCGCGGCGGCAATAACGTCGCAGATTAACAAGGCAAAAATGCCGACGCATATTGAATTATCTGCTTCCGAATACGGACTCTATAAGGATTCTGTGATATTATTGGAGCAAATCAGAACCATAGACAAAAAACGGTTAAGGGAAAAGGTGGCGCATTTGGATAAAAAGCTGATGCAAAATGTTAACGACGCATTGGCAGTAAGCTTTGGTTTGGAAAATATTTAGCCTTTTAAAAGTATAGAGAAGATTTTAGGAGGTTGTTATGTATAAACAGTAATGTGGCATTTTTTGCTACATACAGGCATTAAAAAAGCCGGCACACTACGTGTCGGCTTTTTACTTGATGCTTTTTTTAACAACATAATTTGTATTATGTTGTTGTTTTTTCACATGAAATTATATCACTTTGTTGCCAAAGTGTCAATAAATACCATTAATAAATTTTAACGGAATTTTTAATTAAAAATGTAAAAATTGCATAAAATAAGGCGTTTTCGACCGTTTTCGACACAACATAATACAAATTATGCTGTAATTGACACAAAAGAACACGCCGTGTCATAACAGCGAAGGGAGGTACATCATGATTTACAATGCGCGGCACAAATTTTTAGAAAGAAGGAATATTAATGAAGGGTAAAAAACTTTTGTCCGCATTGATTGCGGGCGCAATGACTCTCGGCATGGCGGTTATGCCGGCTTTTGCGGAAACTAACAGTCCGGATTGGGACAACAACACAGATGCAGTGGTTGTGGCTAAAGGTATTGGAACAGATGGCGCAGATTGTTACTTCAAAACAATAAACGAAGCATTTGTTGCAGTGTACAACAGTAATCCGGGTGATAAAACCGTTGAGATTGAATGTAAACCAAGTGCAAATTTAGGTCAAGTGACACATGCGGTTGTAGCTGATAATTTAAAAATTATAGGCAACGGCGCGTACATTCCGAGTGGAGAACATGATATGCAGCTTGATACATACAAGCTTGTACGCGGAGAAACTACAACGGCAAATCAAGGCGGAAGTAAAGAAACTGGTGAATATCTTACAAAAGATATTAAAGTTGAAGTGGAAAACCTCGTCGGAATATCGGCATGGGGCGAACGTCACACCAATAATGCAATCACGTTGATATTCAAAAATTGCCAAAATATGAATCGTATTATGTTTAACAGCAAAAATTATACAGGTGCGATTAATATTACATTAGACAATTGTTCATTTGAAGATGAAAAATACGGCAATATTGATTCGAGTGTTTATACAAATCACTTTGGAACGATTTCAATAACTAATTGCAGTTTTAAAGGAATAGCGGTTCCTATCAATCTTAATAATAAGTCAGACGGAAAACAAAATGTTACAATATCAGGTTGTACATTTACGAACTGTTCAACAGAGGAAATAGTACAACAAGCACGTACAGACGAGTCGGGAAAAGCAGACCTTCGCAGCTATGCCGCGCCAATCAGATTTGTAACACAAAATGGTGCATCAACAGATGTAACGATAGATAATTGTACTATTACAAATGAAACAGGAAAAGAAACTGTAGGTAACGGTGATATTCTGTTGGGCGACGGAAGAAACGGCAAAAACTCAACGGCAAAAATTGCATTATCAACTAAAAATACAAAGGCTGAAATTCAATTGCAGTATCCCGATTCGGAAACAATTAAGCAAAATGTTTCCAAAGCTGATGTATCGGAAATCGTAAATGGCGGAACCATAGAAATAACACCTGCAAATGCGTCTGTTTCAACCCGAAATACTAAAGCGGTTCAGATTGGCGAAGATAAAGCAACAGGATTTGTAACAACAATAACTGCAGACGGCAGTTCAGCAATCAGTCCGAGCAAAATTATGTGGACAGTAACAAGTAACGGAACTGTAGGCAAAACCGTTGAATTTAGCTTAAACAAGACAGAAATAAGCGGTTCGGCACAGATCGGACTTGTAATCAGCGGGCTTTATGACGAAAATGCAACGGCTGTTGCAAGCGTGCTGAGCGCTAACTAAGGGAGGAATTGCGATATGAAAAAATACATTATCCCGGAAATAAAAATAACAACATTCACGGCAGAGGACATCATGGCGACGTCAAGCGTTAACCAAGCCGCACAACAGGTGACGGAGCAGATGTCAAATGAAGGCGTAAAAACGGTTTATGCAACAAGCTGGGACGATATGTTACAATAAAAAAGGGGCTGTTTAAAAAGTCTCACAAAAATCGAGGATGAAAAGTCCTCGATTTTTTGCATAGAAAAAAGGCTGAAA
>CAKSRS010000012.1 GCA_934487205.1 uncultured Clostridia bacterium
TCCGCCCATATATTGCTTCTGTCAATCGGCCGTCCGCTTTTGGTTACAAATACGCTTCCTGCTGATATTTTATGTTTCCTTATATACTCCTTCAGCATCCTGCAAAGCTTTTTCGGCAAAAATACCGTTCTCATTTTACCTTTGCAATTAATTGTTGCTCTGCCTGTATGAACCGCATTTACTGTTATGTAGCATAATTCGCTTACTCTTATCCCGGTAGCGCAAATGGTCTGCATGAGATAATACAGTCTTTCGTTATTTTTACCCTTTGCCGCTGTCAGCAGTCTGTCATATTCTGCTTTGGTAAGCTCCTTTTCCTTGTCGGCAAAAATACACCTTTGAATTTTTAACGTTTTTATTTTGCAGTCGGTTCTGCATATAAATTCAAAAAATGCATTTAATGATGATATTATGGAATTTACACTTCTGGGTGCATATAAACCCAGTATCCTCTCTTTGTATTCCAAAACAACCGATTTGCAAAGTTCTCTTTCTGCTAGCCAGGTTAAAAAGGCCAATGCATCTCTTACATACTTTTCAATTGTAGCCTTTGATTTTTCCTCATTGATTAAATATGTCTTAAATTCTGAAATTTGTTTATTTGTCATTTTGAACATCTCCTTTTTCAATATATATTTTACCACTAAATCTTAAGTTCTCGTTACATTTAAAAGAAAGATGTCAATAATCTGCGTTTTATATAAATATCCATATAAAAAAATAAATCGAAATCAGTATCTTACACATTCGGTAAGTATAATGATTTCGGTCTTTCTGTTATTTGTAAATAAACCCATCGCATTTCTATCACTCCTTTCTTCCGCTTTGTCAGTATCATAGTATTGCTCAAAATCAGAAATAAGTCAAGAATAATTTCAAAAATCCTGTTTATTTGTAATAATAAAACAGTATCATACTATTTACCGCAAATAAATTGTATATATTATGCCGCATTTTTGAAATCTGACAGAAAAATTTTTGTTTTCCTCTTGACAAACTGTAAATAATGTGTTATACTGTCAGCATAGCAGCGAACAATATGACAAGTGTACTGCTTTCCGTTGCGTAATAGAAAAACAAATTGATGTTATAACTTTTACCAAAGGAATGACCCCAAAACAACTTTCCTTTTGCGTAAAAGATGAATGAGGTGAAAACAAATATGGCAGAGAAAAACACGTTCGGCGAGTTCTTGAAGCAAAAAAGGACCAACTGCGGTAAAACACTACGTGGGTTTGCTGCAGAGCTTGGAATTGCTCCCGCGTATCTCAGTGATATTGAAAAAGGGAATCGAAATCCCCCGGAAAAATATCTGCAAAAAATGATTGAGCTTCTAAAGCTCACGGATACCGATGTTGACACATTTTATGATCTTGCAAGCGTTGGCAAAAACGGTGTCTATCTTGATATTACCGAATATATCGAAAACACAGACACTGTACGGGTTGCTTTGCGCCGTGCAAGAGATAAAAACATTCAAGATGACTTCTGGAAAGATGTATTAGACCAAATAAATAAAGAATAAAGGAGTGTGCGCGGCATATGCACTTGGATTATCCCCAAAAAACCAACGGACTGTATTTACTCAACCGACAGAACATTGAAGAAATAGCGACCGGAATATTAGAAGAACGTATGCCGGCTGTTCTTAATTCTCCTTGTGCCGTTAATATAAAATGGCTTGCCGAAGAAGAATACGGACTTGATATTCAGCATTATTTTTTAACTTATGACAGCAGTATTTTAGGCTTGATTGCTTTTGCTCATGAACATATTACAGTTATGGACAATACCTTTCATAAGATAATAACTGAAATTGATGAAGGCACCGTAATTATAGAACGAACTCTAATGGGGCGGAGCAATTTCTGCAGATATCGGTTCACGCTTGCTCATGAGGTCAGCCATTGGCTTATCCACAGACCGTTTCATTCTCCGACAAATAAGCAATATGAATGCCGTACTGCGAACCAATCGTATATCGCCTGTCGCAGTGCAGATATTGAAAACAAAAAACATATCAACAGAGACGATACCGATTGGCAAGAATGGCAGGCAGATTCACTGGCAGCGGCTCTGCTTATGCCGCGAAATACATTCACAGCCGCCTGTATGAAAATCTCTTCAGAACTTGGAATCAGATTTTCGCAGCTGCAGAGTGCAAAAATTGAGAAATGTGTTGCATATACATTTGTAAAAAAACTGGCAGAATTGTTTCAGGTATCAGCTACCGCTGTTTCGATACGATTGAAAAATTTGGGCATTTGCCCTCAAATATTCGGATAATTAAAAGTGTTGGGTCAAATTTTTCGTTATATATTTGACCTAATATTTTTGAATTTATGTTCGCTGATTTGCTAACAATATAACACTTATATAAGGAGGATTATATATGAAACGAAAAATTAAATGCCCAATTTGCAAGAAAAGAGCCTTAGATGCGGAGGACAATTCCACAGGTGAGGTTAGTATCAAATGTCCGCATTGCAAAAATATAGTTTCAATAGTTTTAAATTTTAATAAACGTCATAAATAACATACCGAGCAACGGAGCCGGATAAGAGCTACCAAATAGCCGGATGGACAACTTTTCAATCTTGTTTGATTGAAGTTCCCATCCGGCTATTTTTATTTTTCAAAAAAATTTAAAAAACTTTTTCAAAGGTGCAAAAACCTTGCACCTTTGAAGTTTATGATATATACGAAAGGTCAAGCAAAGGGGGGTGTGACGAGTGAGCAATATGAAAATGACGCCATGTGACAGGCGTGATGCGATTTTAAATGTTTTGTGCAAAAGGCGCACGGAACACATTAAAAACCTTGCGTTTGAGTTTGGCGTCAGCCGCCGAACCATTATCAACGACATCATAGAGCTCACCCGGTCATATCCGATAGAAACTGTCCGAGGCAACGGAGGCTGTGTTCGAGTTGCAGAAGGATACTACATAGGCAGAAAATATCTGAAACCTGCACAGAAAGAAGCGCTGCTTGACGCAATATCCAATGCAGACGGCGAAACTCGAAATGCCTTGGAATCCATTTTGCATGACTTTTCACTTTAATATACCGATCCACAAAAGGAGGAAAAATGATGCACGCAATTATTAAAGACGGCAAAATCCTGTTATACGACAGCTATATCTTCAAAGAAAGCATAAAAGAAATATCCGGTCGGCAATGGCATCCGGAGGAAAAGGCATGGAGTATTCCAATTTCACAGCAGAACATTGAAACGCTTGACTTGCTGGGGTGTAAATTATCGGACGAGCTTACGGATATTCGTCAAAGATTTGTATCAGGAAATACTGCCTATGAAACAATGCTCATTCAGGCACCGCTTAAAGTTTCACCATATGAACATCAGCTTAAAGGTTACAATCTTGCTTGTCGGAGCATGGGTATTATCGACGGCAACAGTGTGTCTCCCGGTTTTGCACTGCTCATGGAAATGGGAACGGGAAAAACAATAACCTCAATTGCCATTGTAGGAAAAGCATATTTAACAGGGAAAATAAAGCGTTTGCTTATCCTTGCACCGAAATCCATTGTTGCCGTATGGGAGGACGAGTTTGCGAAGTTTGCGGATTTCCCGTATTCGCTTTCGGTACTGATGGGAACTTCGGCAAAGAAGGTGGAGCAGTTAAAAACTATACCGCATAAAGGCTTAGAGGTTGCCGTTGTAAATTATGACAGTGTTCCCTTGATAGAAAAAGAGCTTACAGCATGGCATCCGGATTTCCTCATTTGTGATGAGAGCAGCAAGATAAAAAATCCTACGGCGAAAATGAGCAAAGCAACATACCGGATTGCAAAGGTATGCAAATACAGGCTGATTTTAACGGGAACACCGATACAAAACAACCCATTGGATTTCTTCTCGCAATATAAGGTCTTGGATGACAGCATATTCGGTAAAAGCTTTTATGCATTTAAGAATGAATATGCTGTACTCGGCACATACAATCAGCCGATTGGATGGCGTAAACTGCCGGAGCTTGTGAAAAAAGCACACAGCATTGCGTTCCGTGTTACAAAAGCCGAAGCGCTTGATTTGCCTGATACAATTGATGAAATCCGACCGGTTACTTTGGAGGACAAGGCACAAAAACTGTACAAAGCATTTGTGAAGGAAAGCTATATGGAGCTTTCAAAGGGTGAACAGGGAGCCCCTGTGGCGGTGACTGCAACCAATATTCTCACAAGGCTTCTGCGTTTGCAGCAGATAACAGGCGGATTTATTCGACCGGATGAGGAATCGGAGCGGTATGAGCAGGTATCATCGGCAAAGCTTGATGCGCTTGAGGACGTTATTGATACCGCAATTTCCGAAAATAAAAAGCTTGTGGTTATTGCACGGTTCATTCCCGAAATTCGAGAAATATGCAGAATGCTTGATAAGAAAAAAATCAAGTATGCACATATTTACGGCGAGGTCAAGGACAGAGCGGCAGAAGTCGAACGGTTTCAAAACGAACCCGATTGCATGATATTTGTCGGTCAGCTGCAAACGGTGTCAATGGGACTTACGCTGACTGCTGCAAGCACAATGGTGTTCTATTCACTTTCATACAACTTTGCCGATTATTCACAGGCGCGAGCAAGGATTCATCGTATCGGGCAGAAGAATAACTGCCTGTACATACATCTTGTTGTGAAGAATACGGTTGATGAAACCGTATTAAAAGCATTGGAACAGAAAGAAAATATAGCAACAAAAATCGTAGACGATTGGAGGTCGATTTTAAAATGACAGATGAAATGTTTATGTTGGCTGACAAACTTAAGGAATTAAAAGAGCGTAAGGCAGAGCTTGCAGAGGAAACAAAGAAAAACAATGCGGAAATTGAAGAAACAGAGTATAAGCTGTCACTGGAAATGGCAAGCTCCGAAACACAGAGCTTCAATCGTTCCGGTACGTTATTCTATCTTTGTACAAAGCTGTATGCGTCAGCTGTTAAGGAGAACAAAGCAGAGTTGTATGAGGCACTCAAAAACGAGGGATACGGTTCACTGATTAGCGAAACGGTGAATGCCAATTCTCTGGCGGCATTTGTAAAGGAGCAGATGGCTGATAATGATGATATACTGCCCGATTGGCTTGAGGGCAAGGTAAATGTATTTGATAAAGTTACGGTTAATTTAAGAAAAGCATAAAATTACGGAGGTATTGAATTATGAGTAATGAATTAACAAAAACAAACACCGGATATATAGTTCCGAACATGAGTAATGATGTAACATCAGGTATTATGGAGGAGCTGTACGGCTTAAATGTAAGCCTTGACAAAATTAAAATTCCTGCCGGCGGTGGCTTGGCATTTGAAGTTCCGGGCGAAGATCCCGATTCTCCCGACAGTGAAAAAGAGATTATTGGAGTCATAGTCGACCATTATCCGTTAAACAGCTTTTGGACGGAGAAATATAACGGACAGAATGTTGCGCCGAACTGTTATTCAACGGATAATCGTATCGGAATAGGGACTCCCGGCGGCGAATGTGCAAAGTGCCCGTATAACAAATTCGGAAGCGGCGAGGACGGACAAAGTAAAGCGTGCAAAAATGCACATAGGTTATATATTCTTCGCAGCGGAGAGCTGTATCCGGTGGTTGTAACAATACCGCCGACATCGCTGAAATCGTTATCGGATTATCTAGCAAAACGCATTGTAACAAAAGGACTGCGCTCCTATGGTGTTGTCACAAAACTTACGCTTAAAAAAGCAACAAACAATACCGGTATCGCATATTCACAGGTACAGTTTGCGGTGGTGGAGAAACTGTCACCGGAAAATGCCGAAATTCTAAAAAAATTCGGAGAAAGCATAAGACCGATTACAAGAAATGTTGATTTTATGGATACAGAGGAGCAGGCTCAGCCGATAGTCAATACAGAAACGGGTGAAGTTATACAGCCGCTTGAATAAAAAAACAGTGAGCATATGGGGGCGGATATACTGCCCCTATACACTCACGGAAAGGAAAATACAATGTCTGAATATAAATTAGCAAAAAGCACAGATGATGTTAGAAATTATCTTAAAAATACAGAAATTATCAGCTTTGATTTTGAAACCGCACCAAATGATGAATATAGAGAGGAAACTATGGCGGCAATCGATCCGCACAAATCACACATTGTCGGAGTATCGTTTTCAGCGAAAGCCGGCACGGGAATTTATGTTCCGATTGCTCATAAAAATACAAGTTTAAATATTGATATGTTTGAAATATTGAAAGAATTTGCAACGAGCAGTGCCGTAAAAATTGCACACAACCTTGCATTTGAGACAATGTTTTTATACGCAAACGGAATCCTCATAAAACCGCCGGTGTATGACACCTTGCTTGCGGCGATGATGACGTTGAAGTCAAAAACAGAATTCCGTACACTTTCGGACAGCGGACTAAAAACGCTTGTTCCGCAGCTATTGAAGATTGAACTTCCCAAATTTGAAGAAGTCACCGCCGGTAAACATTTTGATGAGCTGAACCCGGAGGATTACGAAACAATACGCTATGCCTGTGCCGACTCCGATTATGCACTGCAATTGTACAAGCTGTTTAATTCGTGGTTTGATAATAATCTGCCAAAACATCGACAAATCATAGAAAATATTGAATCTCCGACAGCCGTGTTTGTGGGGATTATGAAATATCACGGTGTAAAGGTTGATAAAGCACTGATGTATGAGAAACAGTTTGAAGCGGAAGAAAAAATTAATGAAATACGGAAGAAAATACATAAGTTCACGGGCACTGAAATTGATCTCGGAGCAAATGCGTCAACCGACGCTTTTAAGAAATATCTGTATGAGGATTTAAAACTTCCTATTATGAAAACTACGGCAAAGTATCAAGCGGCTGCGGACGAAGAAAGCCTGATACTTTTAAAGGATTGGTGCGAAAAAAATAAGCCGGAAACATTACCGTTTTTAAATCTAATACATGATTATCGAAAATGGAACAAGATAAAATCAACGTATATTGACGGATTTTTAAATGCGGTAAGCAGTGCCACAGGTTGTATACACACTTCATTCTTTCAGCTTGGAACAGATACCGGGCGGTTTGCATCAAGGAATCCGAATCTTCAGAATATGCCGAGAAAGGATAATGATCCAATTGGCATCCGTAATTTTCTGATACCGAATGAGGGACACATATTTATTGATTTTGATTTCTCGCAGATAGAACTGCGTGTCGGTTCATGGTATTGCAGGGACACTAAAATGCTCGAAACATACAAAAATGACGGTGACATTCATGCACAGACAACCTCTGTCATTTACAATATCCCATTTGACGAGGCAATTAATAAAAACGCTCCGCACTATAAAGAAAGACGCTCAATAGCGAAGAACTGTAATTTCGGTGTATTTTACGGGTTGTTCCCGAACGGACTTATGCGAAACCTCAAAAAAGCGGGAATTGAAAAAACAAAACAGGAGTGTACAGATATTATCGAAAGTCTTAAAAATGGTTATACAAAGTTAGCAGAGTGGCAGAAGAACACAAAGCAAGACGCGTCAAACTGCGGATATTCAGAAACTGCATTCGGCAGGCGGAGAATTTTAAAAGGCATACATTCACCGGATATGGGGACGCGTTCCTACTGGCAGAGATGTGCGCTGAATACTCCGATTCAGGGAACTGCCGCAGATATTTTAAAGCTTGCAATGGTACGAATATTATCAAAGCTTGAGGAATACCCGTACATAAAACCTCTGCTCACGATACATGATGAAATTCTCTTTGAAGTACCGGAGAATAAGGCAGATGAAGCTTGCGCAATCATAAAAGATTGCATGGAACATCAGCCTTTTCCGAAATTTGATGTGCCGCTTAAAGCAGAAGGAGCAAAGGGTTACAGTTTCGGGAACATGGAGGAACTGTAACACGAAAAATATGCTGCGCATCTTACCTCTTTTCGAGGTTCGGAGTATAAATATACGCCGTCACCTCTCAAAAAGGCAACCTGCTTGCATATTTTTCATGTTGAGATTTGTGTCGCCGCACAGCGTCAGAAAGGAGGTTTAATATGGCAAATTACTTTAATTCAGAGAAATATCCCGACCCGACATCATATGCCGTTATGCATAAGTTGGAGCTGGAAGAAAAGAAAAAGCATAAAATTGCAAACGGTGAGTGGTTTATGAAATGGATATACATAGCAAGTCCGTATAAGGGTGACATAAAAACGAATGTTAGAAATGCAAAGCAATATGCAAGATTTGTTTCAAGGCAAACAGCCGTTCCGATAGCGCCGCATTTGTTTTTAACACAATTCTTAAATGATGAAATCAGTGAAGAAAGAGAAATGGGACTGGCTCTTGGACTGCAGATGCTTAAACGGTGTCATGAATTGTGGGTGTTTGGAGAAAAGATAACCGAGGGTATGGCAAAAGAAATAGAGTTTGCCGAAAAAAGAGGTATTCCAATAAGATATTTCAATACGGAGTGTAAGGAGGCAAAATGATATGGACATTAAAACATTTTTATCTGCATTTTATTCGGAGAATGACGAAGTATGTATCCGTGTATTTTCCGATCGCAAGGCAGAAGATCCGGAATATAAAGGGAATAAATACACGGAGAAACTGAAAAATATTGACGTTTTGCTCCCAACACTTAAGCAGCACAACGAAAAACACCGAGGCATATTCTTTGTTGTAAATTCCGGAGGGCATACCGATGAGGAAATAACAAGAATAAATGCACAGTTTGTTGAGATGGATACCGGGAGCTTTGAGGAACAGAGGGAGAGAATCAACGCATTTGCTCTCCCGCCGTCAATCATTGTGAAAACAAGAAAATCACTACATTGCTACTGGCTGATGAAGGACGCGGAAGTATCAAAATTTCGTGAAATACAGCTTCGTTTGGTAAAAGAATTTGCCGGTGATTCAATGTGTCAGAATGAAAGCCGATGCATGAGGATACCGGGGTTTTATCACTCGAAACAGGAGCCTATACTCGTTGAGTGTATAAAGTTCGAGCCACAAATCAAGTATACGCAATCCGAACTTCAAGCATTGCTTCCGCAAGTACAGATTCCGGAATATGACGCAGAATCGAGAACAGAGTTTAACGGTGAAGTCGGCAGCGGTCAAAGGCTTATGGATAAATGCGAGTTCTGCAGATACTGCAAGGAAAATGCCAAAAAACTTTCAGAACCCGAATGGTATGCTTTTGTTACAAATATGTCGCTTACAAAGGACGGAGCGGAGCTTGTACATGAGATTTCAAAGCCGTATCCGAGGTACAGCAAAGCTGAAACCGATGATAAAATCTGTCATGCAATAAAAGAGCATAAACCGCATACTTGTCGGTATATACAAGAAAGGCTCGGCTTTCATAACTGTAAAGATTGCAGCGTTAAAGCGCCGGTTGCCTATGCCGTTTTGAGTATGGCGGAACAAGCGGAGGAGTTTGCCAGCAGTGACATATCTGAGGATATGATTTTTGATGATAAGACAGTTGAGCTTATGGCATACGCAAAGAAAAATGCTCCTGCAGCATATGGGAAATTCAAGTTAAAGCTAAAAGGCAAATGCCCGATAAAGGACTTTGAGGCGGCAGTGAATTTTAAGAATAAATCATATACCGTGATTGAGGACACTGCTATGCCTTTAAATCTTGACGGAATTGCTTTAAACGGTGCGGTTCAGCCTGCAAACTGGAATGTTACAATGGAGCATGGAATACAGAAGATTGTATATTCAAAGGATGGCAATACTGTTGTCACGGTATGTCCGTCTCCGGTGGTTATCACAAAGAGATTTAAAAATGTAGATGCGTGTTCGGAAAAAGTAGAACTATCGTTTTACCGAGATAATGTGTGGACAAGCATTGTGGTGACAAGATCGGCTGCGTTTAATAAATCGTCTATCATAAGCTGTGCGGACAGAGGATTTCCGGTGGCTTCAAAAAACGCCTCGGATATGGTGGACTATTTATATGATTATGAGAATGCGAACGTTAAAAATATTCCGCTTATGAAATCGACAGAGCGGCTCGGGTGGATTGATGATACATCATTCTTTCCCTATACCGCAAAGAACAATATCTGCTTTGAAACGGATTTTGAAGATTCAAATGAAATACATAAAAGTCTTGCTGAACAAGGCTGCTTTGATGTGTGGCTTGAATATGCTGCAAAACTCCGAGAAAACCCTTACGGCAGATTTATGCTTGCGTCGTCCTTTGCATCGGTGCTTCTGAAACCGTTGTCGCATCGTGTGTTTTTCTTGAATATCTGGCATGATACAACAAGCGGTAAATCGGCAGCGTGTAAGATGGCGGTGTCTGTCTGGGGCAATCCGTTAAAGCTTATGGGCAGCTTTAATGCAACGGCAGTAGGTTTGGAGAGAAAGGCTGATACTTTAAGAAATATTCTCTATGGGCTCGATGAGAGGCAGCTTGCAAACGAGAACCGCCTGCCCATGGCACAGATTGTTTATGGGTTATCAAATGGGTTCGGAAGAATCAGAGGCAGCAAAGAAGGCGGTATTCAGAGTATGACAAACTGGAGATTGATAGTTTTATCAACGGCAGAAGAACCCCTTCTTTCGGACGATTCGCATGACGGAATGAATACCCGTGTTATGGAGATACACGGAGTTCCTGTTGACGACAAAGGTTTTGCGTCCGAGCTGCATAATATCAGTGAAAAGAATTACGGTTTCGCCGGGCGAAAGTTCGTTGAAAGGCTGTGCAATGAAATGAACTTAAGAAAAGGTATGGTGCAGCATGACTTTGAAAGAATCAGGGCGGCAATTAAGGACAAGTTGTCCTCTGCTACACACCTTGACAATGCTGCGGTCATCGCACTCGGTGATTATTACTCAGATATGTGGATTTGGGAAAACGATGAAGTAAAGGCCTTTAGCAATGCTGTGAACACGGCTGTGTTGATGCTTGAAAACAATGCATCACTCGAAAAAGAGGACATTATATCCCGTGCATGGCAGTATGTAACCGACTGGTGTGTAATAAATGACAAGGCATTCGGTGACGATGCAAATCAGAGGTTTGGCATTAAAGAAGGTGCGTCAAGATACTATGTTTCAAAGGCTCCGCTGTATGACGCATTAAAGAAACACGGGTATCCGGTTGAAAAGTGTATGACAGGGTTCTTTGAACGCGGGTATATGCAGCGCTGGAATGGGAAGCGGCAGAAACAAAAGAAGAATGCAGGCGTTCAAAACTGGTATTATGTGATTGATGTACCAACGGGAAATGATGAAAATAGTATAAATCCACTTAGTTAAGTGTTACCGTGATTTTATGAAAAGCAAGTAAAATCAGGGGTTTGCAGACTTCGGTAACACGATAATACGGGCAACACCATGTACACACACCTATATATAAATAAAAAATATAAAAATAGGATATGTGAGATTGCCCCATGCGCGAGGTGTGGAGAGCGTATTATTATATTACCAATATAATAAATATAGTATTTACCTAATGTTTTCGGTAATAAAAAGGGCAATACGAACGGTAACATGAGTGTTACTCTTATAAAGGAGAAATGAAACCATGCTTGAAAAGAATATAACCAACAAAATATTAAAGTATCTTAAAAGTCTTGACAAATGCTTTTGTTTTAAAGAACACGGCGGCAGTTACGGAAGTTCCGGCATACCGGATATTATCTGCTGTTATCATGGGCATTTCATTGGCTTTGAAGTTAAAACCGACAAAGGCAGAACCACAGCATTGCAGGAGATTCAGCTGAGAAACATTAACCATGCCGGTGGAACGGCTGTGGTGGTCAGAAGTCTGGACGATGTAAAAAATATATTGAACGAAACGGAGGGATTATCATGACTGCTAAAGAATATTTAAAAAGTATTTCACAGCTTGATGATGAGATTAAAAGAAAACGGCAGCGGTGCAGAACATTGAGAGACGTTGCGATGAATACATCTGTAAAGTATTCGGGAGATGCCGTACAGCAAACGAGAGATAATAATCCGCTTGAAAAAATCCTGGCAAAGGTTATTGACCTTGAACGGCAGATTGAAAATGAAGAGAGCAGACTGGTGGATTTAAAGGCAGAAGTGTGGGAACAGCTGGACAAGCTTGAAGATGAAACGCAAAAGAGAATACTTTGGCTGAGGTATGCCGAAAAGAAAACATGGAAAATGATTGCTAAGGATATTTGTTTTTCAGAACGTTACATACGAAAGCTGCATGCTAAAGGTCTGATTAAACTGGAGGAATTATTAAAAAAATAAAAAAGACCATGTAGTTCCGCTTAGTTCCATACAGTTCCTTATTGCAACCGCTTTAACTTTGTGATATTATATAATCGACAGAAAAATAAAAAAATCACTCCGAAAGGATGAGGTGACAGCAATGCCTATGAAACCATTAAAACCTTGCCGGCATCCAGGCTGTCCGGAACTGACAAGTGATATGTATTGCACAAAGCACGCTCCCCTCTATCAAAGGGAAAGCGCACATAGCCGCGGGTACAATTCCAAATGGCGCAGACTTTCAAGGCTGTACTTAAAAGCTCACCCGCTTTGCTGTGAATGTAAACGGCAAGGCAAGCTTACTCCGGCAACGGTGGTTGACCATATCGTTCCCCATCATGGTAATCAAAAACTGATGTGGAACGAAAGTAACTGGCAGAGCCTGTGCAAGCAGTGTCATGACAGGAAAACGGCACGATTTGACAGAACACCGACATATGGGTATCAGACCCCCTGCCCCAGGGGGGTCTGAATCTCAAAAATGGCTTAAAACCAAGACCGCGCCCACCCTTTGTGTGAATTTTCGCAAAATTAATGAGGGGGGACCCCCTGCGAAATAGTGCAAAGCCTTGTGCCGACTGCGTTTAAAGGCATTTTATTTTGCTAAAAGATATAACGTAAAACAATGATAAAAGCCTCTGAAAACCAAGCTGTTATGCGGTTTTCGGAGGTTTTTAAATTAAAAACTTAAATTTCAAAAAACACTCAAAACTGTGCGTTTTTAATGCATTTTTGAGTGTTTTTTATATGTTTTTTTTTAAAACATTTCACGAAATGAGGTGAGCTGATGACAGAATACGAAAAAATGAAAATCCCCGAACTGCGGGCAAGCGGTATGGGATATAAGGCAATTGCGAATGTTCTTGGTCTTTCACGAGATGCAGTGAGAGGCTTTTGCAGAAAGTATGGCTTAAACGGAAATGCAGAGGTTATGCAGAAAAACATGGAACTCAAAGTTAAAAACGGAGTGCTGTGCCTTAACTGTTCAAAGCCTATCGAATCTAAAAGCCACGGACGAAAGCGGAAGTTTTGCTGTAATGAGTGTCGTCGGGAGTGGTGGAAACAAAATGCATATAAAATTAACCGCAGCCATGACGCAATGTATCAATGTGAATGCAGTTACTGTCATAAGCAATTTACCAGTTATGGGAATAGGCATAGAAAATATTGCAGCCATGGATGTTATATAAAAGACCGATTCGGAGGAACTAAGTTTGAATAAAATCGCCCATATCACCGCCTTTTGCTCGGGGCAGTACCCATGTACAGCACCACTCGCTGCAAGACGGCAATCTGAACGATTTTCTTGCAAACTTAAAGTGTTGAGAAAGGATTTGATATAAAATGGAATTTAAAAAACTGAAAATTAACACACTCATACCGGCAAGCTACAATCCGAGAAAGAAATTAAAACCGGGTGATGCGGAATATGAGAAGATAAAAAACAGCATAACGGAGTTTGGGTATGTTGATCCTATCATTGTAAATTCAGACATGACTATCATCGGCGGACATCAACGTTGGTCAGTATTAAAGGCTCTGGGTTATGACGAAGTTGACTGCGTTGTAATCGAAATTGACAAAACAAAGGAAAAGGCATTAAACATTGCCCTTAATAAGGTTACCGGCGAATGGAACAAAGAACTGCTGGCAGATTTGATTAAGGATTTGCAAAGCCTTGATTATGATGTTTCAATGACCGGATTTGAACCGCCCGAAATTGATGAGCTGTTTAATGATGTACATTCAAAAGATGTAAAGGATGACAAATTTGATTTGGATAAAGCTCTTGATGATGAAGCTTTTGTAAAAAGCGGAGAGGTTTGGCTTTTGGGAAGACATCGTCTTATGTGTGGTGATTCTACAAAACCGGATAATATAAGCATTCTCATGAATGGGAAAAAAGCAAATTTGTGTATTACCGATCCGCCGTATAATTGCTCTTATGAAGGAGGAACAGGCATGAGAATAATGAATGACAATTGGTCTGACAGTCAAAAGTTTTATCAGTTCCTGCTTGATGCTTTCAAAAACGCATACGGTTCTATGGCAGACGGAGCAGCAATTTATGTTTTTCATTCCGATGCCGAAAAGGTTAATTTTTTTAATGCTGTTGTCGATGCAGGATTTCATTATTCAACAACTTGTATTTGGGTGAAGAATGCTTTGGTAATAGGCCGCATGGATTTTCAGATGAGACATGAACCTATAATTTACGGATTTAAAGATACGGCGAAGCATAAGTTTTACGGCGACCGCAAGCAAACAACTGTATGGGAGTTTGATAAGCCTGTAAAGTCCAAACTGCATCCGACAACAAAACCGTTGGCATTGATTGGATATCCTATAGGGTTATCATCGCAAGAAAACGGAATCATTCTTGATTTATTCGGAGGCAGCGGTTCAACTCTCATTGCTGCGGAACAGATGAACCGTATAGGATATTTAATGGAGCTTGACCCGGTATATGCTTCTGTAATTGTTCGCAGATATGCGGCTCTCAAAGGAGGCATTGATGAGATTAAGGTAATAAGGGATGGCAAAACTTATGACGGTAAAGAAATCTACGTACCGAGCGACCATGAATTGGAATATAAAGAAACCTCCGTGTTTGATGCACAGAAAGGAAGAAATCGTGAGTAATGTAGAATATGAATATTCGGAAGAAGGTACGACAGTTTACGGCAGACTAATGGATGGGACGGTTTTTATGATAGACTCAGATGCACTTAATAAAATTAAAAATATTAAATTTTACTTGGGTGCAAAACAAAAAGGGTGTGGCCAGAAATATATTATTGATTCCAGAGGAAGGTATCTGCATGATTATATATTTCCGCATAAAAATGGTTATGAAATAGACCACATTAACTTAAATACATACGACAACAGAAAAGCAAATATACGATACTGTACTCATCAGCAAAATCAAATAAATCAACCTCTTCAAAAAAACAACACCTCCGGTGTAAGTGGCGTTAGCTGGTATCCGCCAAGAAGAAAATTTAGAGCAAGGATAAAAGTTAGTCAGCAGGATATTCATCTTGGGTACTATAAAACATTCGAAGAAGCTGTACAAGCTCGAAATGTAGGAATGGAGTATATGTTTGGAGAGTATGACAGATATAATGATGTCCCATCGGCTCCCGAATGGATTAGAAAAAGTGTAGAACAAAAATGCAAAAGCTTTGCAGAATTATCTGTATGCAAAGCTTTTTATATACGAGGGAGGTAATAAATATAATGAAGGATAAATTAACACTTGGAAGTTTGTTTGACGGTTCCGGCGGCTTTCCGCTCGGCGGACTGCGATGCGGAATTACTCCGGTATGGAGTTCCGAGATTGAACCGTTTCCCATAAGAGTTACCACAAAACGAATGCCGTTTGTGAAACATTACGGGGATATACGAAATCTTAAAGGAGGTGACCTTGGGGCTGTCGATATAATAACATTCGGCAGCCCTTGCTAAGGTCAGGATATGTCTATAGCAGGCAAAAGAGCCGGACTTGACGGCAGCCGTTCAAACCTCTTTTATGAGGCAATACGAATTATAAAGGAAATGAGGGAGAAAACAAATGGAAAATATCCGAGATTCATCGTGTGGGAAAATGTACTCGGTGCATTCTCGTCAAATGGCGGCGAAG
This sequence comes from uncultured Clostridia bacterium, assembly GCA_934487205.1. GTDB lineage: Bacteria > Bacillota > Clostridia > UBA1381 > UBA1381 > UBA1738. The sequence goes on from CAKSRS010000012.1 coordinate 15,910, forward strand.
ACTTCAAAGCCGTCCTCGAAAGCGTCTGTTCCGTCAAAGAAGATAAAGCTGATATTCCTCGATATGAGAAATGGCCGAATGCCGGAGAAATCGTGGCAGACGATTACTCAGTCGCATGGCGGGTTTTCGATGCTCAATACTGGGGAGTCCCCCAACGAAGAAAACGCATCTACCTTGTCGCAGATTTTGGAGGCGGGAGTGCCGGAAAAATACTATTTGAGCCGGAGAGCGTGCCTGGGTATCTTAAGGAGGGCATCTTCCCGTGGCAAAGAACTGCCGAAGATACTCAAAACGGCATTGGAGCGACAGGCTATGACGGATACAACGGCTGTCTGACGGGTGATGTATCGTCTACACTCGGTGTTAATTGCGGAATATCCACCGGCAGAAACGGCATTGTATTAAACGACCAGGGCGGTAATCGGATTGATGTTACCGAAAATGTGACGGCAACACTCCGTGCCGAGGCGCATCATCCGCCCTGTGTTATGGAGTCGGCGGGATTTTGCACGGAACATTTGGCAAAAGCAAGGTCGATAGGTTTTGAAAAAGAAGTATCTCCGACACTGCGAGCCGGCACTGTTCCGGCGGCTGTCTATGAAAATCACGGACAGGATACAAGATTTAAGGGGCCGCTCGATACCGCACCGACTGTAAGCGCAACCTACGGTACAGGCGGAAACAATCAGCCGTTTGTGGTTGAGCAATGCTATGATGTGCGGTTTACTTCGGAAGGTACAAAAAACGCAAGACAGAATTGTTATGAAACCGATGTTGCAAGAACAATCGACACCGGTGGAAATGCTCCGGATTCCAACCAAGGCGGTGTTGCGGTGGTATACGGAATATGCTCCAAAGACAGCAATTCCATGAAATCGGATAATCCGAAAAGCGGTTTTTATGAAGCTGACACATCGCGATGCCTTGACGCAAACGGTGGAAATCCGTCAAACAATCAAGGAGGGATGGCAGTATGTGTTCAAGGCTCAATGATAGGCCGCAAGGATGAGAACGGTCCGCAGGGCAACGGGATTAACGAGGATGTATCGTTTACACTTAACGCGACCGATAAACACGCTGTCGCATATGGAATTGACAGAGCCGCTTTCAATCAAGGGCAGAATGCGAAGTATTCATTTACGGTCGAGCAAGAGGTTCAGCCGACTATGGTGGCAAAAGGTCCGGGCGCTGTTGCAGCGCCGACCTATTCAAGTTCAAAAGCATCGTTTTTTACAAACGCTGAAAAAGAGCTTGCAAATACGCTCGTTGCCACCGATTACAAAGATCCGCCTATGATAAACGATACAAACGATAATGCCGAATACATAGTGCGAAGGCTCACTCCCACAGAATGTGCAAGACTGCAAGGTTTTCCGGACGGGTGGTGTAAAAACCTTGAAACCGAGAACCCAACTGATGAGGATATTGCGTTTTGGAGAGATGTTTTTGAAACACACCGAAAAGCTATGGGGACATCAAAAAAGCCAAAATCCGATAAACAGATTGTAAAATGGCTTAAAAATCCGCACTCCGATTCGGCGGAATATAAATTGTGGGGCAACGGAGTTTGTGTTAATATCGTGGAGTTTGTGCTTGCCGGGATTGTATATTACGCACAAGCCGAAAGCTGACATTCCGAAAATATTCTACCGTAAAATTCAAGTAAATCTCTTGACTTTTATGCACTTTAGAGTGATATATATTACAATGAATAATTATCGGAGGAACGAAAAATGGATATGCGTAAAATTGTAGACAATCTTGATTCGGTTAAAACAGTGTGCTACAGAAAAGAACAATTATGGGGCATCCGTGACGATGCCATCGAATTCTTTTCACAAGCTATGGCGGCAAGCGAGGGCAGTGAACACCAGCGTTACCACAATATTTATGCTATACTCATAAGCGGCGAAAAAAACCTGTGTTGATACAGCAGAATAATATGCTTACATATACACAATTATATATGTGTATCTTTGGGCAGTAATCGTATTGATATATCCTCTAAAAGACGGTAATATGTGTATGACAAAATTAAAGAAAAGCCTTGCAGGACAAGGGTTTGGAGGATTTATTATGAATACAAAAATTGAAAACCAAATCGCAGAAATGAAAAAGCAGACCATCGGAGTTGAGGTTGAAATGAACAACATCACAAGAGAAAACGCAGCCGCAATTGCAGCCGAATTCTTCGGAACAGGACGATATGAAAATACCGCAATCCGAAACGGATATAGCACTTGGTCGGCTTGGGATTCACAAGGCAGAGAATGGAAATTTCAAAAAGATGTGAGCATTGCGGGAACTGACGGCGAAAAATGCGAAATGGTTACACCGATACTTAAATATGATGATATGGAAATTTTACAGGAACTTGTAAGACGGCTCCGCAGAGCGGGAGCAAAGAGTAATGCAAGCCGGGGCTGCGGAGTTCACATTCACATCGGAGCAAAGGGACATACACCGCAGACACTCAGAAACCTTGCAAACATTATGGCGAGTCACGAAGACCTTTTAATAAACGCATTGGCAATCGACCGCTTACGCACCGCAAGGTACTGCAGAACGGTTGACCCAAACTTCCTTACACAGCTGAACAAAAGAAAACCGAAAACAATGTCGGCTCTGGCAGACATTTGGTATGGAAGTCACGGAGCAGATTACTGCAGAAGTCAGCACTACAACGACAGCCGATACCATCAGCTGAACCTCCACGCAACATTTACAAAAGGTACGGTCGAATTCAGGCTTTTCCAATTTGATGAACCCTCAAACGGAAAACAAAACGGCTTACACGCCGGACAGCTTAAAAGCTACATTCAGCTTTGCCTTGCACTTTCGCAAATGGCAAAGACGGTAAAAACAGCAAGTCCCAAACCACAGCAGAATGAAAATCCCAAGTATGCAATGAGAACATGGTTATTAAGGCTTGGATTTATCGGTGACGAATTCAAAACAGCAAGAGAACTCCTTACAAAAAGGCTTTCGGGCGACACAGCCTTCAGAAACGGCAGAACCGCTTGAACCACAGTCACCACACCTACCGCCAAGTGCGGTCTTTAGGTGGTAGAAGGATAATTTGAAAGGAGTTTTTTTATATGGATATAAGATACTATATTGCATACGGAAGTAACTTAAATGTTTATCAAATGAGGTATCGCTGTCCGAATGCAAGAATTATCGGAACGGCTGTTGTGCCGAATTATGAACTGCTGTTTAAGGGCAGTAAGACAGGTTCATACTTAACCATTGAGCCGAAGGAAGGTTCAAGCGTTCCTGTTGCCGTGTGGGAAACCACAGCAGAGGACGAACTTGCACTTGACCGCTATGAGGGTTATCCCATCTTCTATTACAAAAAGGAGCTTGTGTTGCCGATTAAGGGCATTAAAACGGGCAAGGTGCGAAACCGCAAGGTTTATGTTTACATTATGCACGAGGACAGACCAATCGGCATACCCTCAAAAAGCTATGTCAGAACCTGCATTGAGGGGTATCACAATTTCGGATTTGATATTGATGTGCTTAAAAACGCATATGAACGGAGCAGAAAGGAATGTTTGAAATGAAAGAAACAATAACAAGAACAGCCGTATGCCCAAGGTGCGGGAAAGTATACACGGACAGACCGGCAATTTCGAGGGCGGACGATAAAACTCCGATCTGTCCGGACTGCGGCACACGCGAATCGCTTGAAAGTATCGGCATTGACACTGCCGAGCAGGATAAAATTTTAAGAGCAATTCATGGATATAGATAAAAAACATATAAACGGACAGTCGCTTAAAAGGCGGCTGTTTTCGTTGTGCAAAGGAGGTGACACTTGTGGCACAGAGAGGCAGAAAACCGAAACCGTCAGCTTTAAAGGAGCTGGAAGGCAATCCCGGTAAAAGAGAAATTAATACAAATGAACCGCGCCCTGTGAAAAAAGCACCGCCATGCCCTAAATGGCTTGAACCCGACGCAAGAAAAGAATGGCGCAGACTTGCAAAGCAGATGGAACAGATTGGAATATTAACAGAGGTGGACATGACCGCTTTTGCAGGATATTGTCAGGCGTATGCCCGCTGGAAAGAAGCCGAGGAATTCATATCGCGGCACGGTGCAATCGTGAAAACACCGTCCGGGTACTGGCAGCAGGTTCCGCAGGTGTCAATCGCACAGACATATTTGCGGCTTATGAACAGATTTTGTGAACAGTTCGGATTAACACCATCATCACGCAGCCGTATTGCAGCTGATGCCTCAAATTCGGACAGCGATGATGATTTAATGGAACATCTTTTAACGCTTGGCGGTGATAAGGCTGATGTATGACGAAAATAAGGCAAAACGTGTGATAAACTTCATAAGCAGTTTGAAACACACTAAGGGTAAATGGCACGGGAAGTCGTTTGACCTGCTCCCCTGGCAGCAGGATATTATAAAAAACGTATTCGGAACTGTAAAGAGAAACGGTTACAGACAATATAACACAGCGTATGTGGAAATTCCAAAGAAGAACGGTAAATCGGAGCTTGCGGCAGGTGTCGCCTTATATCTTACCTGTGGCGATATGGAATGGGGCGCTGAAGTTTACGGCTGTGCGTCCGATCGTCAGCAGGCAAGCATTGTTTTTGATGTTGCCGTGGATATGGTTGATCAGTGTCCGGCACTGAAAAAACGAATAAAGCCTGTAATGTCTGTAAAAAGGCTTGTATATAAACCGACAAACAGTTTCTATCAGGTGCTTTCATCGGAAGCATTTACAAAGCATGGTTTAAATATTCACGGTGTGATTTTTGATGAACTTCATGCACAGCCGAATCGTGATTTGTTTGACGTCATGACAAAAGGTTCCGGTGACGCAAGAATGCAGCCGCTGTTTTTTCTCATAACCACAGCCGGAACAGACAGAAACAGCATATGCTTTGAGCAACATCAAAAAGCGGTGGATATTTTGGAAGGCAGAAAGATAGACACCACATTCTACCCTGCAATATACGGTCTGCCGGATGACGAGGATTGGACGAGCGAGGAAAACTGGTACAGAGCAAATCCGTCACTCGGGTACACGATAGATATTGAAAAGGTACGAAACGCATACATGAGTGCCAAAGACAACCCGGCAGAGGAAAATCTGTTCCGTCAACTAAGGCTTAATCAGTGGGTTAAACAATCTACCCGTTGGATGCCGATGGATAAATGGGATGAATGTAATGAGATAGTGAACATATCACTTTTAAAGGGACGTGAATGTTATGGCGGACTTGACCTTTCAACCACACTTGACCTTACGGCATTTGTGCTTGTGTTTCCGCCGAGAAACGAAAATGAAAAATATATTATTGTTCCGTATTTCTGGATACCGGATGATAATCTTAAAAAACGAGTAAACCGCGACCATGTTCCGTATGATGTGTGGAAAGCGCAGGGGCATATTCGGACAACACAGGGAAATGTGGTTGACTACCGCAGAATAGAGGCGGATATTAAAGAAATTGCAAGCGAGTTTGTTATAAAAGAAATTGCATATGACAGATATAACGCAACACAAATCATATTAAATCTGATGGATGAAGGTATAACAATGGTGCCGTTCGGACAAGGCTTTAAGGATATGTCGCCGCCCACAAAGGAGATATTCACGCTTGTACTAAAAAACAAAATTGTACATAACATGAATCCGGTTCTCAGGTGGAATTTTGATAATGTATGTGTTGAAACCGATGCCGCTGAAAATATAAAGCCGTCAAAGAAACACTCAACAGAGAGAATAGACGGTGCGGTCAGTACGATTATGGCATTGGACAGAGCTGTGCGCAATATGAATGTGAACACATCATCGGTTTATGATGAACGAGGTGTTTTGGTGATATAAAAATAAAATTGTATACATAAGCATATATTTACTAATAATATTATATATAAAAAAATATTTTTGTAATCAAACGCTTGCAAATGATTACAAAGTATGATATAATGATATTACAAAGAGTAAAGGAGATGTTATACATGGCAAAAACTTTAGTTCAATTTCGCACAGAGGATACGTCAAGAATAAAAGCAATCAGCATATGCGACAAATTGGGAATTGATTTGCCGACGTATATGCGTATGTGTATTGCGCGGTTAATCCAGGAAAACGGAATCCCGTTTAGCATGAAGCTTGATAATAATTCTGAAAATACAGCTTTAAGCGCAATGAAGGAAGCAAGCCGCATCGCCTCAGAAAACGGTATTGCCGATATGACACTTGATGAGATAAATGCAGAAATCAGTGAAGCGAGAAAGCATGGGTGAGGTCAATGAGATATTATGCTGTTATTGACACCAATGTCATAGTGTCAGCAATGCTTAAATGGAATTCTGTGCCTGGAAATATTTTGGAATTGGCAATTGAGGGCCCGATTACACCTGTATTAAATGAGAAAATTTTAGAAGAATACAGAGAGGTTCTTCTAAGACCCAAATTTCATTTTACAGATAAAATTGTAAGCGAGGTCATAGAAGCAATTAAAGGGCGTGCAATATTCGCTGATGAAGAAAGAATTGATATTGAACTGCCTGATCCGAAAGATAGGGTATTTTATGAGGTTGTTATGGAACAAAGAAAAAGCTCGGACGCATATCTCGTAACAGGTAATATTAAGCATTTTCCGGTGAAGCCGTATGTTGTTACACCTAAGGAAATGATGGATATTATACTTTCGGATACAGCAGAATAGTATGGACAAAGGAGCATCTATCAAACGATAGGTGCTTTTTTGATGCAGAATTTTGGAGGGAGATACCATGAACATCTTTAAATCATTTTTCAAATCACGGGATAAACCGCGCAATGCGTCTGTCGGAACAAGCTGGTTTCATATCGGCAGGTCATGGTCAGGCAAGGCTGTGACCGAACGGACGGCGTTGCAGCAGACTGCGGTGTATGCCTGCGTTCGTATCATAGCCGAAACCATAGCCAGTCTGCCATTGCATCTATATAAATACACGGATAACGGAAAAGAAAAAGATTGTACGCATCCACTGTATTATCTTTTGCACGACGAACCGAATCATGAGATGACTGCTTTTGTTTTCAGAGAAACAATTGTCAGTCATCTTTTGTTATGGGGAAATGCGTATGCACAGATTATCCGAAACGGCAAAGGCGCAATCATTGAACTGTATCCTCTGCTGCCGGATAAGATGGAAGTTTACCGTTCGGATATTACGGGAGAAATATATTACATTTATACAGATGCCAAAGGACAGCGCCATACTTTAAGCAATACTGATGTTCTGCATATACCGGGTTTGGGATATGATGGACTTATCGGGTACTCGCCGATTGCAATGACTAAAAATGCAATCGGTCTTTCTATTGCGGCGGAGGAATACGGTGCGAGATTTTTTGCAAATTCCGCAAATCCGAGCGGCGTTTTGGAGCATCCGGGCGTTTTGAAAGATCCGAGAAAGCTTCGTGAAAGCTGGAACGAAGTGTATGGTGGAACAAGCAATTCTCATCGTGTAGCGGTTTTGGAGGAGGGCGTAACCTTTAAAGCAATATCTATACCGCCAAACGAAGCACAATTCCTTGAAACACGCAAGTTTCAGATAAACGAAATTTGCCGGATATTCAGAGTACCTCCGCATATGGTGGCAGACCTTGAAAAGTCAAGTTTTTCAAATATCGAACAGCAAAGCCTTGATTTTATTGTAAATACCATAAGGCCGTGGCTTGTAAGGCTTGAGCAGAGTATCTGTCAAAAGCTTTTGAGTGTGAATGAAAAAGGTGTATATTTTGTAAAATTCAATGTTGACGGAATGTTACGGGGAGATTTTGCAAGCCGTATGAACGGATATGCGATAGCAAGGCAGAACGGCTGGATGAGTACGAACGATATACGGGAGCTTGAGGATATGAACAAGATACCGGCAGAGCTTGGCGGTGACAGGTACCTATGCAACGGGAATATGGTAGATTTGACAAATGCAGGCGTATGGACGCAGACAGGAGGAAAAACAGAAAATGAATAAATTTTGGAACTTTAAAAAGGTAACAAACACGGCGGACAATGAGGATATAACTGAGAATATCCTTATCTTGAACGGCCCGATTGCTGAAGAATCGTGGTGGGGTGACGAGGTGACGCCAAAACTCTTTAAATCCGAGCTTGACAGCGTAGATGGTGATTTAACAGTATTTGTAAATTCGCCCGGCGGCGATTGTTTCGCTGCAAGCGAGATATATAACGCACTTAAAGAGCATAACGGCAAAATCACCGTAAAAGTCGACAGCCTTGCTGCATCTGCGGCGTCGGTTATTGCCATGGCAGGAGATGTTGTTTTAATGTCACCTGTCAGCATGATGATGTGTCATAATCCGAGCATGATGCTTTGCGGTGAAGTTTCGGAGCTTGAAAAGGGCATTGATTTTTTGAACGAAATCAAAGAAAGCATCATAAATGCGTATCAGAACAAAACAGGATTATCGAGGGCAAAAATATCAAAGATGATGGATTCGGAAACATGGATGAATGCAAAGTCTGCGTATGATTTGGGATTTTGCGACAAAATCATGTATTCCGATAACGATAAGCTGAAATCAGGAACGGACTTCATATTCGATAAAAAGAGTATGGTTACGAATACGGTTTCCGCTATGTGCAAAAAACTGAAAAAGATTGAGAAAAAACCGCAGGGAGCCGATATTTCTCAATTTGAAACAAGATTAAATTTATTGAAATAACAGGAGGATTTTTTTATGAGTAAATCGGTTGAATTAAGACAAAAAAGAAGTGAATTATGGGAAAAAGCGAAGCTGTTTTTGGATAATGCAAAAAGAAACGGCGATGTTTTGTCGGCAGATGACAGAGCGACATATGAAAAGATGGAGCAGGAAATTGTAGACCTCGGCAAGGAAATCGGGATTATCGAAAGACGCGAGGCGTTAGACCTTGAAATGTCCAAGCCGACAAGTGCGCCGATCAGCGCAAACCCAAACACAAAAACGGAAGAAAAAACCGGCCGCAGCTCCGATAAATACAAAAAATCATTCTGGCTGGCAATGAGGAACAAGAAGAATCCGTATGAAGCGGTAAATGCACTGCAAATCGGAACGGACTCCGAGGGTGGATATCTTGTACCGGACGAGTATGAAAACACACTTATCGAAAAGCTGCACGATGAAAATATTATCAGACAGTATGCAACGGTCATAAAATCATCAAACGGTGATAAGAAAATTCCCGTTGTGGCAGGATACGGCGAGGCAACCTGGACGGATGAAGAAGCGGCATATACCGAATCGGACGATTCGTTCGGAGTAATCACACTCGGTGCGCATAAGCTTACTTCTATTATAAAGGTATCTGAGGAACTCTTAAACGATTCCGCTTTCGACCTTGAGCAATATATCTCGAAAGAGTTTGTTAGACGCATGGCAGCAGCGGAAGAAAATGCGTTCATAAACGGCACCGGAACAGGCAGACCTACCGGAATATTGCAAACAGCGGAAACAGGTAAAACCACAGCGGCGGCAGTGGCGATTACAGCTGATGAAGTTATTGACCTCTATCACAGCCTTCGCTCACCATACAGAAAAAATGCTGTATTTATTGCCAATGACTCAACTGTAAAAGCGATCCGTCAGCTTAAAGATTCAAACGGAATGTACCTGTGGCAGCCGGGACTGAAAGAGGGACAGCCGGATACCCTTATCGGCAACAGAATTATATCATCTGCATATATGCCCGAAATCGGAGCAGGCAAAAAGCCGATTCTTTTCGGTGATATTTCATATTACTGGATTGCCGACCGCCAGGGCAGAACCTTCCAAAGATTAAATGAACTGTACGCTGCAACGGGGCAGGTGGGATTCAGAACATTCCAGAGAGTAGACGGAAAACTGACACTTGCAGAAACAGTAAAAACGCTTACTTGTAAGGCATCGTGAGGTGAGCCGATATGCGCATAAAAATATTGGTATCATGCAGCGGACTTGATTTCGCATACAGGCAAGGTGACGAAGTCATTATTGCAGAGGATTTGGGAAAGGATTTAATTGCCGGAGAACTGGCAGAGGAGGTTATAGAACCAAAACCGAAAGAAAAACAGAAACCAAAGGCAGGTGGAAAGGCAAATGCTGACGCTTGATGAAGTAAAGGAATTTTTAAGGATAGACCACAGCGAGGAGGACGGATACATTTCCGTCCTTCTGCTTTTGGCAAAGGAACTGTGTGAGAATTATATGAGAAAAGACATCATCGAACCGATGCCGGAGTCTGTACGCCAGGCACAGCTTTTGGTTATTTCGCATTTTTACGAAAACAGGAGCGGCACACCTATTCCCGAAACGGTGTATCGGCTTTTAGATAATTACAGAAAGGAAGAATTCTAATGAATTTTTCAAAGCTTAGACACAGAATAATTTTCATGTCCCCGACAGATGAAATCATAAATTCTATGGGCGAAACAGTGCCGAGATACAAGCCATTCAAACCATATCTTCCTCTGCCATTGCAAATGCAGAACAATAAAGTATATCTGTCGCACGATAATGACGGCAATGCAGTATTGGAATATGCGAACGGAAAACCATATGCTCATAAATTGGCGCTTGAAAACTTTTCCGTTGCAGCATTTGTCACTCCAACCACCGGCAGAGAGTATGAAGAAAGTCAGAAAATCCGTGCTGAAACCACATATAAAATCTCAACGAGGTATTTTAGGAATATCACACCGGCTATGCGTATTCTTTACAATAACCGTGAATTTGAGATAGTGTCCGTGCTTGATCTTAACGAGCGGCATGAGGAACTTCAGATTATTGCCGCCGAAAAAAATACACAAACGGCACAAACCTTTAACGGAGATGAGTATAATGGCGAAGAATGACGGAATATTCGGATTTGAAGACTTGCAAAAGGCTTTTAACCGTATCGAGCAAAAATATGAAAACAAAACGGACGCTATGCTTATAGCAATGGCAAATGTCACAAGACAGCGTGTCCGCTTGAAAACACCGACAGGCAAAACTAAAAAGCTGAAAGGCTCATGGAGAACAAAAAAGCCTAAGACTTTCGGCAAGGCGCGTGTTGCCCGTGTGCAGACCGAAAACCGATACGGTCATGTGGTTGAGGACGGACATAGGGTTGTAACAGGCGGCTCTACGGTGGGCAGAAACGGAAGAAAATTAAATATTTTGCAGAGAGGTATCAGAGGTATTTCGGTCGGCGGTAAAACAAAGGGAGAAAAAATGATCGAGGATACGGTCAGGGAGCTAAATTCAACATTTGAGAAAAATGCTAAAAAACTGCTTGATGATTTAACGAGCGAGGTGGAACTTTGATAACGATAAAAGACATACAAACGGCGGTTTCAAAACTGCTCACAAAAAACAAATACTCGGTTATTGCATCCGAGGTTAAAGAGGGTTTTCAAAAGCCTGCCTGCTTTATTGAGATTTTCCCCGTGAGCGTTGCGGCAGAAAATAAATTTTATGAGTTGGTTACTTTGGGTATTGAGATTTCATATCACCCATCAATGGAAACCAAAGAAGAACTCGTCGTAAATGCCGAAAAGCTGAAAAACATATTTTTATATACTCCGATTAAGGTGAAGGACAGGTTTTTGTCGGTCAACGAAATAACCTTTGATTCAGATAAAAGCGTTCTTACCACATATTTTGAATTGGAGTTTTTACAGGAAACGAACACAAAAACGGCTTCAATGCCAAAAATGAGAGAATTACAAGAAAGAGTGGTGACAGACAGTCATGGGACTTCCGAAAATTTTAATTGAATTTAAGACGCTTGCAGAAACGCTGATCGCACGAAGTGAGCGCGGCATCGTGGCGGTCATTCTGAAAGATAACAGCAATACAACAAAAACCGCCGTATACACAAAAGAGAGCGAGATTGTAAAAAGCCATTACACGGCAATCAATCTTGCATATCTGTCCCTTGTGTTTATGGGCGGACCGTCAAAGGTAATTGTGGAGCGTGTGCAGACCTCCGATAATATTTCGGACGCACTTGAAAGGCTGAAAAACAAACGATGGTATTACCTTGCTGTTCCCGGTTTGGGTGACGGTGAAACAGATACCGTTGTCGAGTATATCAAAGAACAGCGCACGCAGTATCATAAGACATTCAAGGCGGTGCTACCATCGGTTACGGCAGATAACGAGGGCATCATAAACTTTGCAACCGACAATATAAAGGTCGGCGCAAAGACATATACAACCGCAGAATTCTGCTGCCGCATTGCCGGGATTCTTGCAGGACTTCCGCTTAACAGGAGCGCTACATACTACACTCTGCCGGAGGTTGAAAGCATAACCGAAAGCGAAACCCCGGACGATGATGTGGATAACGGCAAATTGATTTTAATTAATGACGGCACAAAAATAAAGATTGCAAGGGGCGTCAATTCTCTTACAACCGCCACAGAGGATAAAGGCGAAGATTTCAAGAAAATCAAAATCATTGAGGCTGTCGATATGATTCGTGATGATATCCGTGCAACCTTTGAGGATGAATTTGTAGGCAAGGTTGAAAATTCATACGATAACAAGATCGTATTTATTGCCGCCGTAAACAAGTACTTCAAAGACCTTGCAAACCGAGGAGTGCTTTATGATAAGTATGACAACAAGGCTGAAATTGATATTGATGAAACCAGGGAATGGCTTTCAAAAACGAGAGATGCGTCCTCTTGGGACGATGAGAAAATCAAGACGGCAAACACCGGGACAAATGTGTTTGTGAGGGCGAGTATTCAGATCCAGGACGCAATCGAGGATTTGAAGTTTGGAATCTACATTGAATAAGGGGGTAAAAAGCTATGGCGGTAAAACCTACTGCGCCGAGAGTTATGAACGGCAAATGGGGCATGGTTTATCTTGACGGAGAGCCTGTCTATGAAACCGATTCATATGAGGCGAAGATAAAAATTGAGCGTGAGGATGTGGATTTTGTCATGCAGATGGCAAAGGACTCGAAAATGACGGGACTTACGGGCGAATGGAGCATGAAGGTCAAGAAGGTGTTCTCACGAGGCGCACAGCTTTTGTCGGAGAAAATCAAGAAAGGAATTGATGTTCGTATTCAGATTATCTCAAAAATTGATGATCCCGATGCCTACGGAAGTGAGCGGCTTGTAATCGAGAATGCGTGGTTTAACGAGCTGACGCTGCAGAAGTTTGAAAACGCAAAAATGATTGACGAGGAGTACAGCGGCGGATTCACCGACTATTACTTCCCCGACCTCGTCAAGGTACGATAAGACCGGCTAAAATTCCGCATCTTGCACACTTAACCTCGCTTGAGTACACAAAGTACACATCACTCGGTTAAATGCACAATCTACGAAATTTTTTCACGGTCTTGAAAAGGAGTGGTTATAACAATGAATAAAAACACAAAAATAACGCTTGCGGAGCTTATCCGCAGAAAAGAACAGATGCTTGAAAGCAAGAAAAAACCGAAAACCGCAACGCTGTACATAAAGTCACTTGGCGGTACCATTACAATTGAAAGTCCGACAGCGGATTTGGCAAGGGACGCACAGGATATGGACAAGGGTGATTCATATATGGTTTATTCCTGCGTGACAGAGCCGTGCCTTAAATCAAAGGAACTTCAGACGGCTTTTGAATGTGTTGAGCCGATGGAGATTGTCGAGAAAGTGTTTGAACCGGGCGAGATTCCGCAGATTGCGGTTGAATGTCTAAAACTTGCGGGGTATGTTGACGGAGTAAAGGCGGTTGACGATATAAAAAACTAATCAGAAGTGACGGAGAGCTTGCCATGCTCTGTCACTTTTTGAATATGGGCATTGAACCGGAAAAGATAATTAATCTTCCGCTTTCGGAAAAGCTTTTTTATAAGGCTTGTTATGAGGTTTATATGGAAGATGAGTACAAAAAATATGCGGCATTAGTAGGTGGTGATAGTTAATGGCAAAAAAGAATATCGGCGCTACACTATCCATAAAAGACAATAACTTCACCGCCGGAATACGAAATGCCATAACGGGTGTAAAGAACCTCAAAAACCATACCACCAACGCAACGGGCGGACTAAAGAAAATGCAATCGCAGAGCAAGCTTACAGGCGAAGGTCTTGCCTCGCTTGCGAAAAAGGCCGCCGGGGTTGTAGCGGCTTATGCCGGGTTTAGTCAGATGATTTCATTCGGCAAGGAATGTATCACGCTGTTTGACACGCAGGCGAGGTCTGAACAAAGACTCGAAACCCTTATGATGAATGTTAAGGGTACAACGCTTGAAAATGTAAATGCAATGAAAAAGTATGCAGGAGAGCTTCAAGGCATCACCACAATTGGTGATGAGGCTACTATTCAAGGCGCATCACAGCTTGCAACATTCCAATTGCAGAGCAGTACGATTAAAACCCTGCTCCCGTCATTACAAGATTTAGTGGTATCACAGTACGGTGTATCGGTATCGGGAGATCAGATGCAGTCAATGGCAAACCTTATGGGTAAGGTTATGACGGGTTCGGTCAGCGCATTAACGAGATACGGTGTAACATTAAGCGAAGCACAGAAGAAAACCTTAAAAGAGGGCAACGAAACCGAGAGAGCTGCCATGCTTGTTGAGGTCGTAAAGCAAAACTTCGGAGGACTCGCCGAGGCAATGGCAAACACACCGGAGGGCAAAATCGTTCAGATAAAAAATGCCTGGGGTGATATGCAGGAGGTAATCGGCGGCAAGCTTTACCCTGTTGTTACAACATTTTTCGGATATGTCGCATCGGCAATGCCAAGCGTACAAAATGCTGTTGTTTCGGCAATAGACGCAGTTTCCGTTCCGCTTTCGTGGATAAAAAATAATGTTCTGCCGCCGCTCATAACAGCGTTTCAAAATGTATGGAATTACGGTGTGTCGGCATTTGACAGCATAAAAACAGCCGTTATGCAAAACAGTGAGAAGTTTTCCGGCATTATCACGATTGCCGGCGGTGTAAAAGACGCTCTGTTTAATGCGTTTGAGTTCTGCAAACCGGCGCTTAATTGGATAAGGGACACAGGACTTCCGCTTGTTGTAAACGCTCTTGCAGGTGTTGTGCAAAAGGCAGCCGATGTATATAACTTTTTCGTGAATAACTGGGGTTGGATTGCTCCGGTTATATCGGGTATTGTCGGTGCGATTGTGGCATTTAAGGTTGCCGTATTTGCGATAAATACCGTAATGAACGCATGGGCAATCGTGCAGGGCATATGCACCGTTGCACAGTGGGCGCTGAATGTGGCAATGACAGCGAACCCTGTCGGTATTATTATTGTCGCAATCGGAGCGTTGATTGCCATAGGTGTTGCGCTTTGGATGAATTGGGACAGTGTGTGTGCCTGGTGCAAGCAGGCGTTTCAGGCTGTCGGTGATTTCTTTGTATCGGTCGGTACAAGCATTGGTTCATTCTTTGTCGGACTTTGGACGGGAATAAAAGATACGGCTGTCGGAGTTTGGAACGGTATAACAGGATTTTTAAGCGGTGCGTGGAACACCATATCCTCCGCCGCAGTTTCCGTATTTACTGGTATCGGAAATGCGATAAAGAATGTGTGGAACGGAATCGTTGGTGCAATCAAGGGTGCAATAAACAGCATTATATCAGCAATTAACTCAATGATTCGTGGTGCTGTCAGTGGTGTGAACGGACTTATAAACGGCATAAATTCAGTAACGGGCGCTGTCGGTATTCCGGCAATTCCCACATTTACCGCACCGCAGATTCCGATGCTTGCAAACGGCGGTTTAATAAGGACAGCGGGTACGGTTATAGTCGGCGAAAAAGGTCCCGAAATGCTTTCACTTCCGAGCGGAGCAAAGGTATCACCGATTGATAAATCAAGGCGAAGTGAAAATAGATTCTATATCAATATTTATGCCGATGGCAAGAGTGCGGACGAGATTGTTGATGAGCTTGTTCCGAAATTAAAGCTGGCACTGGATAATATGTAAGGAGGGCGGCAGATGGATATATATTTAAGCGTAAATAACAGAGCCGAGGTTTTGCGGCTCCCTGTTCTGCCGCCGGAGTTCACGGTTTCAAAGGGCAGAAACAACGAGGTATTTGAAACGGTATCTCAAGGTCAGCTGAACCTTATCGGTACGCAAGCCTTGAAGAAAATATCGTGGTCGAGTTTCTTACCAAACCGTGATTATCCTTTCCTGCGTGACAGGAGCGATACCGCTTTCGGTTACCTATATACCATAGACACATGGTATGAAAGAAAACTCCCCATTCGGCTTATTATCACCGATACACCGATAAATATGGCGGTTACGATAGATGATTTTTCATATACAATCGGCAGAGACGGTGATATGAAATATTCAATAACGCTGTCGGAGGTGAAATTAATCTGATGGGTGCCGTGATTGAAAGTGCCGTCAATTGGGCGGTTAAGATTGCAAACGATAATAGTCACGGCTATGACCAAAACAGCCGATGGGGGCCGAACTATGATTGCTCCTCTCTTGTTATCTCAGCATTTGAACAAGCGGGGTGTAAGGTAAAGTCAGGCGGCGCTACCTATACCGGAAATATGAAGGCTATATTTTTAAGATATGGATTTTCCGATGTAACCGGTAAAATAGCACTGTCAACGGGACTTGGACTTAAGCGCGGAGATGTCTTATTAAATACTGTTCACCATACGGCTTTGGTGGTTGAGGACAATGGGAGAATAATTGTTAATGCCTCAATCAACGAAAAAGGCAAAACCACAGGCGGTAAGTCAGGAGATCAGACCGGCAGAGAAATATACACAAGAGGATACTACAATTATCCGTGGAATGTGGTACTCCGCTATAACGAAAGTTCATCAACGGCAGCTTCTGCAACAACTTCAACAAAAGAAGATAAGGACTACTCTCTTTCGGACAGTTTCGGAACAGGCGGAAACACTGTCGGAGATAAATTTTCCGCAAGTGTAGATGAAACATACAAACTGATTGCCGGCGGTAATGATATTACATCTTATGTTGGTGGTTTGTCTTGGCAAAACTCAATAGATGAGCTTGCAACAAAGATGAGTTTTGAAGTGGCAAAGTCCGATACGAATTATGTGAATACATACACTCCGCAGATTGGTGATATCGTAAACTTCTGCACCAATATTGAGATATTCCGCGGCATTGTAATCGCGGTTGATGATGGAGATAAATTTAAGAATAAGT
Organism: uncultured Clostridia bacterium; assembly: GCA_934487205.1. Lineage (GTDB taxonomy): Bacteria > Bacillota > Clostridia > UBA1381 > UBA1381 > UBA1738. Next base: position 33,080 of record CAKSRS010000012.1, read on the forward strand.
ATACGGTGACGGATTTCGGCTGGTATCTCAATAAAAGCAAGGAAACATATCAGTTTAACAACATGAACGCAAAAAAAGCTGTTGTACGGCTTTGCTCCGACTTTAATATTCCGATTGATTCCGTGCCGGAACTGAACACAAGCATCACGCAGATTTACATAGACAAAACCATATCTGATATACTTTCCGATATTCTCGATAAATGCGGCGGCGGTTACAATTTTGATATGACTCCAAATGGGATACGGATCTATAAGTACGGTGCGATATATGCCTATCCGGAGTTCAGAATTACACCGAATACACATCTGATTTATTCTCCCACGCTCAAAGGCAACGTGTCACATACCCTTTCAATTGAGGATATGAAAAACAGCGTGAAAGTAATAACCGAAACTGATAAAGTGTATACCGTCAAAGCTGTAGCAAAAGATACCGACAGCATATATAAATACGGTGTTTTGCAGGATGTATTAAAGATTGATGAAAAGGACGGAGATGCAAATACCTATGCGAAAAACAAGCTGTCGGTACTGAATAAGATAAAAGAGAGCTTTTCAATCGAAATCATAGAGGCAGTAAACAGCTACACCCGAGCCGGTGCGCTGATTGGTGTTGATGATGTAAATTATCTTATCGAAAGCACAGACCACAGCATAAAAAACGGAATACATTATGTGAAATTTGGACTGAGAAAGTTTGGATAACGTGTTGATTTGACAAACAAGTATTTTTGTTATATAATAATGTCAATAAATCTTGCAGGAGGAAATATAATGAAATTAATTGAAACAGTAAATGATATTTTAGATAACGCAAAAGTATTTGATGATTATTTAAATAGCAGTGATTCGGAAGAAAAAGATTTTGCACTATATTGCCTTACATACGGAAGGTGCTTTGTTGTCATCAAAAATAAAGAAACCTATAAATTTTATCCATCAAAATATATAGGTTATCAAAGTAATAATATGTCACATTATGTTAGTGAAGCTTGCAGTGCTGTAGCTTTACCGGAAGAAAGCAAAAAGAACAGCGACGCAGCATATTACACATTTGATGGAAGAATGTCAAATAAGGCAATAAATAAAGTTCTTAAGTGTATGCCCGTAAATGACGAGGCTTTATCTGGCAAATTCGTTGAATTTTGTGGTAAATTTGGACTTAAGGGAAGTTATAAAAAGAAATTTTGGCTTAATATTATTGAGCAATAAAGCATTAAATGAGCTGTTAATATGTACAAAGGCGGACATTCGTGTTCGTCTTTTTCCATGCCCAATTTTAGGAGGTACTCATGAACGGTATAACAGAACTTGCAAAGTTACTCAAAGAGCGGGAAAACAGTGACGGTTACTCGCCGATGTTCGGAACGGTCATTGAACTGCCGAACACGAAAATACGCATAAGCGACAAGGTTATTCTGACCGACAGCCACTTAACATTTTGCATAAATTTGAAAGAGCAAAATGCAGACGGCGAATATATAAACCTTGGCAAGACGGTGGTGTTACTCCCGTATGCAAACAGTCAGAAATTTATTGTGATTGGAGTGGTTATCTGATGTTTCCGAATTCAACGGATGTAATGTTTGACAATAAAAGCGACATATCAAGCGGAACAAAATCATATTTATTTGATTTTACCACAGGCGACTTTGTTGTGCGTGACGGAAAGCTGATTGAGTGCGACGGCATCGACGCAATAAAAGTATGGATTGAAAAAATACTTAGAACCGAGAAAGGCAGATACCCTATCTACGATAATACCGAATACGGTTGCCATTTGGAGGATTTAATCATTGGCAACAGCTATACGGCTGAATTTATCGAGGCTGAATTAAAGCGTGAAATTGAGGATGCGCTAAAGCAAAATCCGCAGATTACTTCGGTCACGAATTTTAATATTACACGAAATACAAACGCAATTACGGTCACACTGGAGGTGGTGCTAAATGACAAAGGACGAAATACTGTCACGGTTACTGTCTGACATATCCGATGAGTTCGACAAAGATGTCGGCTCATTTTTTTATGATGTGACAAAGCCGACATCAGAGGAATTTGAAACGGCATATGCACGGCTTGAGGAAATCTTAAAAAACGGCTTTGCATTGACGGCAACAGGCGAATATCTTGACTGCAAAGCCGCCGAGCAAGGAATTACACGAAAGTCCGGTGTCGCGTCACAAGTAAAGGTGACAATAACCGGCACTCCCGGCAGTGTTATTTCCGTTGGTGACAAGGTCGCATCGGACAGCCTTATCTTCTCTGCTATCGAGAATGTTGAAATCAGAGAAAGCGGAACGGCTGATGTTACGGTTATCTGCGATACGGTCGGCACTGTCGGCAATATTCCGCAAGGCGCAATAAACCGTTTCCCTGTCACGCTCTCCGGGATTGTGTCGGTCACGAACAAGAAGTCTGCAACGGGCGGTTTCAACGAAGAAACGGACGATGAACTGCGTGACCGGTATTTTGAAAAGGTGTCGCTCCCGGCAACAAGCGGCAGTAAATATCACTATGAGCAGTGGGCAAAGGAAATCAGCGGTGTCGGAGACGCTAAATGTCTGCCGCTTTGGAACGGCAGCGGAACCGTTAAGGTTATCATAATAAACTCCGAAAAAGGTGTGGCAAGCGAAGAATTAATTTCAGAAGTGGCAAATCACATTGAAGAAAACAGACCGATCGGAGCGGAAGTTACGGTTGAAAGCGCTGCACCGCTGACAATCAATGTTTCGGCAAAGCTTACCCTTGCAAACGGCGCTGATCTCAATACGGCAAAAGAGAAAATCACCGAGAGCATCACAAAATATCTGCAAAAAAATGCGTTTTCTGTCGGATATATCTCGTATGCGCAAATTGGCGGTTGTATTCTTGCCTGTGATGAGATTGCCGATTACAGTAATCTGAAACTGAATAACGATACGCAGAATATCACCGTTTCGGAAACGCAAGTACCTGTTTTGGGGGTGGTTACGGTTGATTGAGAAAATGCCGGGATATTACCGAAAGTCAAAGGTAATGAATGACCTTGTTCGCTCTATCGAAAATGAATTTAACAGGCTAAACGCAGAAACTACACTTACAGAGAATCAGTTTTTTGTTGTTCTTTCTGACAGGGACATAAAACATCACGAGGAAGATGTCGGACTTGTTCCGGACACCACAGCTAACCTTGACACACGCAGGGGACGTATACTGTCAAAGCTGCGAGGCACGGGAACGGTCACAAAAACCATGATGAAAAATGTTGCAAAATCCTTTATTAACGGTGATATTGAAATTATAGAGTATCCGTCAAAATACTGTTTTGCGGTAAAGTTCACATCAAAAACGGGTGTGCCGTACAATCTGGAAGATATAAAGTCGATGATTGAGGAGATTAAGCCTGCTCATTTGGCAGTGGAATATATCTTTACCTATCGGCTTTGGCAAGACATACTTGATGAAATTCAAATATGGACAGCGGCAAAAAACTATTCATGGGAATGGATGCTGACATTCGAGGTTAAGTCTAATCTTAACATATCGGATGGCGGCATTTTTTATTGCCCGGACGGGAACGGAAATGCAAAGGTTATATGGAGTAAAAACAAAGCATACGCAAGGAGGAATACATAATGGCAGAAATACATCCGAACGACATAGGTCTTGCCACATTTGCCGATGTTGGAGATGTTGAAAAACTGAAAACCTCGGCTAAAAACTTAGTGGACGCATTAAACGAAATTTATCAGAACGGAACGCAGGGCGGCGGCGGTGATCTCGGTCAGCAATGGTATGTTGATGGAGAAAACAATATCATATTGGGCGAAAACAATCTTGTTTACGGCAGCAATAACCTCATCATCGGATCTGATAATATTATTGTCGGAGATAACATCACCATGATTGCGAGCGAAAAATACAAATACGGTTCGGTAAATATCGGTTATGAAAATTTCGATGCCGAGACAGGGACCATTCCGTACTATATTTATTCGGACGAACAAACCGATACCACGCTTAAGGTCGGAGATAAGCTTGTGTTCAGCCTGGGTTTAACCTGGGTCGACTCCGGCTGGAATGACTGGCTGACCATAGAATCCCCCAAAAAGATAGTGGAGATTTTAGAGGTAAATACCGATGAAAAATATATAAGAATTACAACCGATATAGGAATATCGACAGAGCCGCCCGATGAAACGCACACGGTAAAAGATTATCAATATATAAACACCTTTATTCCGCTGGTTGACGCATACAAGCTGATTGCGGGCGAATCGAGCATATCCTTCGGCGGAACATCTGGCGGAGCGTCAAGCTTTTCGGGCTGCTCGGGAAGTGCAGACGGCGCATATTCATTTGCGGCAAACTCGGCAAATGCAAAAGGAAGAAACGCTGCGGCGCTGTGTTCTTCAACCGCCGAAGGAGAATACTCGTTTTCGGCAGGCTCCTCCTGCGCATACGGAGAAAAAACCGCGGCTTTGAATTCAAGCTATGCATATGCGCCGCATTCGTTTTCTGCCGGTAACTATTCAAGAGTTTATGCACGTGCTTTAAAATGCACCAATCTAAACTGGAAAGACAAAATGCTCACAATAGACCCTAAATACAGTCTTGCCGGAATCAAAAGCGGCGATACGATAGTTTTAAGATGCTTTAACTGCATTAACACTATCATATTTTCGCAGGTGAAGGTTAAATCAATAAGCGGAAATACGATATATATGCCCGATGATACGTATGCCGGAGGCGCCGGTTCGTACATTCAACAGCTTTTCCCGGACGGCATCATATTTGTGCAGAGCAGCAATTCATCGTATGCGACATCGTCCGCTGCCGGCGGATGCTACGGTATGGCAACGGGCAAGTATTCGTTTGCGGACGGTTATCATGTCATTTCAGCCGCTGATAATGCAGTCACCTTCGGAAAATACGGTATAAACACAGACGCCTGCTCCATTGCACTTGCAAACGGAACGGCAATCAAAACACCGGGACTTGCATTTAAGGTGCTCTCTGACGGCAGTGTTCATGCGGATAAGGAATACACCTCACCCTGTGCCGACTATGCGGAATATTTCGAGTGGGCGGACGGTAACCCAAATAATGAGGACAGGGCCGGATATTTTGTAAAGCTGAAAGACGGAAAAATTGTGTTGTGTGAGGATTTTGATACACCGCTCGGCATTATATCGGCAACTCCGGCAATCATCGGTGACAGCGGAGAAATGCACTGGCAGGGAAAATTTCTGACCGATGATTTCGGAAGAATACAATACCACGATGTAACCGTTCCGGCTGAAACCGATGAGGACGGCAATATCGTAACCGAGGAACATATCGAAACTCAGCCGATATTAAACCCCCAATGGAATCCGAACCTGGATTATATCCCAAGAAAGGACAGAGCGGAATGGTCGGCTGTCGGTGTGCTTGGCAAGCTTATCGTATACGATGACGGAACGCTTAAAAGCGGCGATGTTTGCCGATGCGGTGACGGCGGTAAGGCAGTGAAATCAATCGAAAACGGATACACCGTTCTCAAGCGTATATCCGATGATAAAGTCTTAATCTGGTTCAAGGGGTGATAGTATGCCGAAAGAAACAACCAATCATAAATTAAAAAAGCCACTTTATTCGGATAATGCCGACATTGCGGTCATAAACGAGAATTTTGATACCATTGATGAACTACTCACACCGAGCGTTTATGCGCAGACAGCACCCGACAGTTCCACTGTAAAAGGCAAGCTGTCGGTTGTTCTCGGCTGGCTTGCAAACAGGATAAAAGCAATAACCGGGCAAAACTCGTGGCAGGCAAATCCACCTGTCACGCTTGCGGAGTGCAGTAACCACATCTCAAACGGAATGCATCGGAATGCTACAATAAATTCAAACGGATTTATGAGTTACACCGATAAACAAAAGCTTGATAATGCAACAGCTGAGTACACTGCAAGCCGTATTATGATGAGAGATAGCAATGGCAGAGCAAAGGTTCAAAGTCCGTCCGGCAGTTACGATATTGCCAACAAAACATATGTCGACACAAATTTCGTAAAGAAAAGTTCCGACACCACAATGTCCGCAAAGCTGACGGCGCAGTCCAACACGGCTTACACAACCAAGCAGGTGCGAAACATCGTACTGTGGACGAGCGGTTCAACTCCTCCGTCCACAAGCTACGGGGATATTGTAATCAAGACTTTCTGAGGTGAGATATGGCAAACATTAATTTTAAGTATGATTACCCTTATATTGGATACGGCGAAAAAGGAAGATTTCAATACAAGTGGTCGGAATCGAGAGTAACACTCAATAAGTGTTATACCTATCCGCTGTTGTTTAACACGACCGTGCCCGGATGCTTGCATATCACAATGGATATTGAAATCGAAAACACCGGCTCGGGTACGGTACTCGGTCGGTCGTGGGATTTTTATATTTACTGCCAAAACTATGGTTGGTATGAGGTATGCTCGTTCACTCTGCCGGACGATGGAAAATATACGATTGACACCGATATTTCAAACTATACAATAACTCAGATTGCGTGCGTTCCGTCCTCAAACCCGGGTTCGAGCAGAACCTGGTCGACTTGGTACGGAATCACAAAACTGACTCTGACAGAAAGCGTGACGCTTTCGGAATTTGATAACAATAAATACTTCTATGGTGTGTTTCCAAATAATTACGGTATCGAAAAACGACCGTCCGAAGTTTTTTTAAACATAGACGGTACGCTGAAAAAGGCAACGGCTGTGTATGCGAATGTTGATGGAACACTCAAACAAGTGCCTATGCTGTTGTCAGCTGAAATAAAGACGGATTCGGAAACAATGAAGTTATATAAATTTACACCAACCACAGGCGGCAATTATATAATCAAAGTAAACCGTAAAAGCGGCGATCACGAAATACGGCTTTATGACGGCAATTTCAAACCAATGACCGATTCATATTTTTATGAACGGAGTCTTGCACTTACCGCAGGCTCTGTTTTTTATATATCGGTAACACATTATTACAGCGCAGATGCAAGCGAGAGCACTCTGCAGATTTTTAAGGAGGACTAACTATTATGGAGAAATTAAAGCTGTTCTACACATCGGTATGCACAGCACTCGCATACATTTTCGGAGGCATGGATTCTATGCTGAATATTCTGCTTATTTTTATGGTGATTGATTTCATCAGCGGATTTATTAAGGCATGGGCGTTAAAAGAATTTGATTCAAGCAAATTCTATATCGGCGGTGTAAAAAAAATTGGAATACTGCTGATTGTTGCCGTGGCGGCGCAGCTTGATCAGCTTATACATATCGACTCAATGGCACTTCGTACCGTTACGGTATCCTACTATATAGCAAACGAAGGATTTTCAATTCTCGAAAATTGGGGTGCTATGGGACTTCCGCTGCCGGAACCGATAAAAAATGCGCTTGCAAAGCTCAAAGACAAAGACGGTGAATAGAAATGGATTTGTACTTTACGGTTGAACACCAGCACATAAAACGGACAGATGATAATTATGTTGTGGCAGGTTCAAGGAACTATTTATATGCCAATTTTACATTTACAAAGGAATGGAACGCGAATATCATCGCCATATTTGCATCAAAATGCGGAACATATGCACAGCTGTTAAAAGACGGACGGTGCCTTGTTCCATATGAGGCATTAAAGCAAGACGGCAGAATTGATGTTTCAGTGTGTGCCGGTGATTTAATAACCTCCGATACCGCAGGTTTTATCGTACATGAAACAGGCTATACCGAAGATGCCGAGAAAAGTATAACTCCACCACCCACGATTTTATCCGATATATATGATCGAATTGAAAAATCATTTACAAAGGCAAAAACAGAAGCACTGCAGGAAGTAAGTGAAGTATTGGAAAAATATCTTAAACTGACGGATGTGGATTCGGATTTAGTATACGGCAGTTCAAATCCGGTTGCATCGGGTGCGGTCTATAACAAATTTCAGTCTGAAATTGACCGGAGAATGCATCTTGATTATGTAAAAGCGGATAAGGAACATAACGGCGGTTTTATCGGAGGTGCCGGTGCGTCATTGGGCGGAGCGGGTGGTGCTGCCATAGGAGCAAAAGCAAAGGCATCGTCCGGTATGGCGGGCGGCAGCGGTGCGTCTGCATCGGAAGGCATGGCTTGCGGAAAGAATGCGTATGCAAGTCACGGTGCAGCCGCGGGGCGAAACAGCAAAACACTGCATGGTGCGGCTCTCGGTGACGGAGCAAAAACCGTGGATAACAAAGGGAACCCTATAACGGCGGTACAGCTTGGAACCGGTGTAAACAAAGAAACTAACACAGTACAGTTTTTTAGCTATAAGTTTATGAATGTTGATGGCAGTATTCCAGATGAGCGTATTCCAAAGCTTAATGACCTGGAGCAGAGAATTTTACAGTTGGAAAGGGGTATATCAAATGAAAATCAATAAAAGACAAATTGCATATAACCGAACAGCAAGAACACAAAAGCCTGTATATATCGTAATTCACGATACCGGTAACACCGGCAAAGGTGCTAACACAAACGCACACTTTAATTATTTTAACGGCGGAAATCGAAACGCATCGGCAGATTTCTTTGTTGATGATACGCAGATTTTTCAAGTGAACGATTACAATCAATTCTATACTTGGCATTGCGGTGATGGCAAGGGCAAATACGGAATTACAAACCGTAATTCCGTAGGCATAGAAATGTGTATTAACAGCGATGGAGACTATAATGTTGCTTTTAATAAGACAGTCGAACTTACAAAACATCTTATGAAAGAGCTCAATATTCCATTCGAGCGTGTGGTTCGCCACTATGACGCAAGCCGCAAAAACTGTCCGGCAAGTATGAGTAAAAACGGCTGGGCATTATGGAACACTTTCAAAAACAAATTAACCGAAAATGAGGAGGATTTAACTATGGCACAGTATGATGAATTGAAAAAGGAAATCGGAAATATCAGAACCGATGTAGACAAGCTTAAAAACAAGATGGTTTATGCCTGGGTGGACGATAATATGCCCGACTGGGCAAAGCCTACCGTCACCAAGCTTATGCGAAAGGGTTATCTCAAGGGCGATAACGAGGGCAAGCTTATGCTTGATGACAATATGCTCCGCATTCTTGTAATCAATGACCGTGCCGGGATTTATGGAGAATAAGACATGACAAAAGAGCAATTTGAACGTGAAAAAAACTATCGTACATCGCAGGTTATTGTGAAATCAATGCTCAAGAATGGGATTATAACCGATAGAGAGTACAAAAAAATTGATACAATATTAAAGCACAAATACCGCCCTGTTTTCGGCGGTTTATGATTCGTGAAACGCTTGATTTTATGCGGATTGTACGCTATAATGTGTCATGATAATAATACGAAGGGAATGATAAAATGGCAAGAAAAATTACGGCGATAGCTCCGCATAAAAGTTTTGAGTTTCAGCGAAAAAAAGTTGCCGCATATGCAAGAGTATCCTCCGGCAAAGACGCTATGCTCCATTCACTGTCGGCACAGGTCAGTTATTACAGTAAAATGATACAATCAAGACCTAAATGGCAGTATGTTGGTGTATATGCTGACGAGGCGGCTACGGGAACAAAGGATAACAGAAACGAATTTCAGCGTATGATTTCAGATTGCAAATCCGGAAATATTGATATGATCATAACCAAATCAATTAGCCGGTTTGCAAGAAATACGGTGACGCTGCTTGAAACTGTACGGAAATTAAAAGAATTGAATGTTGACGTATATTTTGAAGAACAGAATATACACTCGATGAGCGGGGATGGCGAGCTGATGCTGACCATCCTCGCTTCTTTTGCACAGGAGGAAAGCTTATCGGTATCGGAAAACTGCAAATGGAGAATTCGCAATGAATTTAAGCAAGGAAAAATGCCGATGAACCTTAAAAGATTGTACGGATATATACGAACATCTGACGGTGGATTTGAAATTGTCGAGAATGAGGCAGAGGTTATACGATATATTTTCAATGCATATCTTGAAGGACTCAGCGTAAAAACGATAACAACAAAGCTGATTGCTGACTCTGCACCGCCGCCCAACGGAATACAGTGGGGGCAAAAGGCGGTAAGGTATATTCTTTCAAATGAAAAATATATTGGTGACCTTCTGCTCCAAAAAGAATTTATTTCCGACCATCTTTCAAAGAAGAAAACAAAAAACAACGGTCAATTAAATCAATACTATGTTGAAAATAATCATGAGCCGATTGTATCAAGAGAAATATTTAATGCCGCACAATCCGAAATACAAAAACGCGCTGAAAAATATACCGGACATTCAGAGGTTAAAAGCTTCCCATTTACAAAAAAGATAGTTTGTGAACATTGCGGTGCATATTATACCCGCAAGGTCTGTCATTGCTCCGATAAATATCGCAGAGCATTTTGGAATTGTGCTACATATCTTAGGCACGGTAAAGCTTTCTGCCCTGCAAAGAAAATACCGGAGGAAACTTTATACAAACTCTCGTGTGAGGTCCTTGGAATTGATGAGTTTAATAAAAACATATTTTCTGATAAAATAAAAGAGATTACCATTCCCGAATGGTATAAGGTCACATTTGTATTTTGGGACGGAGAAAGGGTTACAAAAGTGTGGCAGGATAAAAGCCGGAAATGGACTGAGGAAATGAAAGCGGAAAACTATGATAAACTGAGAAAGGGGCATAAATCATGAACACAGCAAGACGAATGACGGTTATTCCTGCAACAATGAATATAAGGGTACAATCATCTGTGCCGATATTCCAAAAACGTGTAGCCGCATATGCGAGAGTTTCAACGGACAGCGAGGAACAGCTTTCAAGCTATGCTGCACAGGTCAGCTACTATACAGATTATATCAAAAATAATGAAAATTGGGATTATGTGAATGTGTATACTGATGAGGGGATTTCAGCGACTAATACCAAACACCGTGACGGTTTCAATAAAATGATTGCAGACGCCCTTGCCGGAAAGATTGATTTAATCATTACAAAATCGGTCAGCCGCTTTGCAAGAAATACCGTTGATACATTAACAACCGTCCGTAAATTAAAAGAAAAGGGTGTAGAAGTTTACTTTGAAAAAGAAAATATTTACACTATGGATAGCAAAGGAGAACTTTTAATCACTATAATGTCAAGTCTTGCACAGGAGGAAAGCAGAAGTATTTCTGAAAATGTAACCTGGGGACAGCGGAAAAGATTTGCTGACGGAAAAATAAATATCCCTTACAAAAATTTTCTCGGATATGAAAAGGGCGAGGACGGACTTCCCAAAATTGTTGAAAAAGAGGCAAAAATCATAAGGCTGATTTATAAAATGTTTCTTAAGGGAAAAACACCGTCATTTATTGCAAATTACTTGACAGTACAAGGAATACCGACGCCGGCAAAAAAGACCGTATGGCAGCCGAGCACAGTATTAAGCATACTTAAAAACGAAAAATATAAAGGTGATATTTTGTTAGGAAAAACCTTTACGGTTGATCCGATTTCTAAAAGACGTTTAGAGAATCTTGGCGAGGAAGATCGGTATTATATACATAATCATCACGAGCCGATTATTACAGAAGAACAATTTGAACGGGCGCAGGAAATAAGAAACCGAAGAAATGGGAACCGAAAGCATAATGTCATTCCGGGGAAACGTGAGAAGTTCAGCAGACAGTTTGCATTTAGTTGTATGGTGGAATGTGGATTTTGCGGTTCTAATCTTTCACGCAGACGCTGGCATAGTAGTTCTAAATATAAAAAGACAATATGGCAGTGTGTTAAGTCAACGAAGGAAGGAAAAAGATTTTGTCCTGATAGTAAGGGTATTCCAGAAC
>CAKSRS010000013.1 GCA_934487205.1 uncultured Clostridia bacterium
TCTTTTTGTTATGCCTTTTTTGACTTGTTTTCTATTATATCATACTTTTTCAAAAAACGCAATTTCCTATACAGAAAAAAAGAAAACCCTTGAAAAATAAGGGTTTTCTGATTGTTTTCTTATCTCTTTGAGAACTGTGGTGCACGACGAGCAGCTTTCAAGCCGTACTTCTTTCTTTCCTTCATTCTTGAATCTCTTGTAAGGAAACCTGCCTGTTTAAGAGCGGGTCTGTACGCATCGGAATCAACTTCAAGGAGCGCTCTTGCAATACCGTGGCGAATTGCGCCTGCCTGACCGGTAAATCCGCCTCCCTCAACCGTTGCGATTACATCAAACTTGCCTACAGTTTCCGTAATTGTAAGCGGCTGACGTACGATAACTTTCAATGTATCAAGACCAAAATAATCGTCTATATCTCTTTTATTAATTGTAATTTTGCCGTTTCCCGGAACTAATCTGACTCTTGCTACAGAAGATTTTCTTCTTCCGGTTCCGCAATACTGTTCTTTAGCCATATTTCCAATCCTCCTTACTTAATCTCTTGTGCCCATGCTTCGGGTTTCTGTGCCTCATGGTTATGCTCCGCACCCTTATAAACGCGAAGTCTTGTAAGCGCTTTTCTGCCGATTGTGCTGTTCGGGAGCATACCCTTTACAGCGTACATCATAGCTTTTTCCGGATTTTCCGCCATAAGCTTATTATAGTGAATTTCCTTAATTCCGCCAACCCAGCCGGTATGATAATAACGTACCTTCTGATTGATTTTGTTTCCTGTAAGAATTGCCTGTTCCGCATTGATAATAATTACGTGATCACCGCAATCTACGTTCGGCGTGAATGTAGGCAGATGTTTGCCTCTTAAAATGCTTGCTGCAGCAGATGCTACTCTTCCGAGCGGCTTATTTGCAGCGTCAATGATATACCATTTTCTTTCGATTTCCTGTGGTTTTGCCATATAGCTACTCATTGATTTAACCTCCTTAATAAAAACAATTATTCACAACGTTTGCAGGATTCCCCCGCAAACCAACATTTACTATTCTACTACACCTTTAAAATAATGTCAATACCCTTTTTGAAAAAAATTAATATACAATTTTTTTACTTCCGTTTTCGTCGATTTTCTTCGTTTTTCTCAATTTTACTCATTCTGCATTTTAAAAATTATTTCCGCAATATCAAGAGGTTTGCCAGCAATAAAGTCCGCCCCGGCGTCCGAAAGCTCCTTCTCGGTGCGAAAACCCCATTTTGCGCCGATTGTTTTCATACCGGCATTTTTTCCTGTGTTTATATCTACATTTGTGTCACCGATAAATACCGTTTCCTCCGCTTTAACCGACAATTCGTCCAAAATCATCAAAGCGCCCTCGGGGTTCGGCTTGGTTTTAATTCCCTTCCGCTGACCGTGTGCCGTATCAAAAAGTCCCGAAAAAAATATATTGACGACGTCGCACGCCACATTATCGGGTTTATTCGAAAGCACCGCCGTTTTTATTCCCGCGCCGCGAAGTTTATGCAAAAGCTCCGGAATTCCGTCATACGGGTGCGTATCATACAGCGGATCAGCCTCATATGCCGCATCATACGTCTTTCCCACCGCGTCAAAATTTTCCGGCATATCGGCGCCGTTTTCCGCCAGCATACGATGAATCAGAATATCCCGCCCGTCGCCGACCAGGTATTTATATTTTTCCATATCAATTTCCTGAAATCCGTGTGCGCAAAGCGCCGTATTGCCGAAATGCGAAATCGCCGGCAGAGTATTTGTCAGAGTTCCGTCCAAATCGAATATGCATAATTTTATCATAATATTGTATCCTCCAATGCCAAAAAATCAGCTATATTATATCAAAATGATGCTTTTTTGTCAAATAAATCGATATAATACTTGCATTTTCTGCGATAAAGATGTATAATATGTATAAATATACACAGAATGGGGCTGTGAACGTGAAAAGAATTGCAATTATTCCCAACCACACAAAGGACAAAAACTATGAATATACCAAGCGCCTGTGCCGATTTCTGAACGGAAAAGCGCACATCGTCATGCAAGCCGGCACACCCGCCATAGAGGGCGCGGAATATACCGCCGGCAGCGTTTATGACGGTGCGGACGCGGTAATAATTCTCGGCGGTGACGGCACAATGCTGCAAGCGGCGGAGCCGTGCGGCGAATCGGGCATACCCGTAATGGGCATAAATCTCGGCAAAGTCGGATTTATGACCGAGGTTGAAACCGCAGACATGGAATCGGCTTGCCGAAAGCTTTTAGATGACGACTACACCGTTGAAAACCGCATGATGATGGAAGTATGCGTTAATTTTGCCGACGGCGGAACCTGTACGCATATCGCCCTCAACGATGTTGTCGTTTACAAACCGGGGGCGCGCATGCTGGAAATGGAACTATACGCCAACGCAGAAAAAGTGAGTGAATATATGGCGGACGGTCTGATAATCTCGACGCCCACCGGTTCAACGGGATATTCGCTTTCTGCGGGCGGACCCGTTGCCGACCCGACAGTTGAGCTTTTCATCGCGACTCCCATTTGTGCGCATACATTATCGGCGCGCCCCATGCTTCTTTCCGAAAAAAAGCTTATAAATCTTCGACTTACGGAAAAAGGCTGCGAAAACGCCGCCGTAACCGTCGATGGCGAGGACAGATGCATTATCGGTCTTAAAGATACCGTGACCGTGCGGAAATCAAATCGGTATTTAAAAATAATAAAATTAGGAAAACAGTCATTCTATCATACAATGATGGCTAAGCTGTAAAAGCGGAAAGGAACCTGTATGAAACAAAAAAGACATCAGAAAATACTAAAAATCATCGCCGAAAAGGACGTAAAAACCCAGGAAAGCCTTACAGATGAGCTTAAAGCCTGCGGATTTTTGGTTACACAGGCAACCGTTTCGCGCGATATCAAGGAATTGGGACTTATCAAGCTCCCGCTTGCGGACGGCTCATACAAATATGCCGTCACCAAAGAGGAAAAACCTGAGCACACCGACCATATAATGATTTTTTCAAAATCAATAATAAGTATTCAAGCGGCAATGCACACAATCGTCGTGAAAGTACGTGCGGGCATGGCAAATGCCGTTGCGGCATCGCTTGACAACCTCATAGGGCACGAAGTTGTCGGAACCATTGCCGGTGATGATACCTTCCTTATTATAATGGAAAATCCGCAGTCTGCGGAAGAAATGGCGGCGCGTTTGCGCAAAATATTCAGCTGGAAGGAATAAGCTATGCTTAAAGAACTTGAAATTACGAATATCGCGCTGATTGAGCGGCTAAATCTGGAACTCGACGGCGGCATGACCGTACTGACGGGCGAAACGGGCGCCGGCAAATCAATAATTATAGACGCGGTAAATTTGCTGCTCGGTGCAAGAACGAACAAAACCCTTGTGCGCTACGGAACGGAAAAAGCACGTGTACAGGGACTTTTTGACGTATCGGACGAAATTTTGAAACTTCTTGAAAATCTCGGCATAGACGCCGAGGACAGCAGTTTGCTTTTATGCCGCGAAATCACTGCCGACGGAAAAAGTACATGCCGCATAAACGGCATGATGACGCCGCAAAGCATACTGCGGGAAGTCGGCGCACATCTTATAAATATTCACGGACAACAGGATAATCAGGCGCTTTTAAATCCATCCAAACACATAGACTTTTTGGATAACTATGCAAAAACGGATTTGACGGCATACTCCCTGTTATATAATGAAAGAAAGCAAATTCTGAAGGAACTTGAAAAGCTGTCCGCCGATGAGCAGGAACGCATGCAGCGGATAGACCTGCTTGAATATCAGGTACAGGAAATCAAGGCGGCGGCTATACATGCCGGTGAAAAAGACGAGCTTTCCGAGCAGAAAAAAATTATTGACAATGCCGAAAAAATTGCCATGGCTGTCGGCGAGGCATACAGCGTTTTGTATGAAGAAAATTCGGCATATGACGCAATAAGCCGTGCCGCCAACGCTCTCGGTTCAATCGAGGGAATTGACAGCGGTATCGACGAAATCGCCGCGCGTATTAACGAGGTAAAATACACAATTGAGGACAGCGCGCATGACTTAAAAACCTTTTCCGACAGCATCGAATATGACGAGAACACGCTGAACGACATCGAAGAACGGCTTGATTTAATCACAAAAATGGAGCGCAAGTACGGCGGCAGCGAGGAAAAAGTTCTGGAATATTACGAAAAGGCGGTAAAGGAACTTGCCCTTATAAACAATGCCGACGAGGCGGCAGACGAATTAAAAGCAAAACTTGCGGTTTTAGAATCAAAACTTGTGGCGGAAAGCGAAAAAATTTCCGCGAACCGCTTTGACGCGGCAAAGCAGCTGCAAGCGGAAATAGAAAAATCCCTTGCCGATTTGGATATGCCGAAAGTCCGTTTTGAAACCGCGCTTATAAAAACGGAAGAATACACAGCAAAAGGCGCGGAAACCGCGGAATTTATGATATGCCCCAACGTCGGCGAGCAGATGAAACCGCTTGCCGAAATTGCGTCGGGCGGTGAACTGTCGCGCGTTATGCTTGCTGTCAAATCCATTTTATCGGACGGCGTCGATACATTAATTTTTGACGAAATTGATACAGGCGTATCGGGCAGCGCTGCACACAAAATCGCGCAAAAACTCTCGGCGCTGGCAAACGGAAAACAGGTAATATGCGTGAGCCATCAGGCGCAGCTTGCGGCGGCGGCGGATAACCACTATTTTATCCGAAAAAACACCGAAGGCGACAGAACCGTTACGCACATCAAACGTCTTGACAGCGACGAGCGGATTATGGAAATTGCGCGCATAACCGACGGCGACAACATTACCGACACGGCGATAAAACACGCAAAGGAAATGCTTGGTTTATGAGAGAAGAAGGAATTGTTAAATCACTGCACGGCGAAAACTGTATCGTTGCCGTAACGCGCAAAGCGGCGTGCGGCGAAAATTGTGCAAACTGCGCCGGCTGTGCGGAATCGGGCGTGCGCGCATGTGAAGTGAAAAACTCCGCCGGCGCGCATGTCGGTGACCGTGTTATAATTGAAGTTTCAAGCGCAAGTATACTCAAATCGGCGTTTTTGGTATATATTCTGCCGATTTTAGCGTTTTTTGCAATATTCGCCGCGGCAAATATTTGCCTGGACGAATACAAATCCGCTTTGTGCGGCGCGGTCGGGACGCTGGCTGTATTTGTGCTTTTGCATAAATCGGATAAACGACTCGGCTCAAAATGTATTTCCGAAACCGTTGAAATAGTTGAAGAATAAAATGGAGATGACATTATGTGGTTAGTATTGGCGCTTTTGTCGGCAGTTTTCGCCGCGGCAACATCGGTTCTTGCAAAAATCGGCATATCGGGCGTTAATTCGAACCTTGCAACCGCAATAAGAACCACTGTCGTGCTGGTAATGGCATGGGGCATGGTTTTTTTAACCGGTGCGCAGGGCGGCATATCGGATATCGGCAAAAAAAGCTGGCTGTTTCTGATTTTATCGGGACTTGCGACAGGCGCGTCCTGGCTTTGCTATTATAAAGCACTCGCCGCGGGAAATGCATCGAAGGTCGTTGCCGTGGATAAGATGAGCTTTATTATAACCATGCTGCTCGCGGCACTGCTTTTAAACGAACGCATTACGGTAAAGTCCGCCGTCGGCGCAATTATGATTACCGTAGGCACGCTTATCGTCGCGCTATGAGAAAAATAATTCAAAAACACTTGAAAAATCTCTAAAAGTATGGTAAAATAAGTTATTAGTAATGATTGAAAGGATTGATTTTATGGCAACGGCTAAAAAGTCAAAAGTACTGACATATAAAGATAAACCCATATATCGCAAGGGCAATACCCTTTATTACGGTGATTTGTCACAAAGATTGATACTTGTTATGGAAATTGTTGAATCGGAAGAAAAAAACGGCGTCAACGTAACAAAAAAGGTTAAATTCCATATCCAGGACAATACCGGTGAGCTCGGCAAAGGCGTCAATTACCGTTCGGGTGAGCGCAGCAATCTTTTTAACGCGTTTGACATCGGTTCATGGTGGTTGCAGGACGCTTTGGAATCATAAAAGAATACCATCTGTCTGTCGTTTTACGATAGGCAGACTTTTTTTGTATATTCACGGCATTATACGGAAATATTAACTAAATGTAAACAATTTTTTATGTTATTGACAAATTTTGCCGCATATGTTAGAATATAGTTGTATTTGAGCGGCATAAGTGCCGTTCGTCTTTTTTGTATTAGGTCACACTCCGATTTAGTGCAAACGAATGCATATTGTAAAAGGAACTTTCCTTTTCTGTATGCTCTTTTTTTAAGCAAGAATACATGAGAAAGGAAGGAATTTTATGCTGAAAAAACTTATGCAGAGTATAAGGGAAAACAAAACTCCCGCAATACTTACTCTGATACTTATTTTGGGCGAGGCAGTTATCGAAACGATAATCCCGTTTGTAACCGCCGACCTTGTCAATCTCGTCAAGGCGGGAACGGAAATCAGCACAATTTTAAAAATCGGGCTTGTGCTTGTGATTTTGGCATGCCTGTCGCTGGCATGCGGCGGACTTGCGGGCGTTACATGCGCAAAATCGTCCGCCGGATTTGCCCGCAATCTGCGCCGCGATATGCTGCACAAAATCCAGTCATACACATTTGAAAACATTGATAAATTTTCATCTTCGTCACTGGTTACCCGTATGACGACCGACGTCGCGAACGTGCAGATGTCCTTCATGATGATTATCCGCACAGCCATACGAAGTCCGCTTATGATGATTTTTTCAATCGTTATGGCGTATTACATGGGCGGCAGCCTTGCAACGGCATTCGTAATAGTAGTCCCCGTATTAGGTTTCGGTCTTTGGCTGATAAGCCGTAAAGCCATGCCGGCATTTCGCCGCGTTTTCAAAAAATACGACCGTCTGAACGAGTCCATTGAGGAAAACGTCCGCGCAATGCGTGTTGTAAAAGGATTTTCCCGCGAAGAATACGAAAAAACCAAATTCGGCGCCGCGGCGGAAGATATCTGCGGCGACTTTACTCGCGCCGAGCGCATTGTCGCTTTCAACGCGCCCCTTATGACGCTGTGCATGAATTTTAACACAATATTTATACTGCTTGTCGGCTCAAAACTGATAATTCAAAGCCGCGGCGCGCTTGTCGATGTAGGTCAGCTTTCGGCAATGATTACCTACGGCGTGCAAATCCTTATGTCGCTTATGATGCTGTCCATGATTTACGTTATGATTACAATGTCGGCGGAATCTGCTAAACGTATCTGCGAAGTCCTGGAAGAAAATCCGGCGCTCACAGAACCCGAAAATCCCGTCATGACGGTAAAAGACGGCTCAATCGACTTTAACGGCGTAAACTTTAAATACTCGCGCAAGGCAAAGAAAAATGCCTTGTCGGATATAAATCTGCACATAAAATCCGGCATGACAGTCGGCATCATAGGCGGAACGGGTTCGAGCAAATCCTCGCTCGTACAGCTTATTCCCCGCCTTTATGATGCCACCGACGGTTCCGTCGAGGTCGGCAGAGTAGACGTGAAAAAATACGACATCAAGACTCTGCGTGATGCGGTTGCGATGGTTTTGCAGAAAAACCTGTTATTCTCCGGCACAATAAAGGATAACCTTCGCTGGGGAAACGAAAATGCAACCGATGATGAAATTGCCGAGGCATGCCGTCTCGCACAGGCAGATGAATTTGTCCGCACCTTCCCTGACGGCTATGACACATGGATTGAGCAGGGCGGAACGAATGTTTCCGGCGGGCAAAAACAGCGCCTTTGCATCGCGCGTGCACTTTTGAAAAAGCCGAAAATACTCATTTTGGACGATTCCACAAGCGCTGTTGATACAAAAACCGACGCGCTTATCCGCAAAGGCTTTAAGGATTTTATCCCCGAAACGACAAAGATTATAATCGCGCAGCGGATTTCGTCCGTTGAGGAAGCGGATATGATAATCGTCATGGAAGGCGGTCATATTGCAGACATCGGCACACATGCGGATCTTCTTGACAGGAGTGAAATCTATCGCGAAGTTTATCGACAGCAGAAAAACGGAGGTGACGATGATGAAGAATAATATGAAAACACCAAAAAAAGACGTACTGAAACGCACCGTAAAACTGCTTGTATCGTATTTTCCGCGTCTCGTGCCGCTGACGGTATTCTGTATACTGTTTTCATCGGCGGCGGCAGCCGTGCCCGATATTTTTATACAGAAAGTTATTGCCGTTATAGAAAAATATTTTTCTTCCGGCGACTGGCAAAGCGCATACGGTGAAATACTGCCGAAAATTATAACGCTCGGCATAATATACATTTTGTCGCTGTCCGCAACAACATTGTACGCACAGCTCATGGCGGTTATAACTCAGGGATTTTTGAAAAAACTGCGCTGTTCCATGTTTAACGGTATGCAAAATCTGCCTATCAAATATTTTGACACGCATAAACACGGCGATATAATGAGCTACTACACGAACGATATCGATACGCTGCGGCAAATGATTTCGCAGTCGTTCCCGTCGCTCTTGCGTGCCGGAACGGTCGTAATTGCAGTGCTTGCTGTCATGCTGTACTATAGTATCCCCATGACGCTGGTTTTGCTTATCGGTGTGGCAATTATGGTTGCCGTTACCAAAAAAATCGGCGGCGGTTCGGCAAAATATTTTATCCGCCAGCAAATGTCCTTGGGTAAAGAAGAAGGTTTTATCCAAGAAATGATGAACGGGCAGAAGGTAATCAAGGTTTTCTGCCACGAGGAAGAATGTAAAAAAGACTTCGACAAAGTCAACAACGCACTGTATGAGGACAGTTTCCGCGCAAACGCATATGCAAATGTACTCGGTCCGATAATTCAGAACATCGGCAACGTACTTTACGTTATCATAGCAATTGCCGGCGGAATATTCCTCGTTTCCGGCATGCCGAACATCAGCTTTTCGCGCATGGCGTTTAACATCAGTATCATTGTTCCGTTTTTGAACATGACAAAGCAGTTTACGGGAAATATCAACCAGCTCACACAGCAGATTAACGCTATAGTAATGGGTATGGCGGGTGCCGACCGTATATTCTCGCTGATGGACGAACAAGCGGAGGACGACAACGGTTACGTAACATTGGTAAACGCCAAAATCGCAAAGGACGGTACGATTACCGAAAGCAAAAAGCATACCGGCGAATGGGCGTGGAAACACCCCCACGGCGACGGCAGCGTGACATACACCCCGCTCCGAGGCGATGTGCAGATGTACGATGTCGACTTCGGATATACCGAGGATAAACCTGTTTTGCACAACGTCACCGTGTCGGCAGAGCCGGGGCAGAAAATTGCATTTGTCGGCGCAACCGGTGCCGGAAAGACAACCATAACAAATCTGATAAACAGATTTTACGATATTGCCGACGGAAAAATCCGCTACGACGGAATTAATATCAATAAGATAAAGAAATCCGATTTACGGCGTTCGCTCGGCATAGTTCTCCAAGAAACCAACCTGTTTACGGGAACGGTCATGGATAATATACGCTACGGTAATCTTGACGCGACAGATGAAGAATGTATCGCTGCGGCAAAACTTGCCGGTGCCGATGATTTCATAACACGTCTGCCGGACGGATACGACACCGAACTTTCGAACAACGGTTCAAATCTGTCACAGGGACAGCGCCAGCTGCTTGCAATCGCACGTGCCGCCGTTGCCGACCCGCCGGTTATGATACTGGACGAGGCAACATCAAGCATAGATACGCGGACTGAGGCGATTGTTCAAAAAGGCATGGACAGTCTGATGAAAGGCAGAACGGTATTCGTAATTGCGCACAGACTTTCAACAGTCCGCAATTCCGACAAGATTATGGTTCTGGAACAGGGACGCATAATCGAAAGCGGAAATCATGAGGAACTGATTAAAGAACACGGAAAATATTATCAATTATATACCGGTGCATTTGAACTGGAATAACAAAAGCAGCTGCAGCAAAACTTTTCATTTTGCTGCGGCTTATTTTTTTGCAATTTATGTCGATTTACTGCAAGTTATGACATTATTATTGAAGATAAACCGTAAATATTATATTATTAATATAAAACAGAAGGGAGATTTTAAAATGAAAAAAATCATAGCAGGTATGCTGACCGCTGCCACCGTTCTTACATCGGCGGGCACATTTGCACCTCTTTGCACGCCTACATTTGCAAGTTTCATAGTAGAATCCGACGCGCAGACCGCAATGGAGAAAAATCAGCAGGCAATCCTTACTGCTCTGAAGTCAATGACCTTTTCAAACTCCGTTACTGCGGAAAAATTCGAAAACAGTCTGATGGAACAGTGTACATATTCGGCAAGCAGCAACATCGGCGCACAGCTTACCGTCAGCAATTTCAAACTGACGAAGGCGACTGATTCCGAACCGGGGCTGATAACCGCAGATGTTGTCATTGCTCAAAATGATGGCTCGGTATGGTTTGAAGTTGAAAAAGAAATACCGGCTCTTTCGGGCGGCACTTCAAAAACGCCGGAAAACAAAAATACCGTGACTATGTTTGACGCGCGCGACATGGTAAGCGACGCGGTAAACAAGCTCACATTTACAAACGACACAACATCGGCAGAAATTCTTGCCGCCGCAAAAAAAGGCGCTCCGGACGGGGCAACGGTTTCGGTAAAGAAAGAGGTTTCGATAACAAAGGCAACCGATACGGAAAAGGGACTGCTTGAAATCACGCTGGAGATATCTCTTGCCGATGGAAACAGCGGCGACCTTGAAATTACAAAAGTAATTGCCGCACTCGGAAAATCTTCTTCCGACAAAAGCACCGTTTCGCCGAAACAGGAAATTGCCGCGGCGAAAAAGGCGATTAATTCCGCAATATGGGATCTTGAGGTATCCAACGAAACGACAAAAACCGATATATTGAATATGGCAAAGAAAGTAGTGTCCGACAATGTTACCGTAACTCTTGCCGACAAAGACTTTTCCATTGTAAAGTCCAATGCAGTCACTACAGGTACGGTTTCGGCAACACTCACGCTGCTATGCGGCGACCTGACCGACCGCGTATCCGTAGCGAAAACGATAGAAAAGTATTATACGGAAGACGCCGCCAAGCTGGAGAAAGACCGTGATGCGGCAAGTTCGGCTCTCAGCGCCATCAAATACGATAACACGATAACCAAGGAATACATGCTTGAAGTCGCACAGGCGGCAGCAACCCACGGCACAAAAATGGCATGGAAAGATAATTTCTATTCAAAAAAGGCTACATTTGATGAGCCGGGTTTATTATCGGGAGACCTTATTCTGACGCTTAATGACGAGACAAGAGAATTGAGTCAACGCTCGGTTATACCACAGCTTGTTAAGAAAATGCCGCCGAACATTAAAATTAATAAATCGGAATGGCGGGTATTACGCCTTACAAATATTGAGCGCGCAAAGGAAGGCTTAAAGCCGCTTTCAATGCCATCAGCATTGCAGGACGCATGCGAAATCCGTGAAAAAGAAGTAGCTGAAAGTTTTTCACATACAAGACCGGACGGAACAAAGTTCAACACGGCAATTTCAGAATCCTTCCCCCTTAGAGGTGCGGGCGAAAACCTTCATAAATGTACGCCGGGACATGAAACCCCGGACAGAGCTGTCGAAGGCTGGATGAACAGCCCCGGACACAGAGCGAATATTCTTACGAGTTCATACGGCTACTTAGGCGTAGGCATGGACGGCACAAGCGCTGTGCAGATATTCGGGATACCGAAGGGACAGATTATTTCCGTAACGTCAAGTACAGGGCAATTGACATTTGACACCGAGGAAAGCATGCTGCAGGAATATCTTATTCTTACGTCGTCGGACGGCATTGTGTCATACCTTCCTCTCGACGAGTCATATGTTAAGCAAAACGGCTCGCAATACACGTTGGATATCAATGCGGAAAATCCTGTAGTTTTGACTGTCGGCTCGGCAAGCGCCGAACCGTCCGTATCGCAGAGCATCACATTCAGCGACGTACGCCATGACGCATATTATGCAAATGCGGTAAAATGGGCTGTCGAAAAGAACATTACCGTGGGCACAACCGCAACAACTTTCTCACCCGACGATACATGCACGCGCGCACAAATTTTGACATTTTTGTGGCGTGCGGTAGGTTCGCCGAAAGCAACCGCAAATAATCCGTTCAGCGATATATCCGCATCGGACTACTTCTATGACGCGGCGATTTGGGCAAGCGAAAATGGTATGGTTACGGGCAGTAAATTTGAAGGGAATACACCTTGCACGCGCGCATCAACCGTGACATATATGTGGAAGAATGCCGGCGCGCCGCAAACGGATATTTCAAATAAATTCAATGACGTCGCAAGCGGAAGCGATTACGCCGAGGCTGTGGCATGGGCTGTAAAAACAAGCGTTACAAGCGGAACTTCGGATACTGAATTTTCGCCCGATACCATTTGCAGCCGCGGACAGATTGTTACGTTCTTAAACAGAGCGTTAAACAAATAAAAAAATAAAGTGAGGTAAAAAAAACATGTACAAAAAACTTTTAAGCATCTTCATAACGCTTGCAATAGCGTTGACAATGCTGCCGAGCGCCGTATTCGCGCTTGACGAATCAAAGGAAATCAAAAACGCGATGAATGCAATCAAAAATTCCCAGGGCACTATCCTTCTCTACAACGACATGACAGCCGATGAATTTTTGAGAGAGGCTAAAAAGGTTCTCCCCGAAGGAAGCGAAGTTGAGCTTTCATTCAGCAAAGAGACTGACTACAGAATTTGGAACGCTTCAAGCGAAAAAGATGGAACAATCATTGTAAATATCCTATTTACATGCGGCGTTTATACTCAGCATGAAATGTTTGATTTCAAAATGCCGAAACTTACAGGCGAAGATGCAGAGGCAAACGCAAACAGAGAGCTGCTTGATGCAGACGCAGCAGCAGTCGGCGGACGTCTTAAAACCATAGCTGTAAACAACGATTCAACGAAGGAAGAAATTCTTGAAATCGCACGTGAAAACGTAAAGAACGGTTCGACCGTTGAATGGGTAACATTCGAAAAAGTTGACTCTACAAAAACAGCAATGGGTTCAATCAAAGGAACTTTGAAACTTACATTAAACTCTGAATCGGTAACGGTTGACGTAAGCAAGCTTATCCGTTTGGACATTCCGGAAAATCAGAACATTCCGAGAACAACTCCGCAGCCGAAAGGCAACGAACCGGCAGAGAGCACACCCGCTCCCGAAAAGACTCCCGAGCCGACAGCTGCACCCGAACAAACAACACCGACAACCGCACCGTCATTCAGCGACGTTGCAAATGATGCATATTACGCAAATGCGGTAAAATGGGCTGTTGAAAAGAACATCACGGCAGGCACAACCGCAACAACTTTCTCACCCGACGATACATGCACACGCGCACAAATTCTGACGTTCCTGTGGCGCGCGGTAGGTTCACCGAAGGCAGAGCTTGAAAATCCGTTTGCTGATGTAAAAGAATCCGACTATTTCTATGATGCCGCAATCTGGGCATATGAGAAGGATATGATTGACAGCGATAACTTTGAAGGCAACACACCTTGCACGCGTGCGTCAACGGTAATGTATATGTGGTTGAACGCCGACGCGCCCGACGCGGAAGCAACCGATAAGTTCAGCGACGTTCCGGCTTTGAGCGAATACGCAGAGGCAGTTGCGTGGGCTGTTGAAAACGGAATCACCAGCGGAACTTCGGATACCGAATTTTCACCTGATACCATTTGCAGCCGCGGTCAGATTGTTACATTCTTAAACAGAGGCTTAAAATAAAAAAACAAGGCTTAGTCCTTAATAAAACATTGTTTTCAGCGAAACGGCATAGGAAATACTATGTCGTTTCGCTGTTTTATTTGCTTTGCGAATGGCATACAAAGTGAGTGTAGCCGCACTCGATAAATTTGATTTTGAATTATTTAATCTCTAAAAAAATCAGTACATATAAAAACACGCATATCGCCCTAAAAAGTAATATGCGTGTTTTTCAGTTTCATTTGACAGTCTGTTAATTCTGCCGCAACCATCATTTTTTTATTTTCTCAATGCAATACGAACCCTGTTTTTCAGCTCACTGCTTTTTATATGGAATATAAGCCTATAAACATAGTCGTAAGTCTTTGATTTTACCAGTTCGACGCGGAGCGCCATATCACCGTCCCAGACAATTGAGCCGTCGCCGACAAGTATTCTGTCGCCGGACAAAATCGGCTTATTCTTCATCAAAAGAATTATCCGCAAATCCTCAAGCTTGGACAGCTCATAATCGTCCGTGATTACCACATATTTTTCCTCCGCCTCCACGCTCCTCAGCCAGCTTACAACGCCTGCCTCTTTGGGATACGTTGCCGACAAATCAAGCGCAAGACCGTTTTCCAGCTTGTCCGTTTTAACATTTTTTGTATTGGTAAATTGAGAAAATCCGTTAATAACCGGAAGATTGTGCGATTTCTCCAAATCTACCACATACGGCTCACTGTCAAGATATATCATAAAATTACCGGCAGCATTTGCGCCGCCCTTTACCGCAACGGAAAAATCCTTCGTCTTTTTCACGAATATATCCATTGCGTCAATATATCCACATTCCTGACCGTCAAAATTATCACCATACCGCATAATTTCCGACGCAAATTTTACCGAATACAGTTTATGAAACAGATTATAGCTGTCCGGCAATGTTTTGTCCGGAATTGCTATAAACTCGCTTGCGCCGAAATCCATAAGCTGCTTGTGGTCCATGCGCTTTCCGAACATATAAATGCGCGCGCCGTCGGCATCGGTTGCTTTTTCCGAAAATCCGTCGCTGCCAAGGTGAACCTTATAGATAAAATCGGCGCACAGTTTCGCTTTTTCTTCGCTGAAAACTTCAAATTTACGGTCGGTGGCATTGTAGAGCATTTCCAATATGTCGAAAATAAACGCTGTGCGGCTGTATAAACTCTGTTCATTTTTGGCGCGCACCCTGCCATCCGCATATTCCCCGAAATACACGTCCAAAAGCTCCAAAACCTTATCCACAATGCTGCGGCGAAAATCTTCTTCCTCCTCAGTGAAAAGACACGAGATAAGGCAGTGCGCGCAAAGTTCGGGCAAAATATGCTGTTTGCTTTCCGAAAACGGTTTTGTAACACGCATTTTTACCTCATATGCAACGCGTTTTTTTACTGCCTGCGGTAATTCCTTTTTAAACAAAAACACTGTCTGCGCCAAAAGCGCCGCCGTCCGCGCCGCATTAATGTCCGCCTTTGTAACGGCAATGTCGCGCAGTCTGCCCGTTCCGTCCGGCAATTCCCATGTGCTTTCCTCGCAGATACACCAAATGCCGTTAATGATATCTTCCGTATAATGTCCCTTGCGCTCCAAATACTCCGCCAGCGCAAGCGATGCAAGCGCCGTACGGCGCGCACGGTACATATCATCATATTTTTCATGGCGCGCGTCGGTATACATCGCCGCCATCAGTATGCCCCAATCATAATTTAAGCATCGGGCGGCGTTGTCGCACGCCGCTTTATACACATATTCCGGCACATCGGAGATTTCATACATATCCATTCCCTCCGGCGGCCAGAGCTCATATTCCGTAAAGAGCAATCCCATTCCTCCCAAACATCAACTGTTCCCTATTTTGTTTATTATATCAAATTTTGTCGTTTTTTGCAATAGCTTTCATTAATTATATCCCAAAAGTCCGCGCACCGACACTTCGCCCGACGTTACCGTCTCCCGCCGACCGTTATGCTCAATTATCAACCCGCCGTTTTCATCTACATCTGCCGCGTACGCCTCAAATTCTTTGCCGTTTTTTATTATGACTACCTGCCGTCCGGTTGTTATGCATTTAAGGCTGTATTCGCGTTTGAGCGCCAAAAATCCCTTTTTCAGAAACTTATCGTATAATGCCCAAAATTCTTCGAGAATATCGCATATGAGTTTGTTGCGGCTGTATCGCTTTCCCGTTTCGCGGTAAATTGATGTTGCTTTTTCGACCAAATCTACCGTAAAAGCCTCGTTATTCACGTTTATCCCTATTCCCACAACAACGCGGTTCACTCTGTCCATTTCCGCCGTCATTTCCGTTAAAATGCCGCAAACTTTTTTATCGCCAATTAAAACATCATTCGGCCATTTTATGCGCGACGCGCGTATTGCCCGGCAGACAGCCATTCCGGCAACAAGCGTGAGCTGCGAAACCTTTTCAACCGCAATATCCGGCTGAAGGCATATGCTCATAAATACACTGCAGCCCTTTGGCGACGACCATTTTCTGCCCAGCCGTCCGCGTCCGCCCGTTTGCGTATCACTAATAAACAAGCTCCTGTCCGCCACATCTTCCTCGCGCTTGCATGCGGCATTAGTTGAGTCAACGCTTTCATAATAATATACTTTTCCGGGAACATATTTCTGCAAAAGCTGCGGATTTATAATATCAAGCCGCTCTGTAAGGCGATATCCCTTACTTGGTATCGACTCAATCCCGCAGCCCATTTTCCGCAGTGCATTAATATGTTTCCACACCGCATTGCGCGATATTCCCAGCTGTTTTGATATTTCTTCGCCCGAAACATATTTATCCGTTTCGAGCATTTCCAAAATTTTATACTTCATATCGTACCACCCGATTTATATTATAATACGTTATGTGAATAATGTCAAATTATTTCAGGTTTACATAAATTTGTTTACAGGCAGTTTACAGGCGTGTTACAATCCACTTTATCCACATAGTTATCCCCTCATTTTCGTAATATTTTTGTCATAAAAACGCCGTTTTTGCGTATATCCACACCCGAAATGTGGATATGTGGATAACTTTATTAACATTTCCCCGGTTTACATAAAATGGGTTATAACTAAAATTTACCAAATTATTTATTAACCGTAAAACAATGCATAATACAAAAATTGTGCATTTTCCCGCGGAAATTTCCCGTTTTCTATTGACAAAACATTCTTTTTTTTGTAAACTATAAATAGTATACATTTTATAGAAAAGGGTGTAAATTCATGAATAATGCAGAAAAAACAATGGACAAAATCGTCGCGCTCTGCAAAGGCAGGGGCTTTATTTATCCGGGCAGCGAAATATACGGCGGTCTGGCAAATACATGGGACTACGGACCTTTGGGCGTTGAGTTCAAAAACAACATAAAAAAAGCATGGTGGAAGAAATTCATTCAGGAATCAAAATATAACGTCGGCGTTGACTGCGCAATTTTGATGAATCCCGAAACGTGGGTTGCGTCGGGACATATCGGCGGTTTTTCCGACCCGCTTATGGACTGTAAGGAATGTCACGCGCGCCACAGAGCCGACAAGCTCATCGAGGATTTTGCTCACGAACACGGCGAAGATGTAACCGTAGACGGTTGGAGCAATGAAAAAATGGTTGATTACATTAAGGATCACAACATTGTCTGCCCCGAATGCGGCAAGCAGAACTTTACCGACATCAGACAATTTAACCTGATGTTCAAAACCTTCCAGGGTGTAACCGAGGATTCATCAGCGACGGTTTATCTCCGCCCCGAAACGGCTCAGGGAATTTTCGTGAACTTTAAAAATGTTCAGCGCACATCGCGCAAAAAGGTTCCGTTCGGCATCGGTCAGGTCGGAAAATCCTTCCGTAACGAAATTACACCGGGCAACTTTACCTTCAGAACACGCGAATTTGAGCAGATGGAGCTGGAATTTTTCTGCAAGCCGGGTGAGGACCTTGAATGGTTCTACTACTGGAAAGATTACTGCATGAATTGGCTGAAAACGCTTGGCATCCGCGAAGAAAACCTGCGTTTCCGCGACCATTCGCCGGAAGAACTTGCATTCTATTCAAAAGCCACCTCCGACATTGAATTTGTATTCCCGTTCGGCTGGGGCGAACTTTGGGGAATTGCAGACAGAACTGACTATGACCTCATGCAGCATCAAAATCACTCGGGCGAAAGCATGGAGTACATTGACCAGATTACAAACGAAAGATACGTACCGTTCTGCATCGAGCCGTCGCTGGGCGCAGACCGCGTAACGCTCGCGTTTTTGGTAGAGGCTTATGACGAGGAACAGCTCGAAGGCGGCGATTCACGAGTTGTACTGCACCTCCACCCCGCTCTTGCGCCTGTGAAAGCAGCTGTACTTCCGCTTTCCAAAAAGCTTAACGAGGGTGCAGAAAAGGTATTTGCGGAACTTTCACAAAAATTCAACATGGAATATGACGACGCCGGCTCAATCGGTAAACGCTACAGACGTCAGGACGAAATTGGTACGCCGTTCTGCATCACATATGATTTCGAGTCGGAAAACGACGGTGCGGTTACCGTACGCGACAGAGACACCATGGAACAGCAGAGAATTAAAATTAGCGATTTATCCGCATTTCTTGAGGAAAAGCTTGCTTTTTAAGGAGATAATTTTATGAAAGTTATTGATGAATTTAAAAAATTCATATCCCGCGGCAATGTAATGGACATGGCTGTCGGCGTTGTGATGGGTACTGCTTTCACGAAAATCGTCAGCTCGCTCGTTACGAACATTATCACACCGGTAATAAGTCTTATTACCGGGCGGGTAAATGTGGCGTCGCTGTCGATAAAAATCAATGATACGCTGTCGATAACTTACGGCGGATTTTTGCAGTCTATCATAGATTTTTTACTCATAGCCATAGCGGTGTTTATCATGGTTAAATGCGTAAACGGTTTTAAGGATACATTCGCCAAGCACGAAGAACCGGAGCCCGAGCCGGAGCCGAAAATTTCCGACGAGGCGGCGCTCCTTGCCGAAATCCGCGATATTCTCAAGGATAAAAAATAACCCACCTTCACAACCGCAGAGGAATATTATATGAAGAAATTTTTATTTATCATACTGACAATGCTTTGTGTCTCGGCGGCACCGGTTTATGCCAACAGCGGCATCAGCGTTGTCGCAAATGACATAGCGGTGGAATTTGATGTCCCGCCGCAGATAATAGACGGCAGAACAATGGTTCCGATGCGTCCGATATTTGAGGCGCTTGACGCCCAAGTGGAATGGTTTGCAAATTCGCAGCTTATTCTTGCCACACATAATGCCGATATTGCGGCTATGGTTATCGGCAACAGCGAATTTACCGTTACCAACGTACTTTCGGGCAAGGTACGGACAATTGAGTTTGATGTTCCGCCGCGCATTATTGACGACAGAACCTTTATTCCCGTCCGCGCCGTTTCAGAGGCGCTCGGAATGGACGTGCAGTGGGACGAGGACACAAAAACGGTTGTTATTTCAATGAAAGTTATTTGATAATATCGGGTATTTCGAAAAACGGAATACCCGATTTAAGTATTACAGAGGGTAACAGTTATGGAAAAATTAAAGGAAATATTTTTGCAAAAATATATTACTCCCCCTGAATTTGACAATATTATAATGAACAGCGACGGCGAATTTTTAACAGGCTTATGCTTTGAAGGTTCTCCCAACGCATGCAAACTTGCGCCCGCTGCTCACGAAAAGCGTCTTGATATTTTTGACAAAACTCGAAATTGGCTTGACATGTATTTTGGCGGTATCGAACCCGACTTTACGCCCGAATACAAAATAAGCAATCTGACGCCGTTTCGCAAACAGGTTATTGATATAATGTGCAAAATCCCATATGGCGAGACAGTTACATATAACGATATAGCAAAGGAAATCGCCGAAAGAAATAAAATCCGAAAAATGTCCGCACAGGCTGTCGGCGGCGCCATCGGCCGGAATCCGATTTGTATTATCGTGCCGTGCCACAGAGTTGTAGGTTCAAACGGCAGCCTTGTCGGTTACGGCGGCGGAATTAAAAATAAAGTAAGCCTTTTACGGCTTGAAGGGCAGGATATGAATCAATTTACCCTTCCAAAAAAAATAATGTAAAACTGCGCGTTTTACATTATTTTTTTGCCGTTACGGCGCAGACTTTATATGTCTGCCCTTCGGTCTTTTAACTTTTTCAAAATTATTTACCTGCTCCGGTATAACATAGATATCCCCGTACGCCTCTGCCTCATCTTCATTTGTCGGCGGGATTTGCATGAGTCCGGTACACTCTGTCACCGACGCTACGGTGTTAAGTTCTTCCATTATATCATATTCAAATCCATGATTTTTTTCTTTTTTGTCCATACAAAACAAATCCTTTCCGTGCAGCTGCACAAAATTATTTTTTGTATTTGTATGAAAAATTATTGTATGAAATTTTTATAAAAAAAATCGCGCCAAATTATAAAGCAGTTTTATTCCGTAGAGAATAATCACCGCGCCGCAAATGCGGTTCAGCCATGTGAGAACACCGCTGTTGATTTTACTGCCGAGAATATAGACAAGAATTGCCAAACAGCTGAACCAAATTAAACTTGCCGACGCAAAACCTGTAATAAAATACGGTTCGCCGCCCGCCGGCAAAGACGCGCGGAAAGCACCCAGCATCAGAGTTCCGTCAATCAACGCCTGAGGATTCAGCCATGTCGCAATAAAAGCCAAGCCCGCAATTTTCCAAAGCGGCTGATTTATAGCTTTGCCGCCGCTTAAATCCGCTTTTGAACGGATAAGTCCGGCGCCTATGTAAATTACCAGCAGACCACCGCCGCCAAGTATGATTTTCTGCAGCCACGGCAAAGCCTCCAGCAGAGCGCCCACACCAAGAAAACACGCAATTCCGAGAGTGACGTCCCAAAAAGTGACAATCAAAGAGGTTGCTGCCGCGCGCCCCGGTTTTCGGCTCATGGCGCTGTTAATTACGAACAGGTTCTGCATACCAATCGGTGCAGCATAAGCAAGTCCCAAGGACAATCCCTGAAGATAAATTGATATCATTTTTTAAAACCCACCCTTTTATTGATTAAACTGCTGCAAATTCCGATTTATATATACCATATGCCTTCTAAAACAGCAATTTTACCTATAATGCTATCTGACCGTTATTTCCAAAACATGTCCCACATAATCGTTATATACAAGTCCTTCCTTGATATACTGCGGAATTACTGCGTCATGAATGCCTTTTTCATCGGTATAGCATGCTTTTACCCCGGTGTAAAAACCGCTGTGATAATGACCGCAGAACAAACCTTTTACTACGTCCGCATTTTCGGTGATAAGCTTATACATCGCGTCAGTTGTCTTGTCCGTTTTATTCGCCGAGCCGACCGTATTATAAAAACCGCCCTCATCGCCGTCACATTCGATAAGCGCCTTTACATGCATATCCTCGCGCTTTCCCGTAGATATGGCGTCATGCTGAAAAATAAGTATAATCAGCTTTTCACGCTTTGCGCGTTCGATGTCTTTTTCAAGCTTATGTACCTGAAAATCCCAATATCTTTCACGGCTGTTGTCAAGATTGATTATCATCACTTTATCGCCGAGAATTTCCGATGTGTAATACATATCATGGCGCCAAAATTTTTCCAAAACCGCAAGACGGCTTCAAGCGAGGTTTCGTCGGTTTTGTCTGTTTCCATCTGCCGTACATATTCATGATTTCCCAAAGTCACCGTAATATTCGGGTCACGGTTCCAAACATACTTATCCATAAGTTCCATCGCACCGCTTGACATAAAATCGAGCACATCGCCCGTAATTACCGTTTTATCAAAATTTTCCGCATAATCCATCGCTTTTTCAAGCGCCTTCACCGATGCCGCATTTTCGTTCCAATGGCGAAATTTCTTTGTGTACATAATTTCATCATTATTCTCATCTTGTTTGGTTGTCCAATTAAGGCGAACATCGGTAAAATGCAGAATTTTTATCGGCTTTGTATCCGGTTTTGTGCTCGCAAAGTCTGCACGGCGGATATACATGCCGCTTTTATTTTTAAATATCCACGTTTCCGGTTTTTCCGGCGAACCGGTTACTGTTTTATATAATCTTCCATATCAATCTCCATTCCGCCGTCATTGCGGCAAGCATAAATTATAACGCGGAAAAACGCAAGCAAATTGCGTATTTTCCGCGTTCATAACCGTAATATTTAGTATAAATCGGTATGCCACTTTGCTCTGTGCCAATGTCCGCCGTCATAAATGCGGAATCCTATGTCAAATTTCAAATTTTCCGTACGGCGCAAAAGTTTCAGCATAATCTCATTATCGCCCTTTTTCAAATCGATAAGCACATCATTGTTGTACGGCGTCCACAAGCGGATTTCGTCGCGTTCAAGCACATTTTCGCCGTTTACATACAGGCGGAATCCGTCATTATTTCCGATTACCGCCCAAACTTTCATATCCTTATCAGCATGCAAGATTGCCTTTGCATAACAGCACATCTGTCCTTCAAGCGTCAGATGTTTGTCAATCTCGATAAAATCCTCATACGCATCTATAGTGCATGCCGGGATTTCCTTATCAAAATCGGTTATGTAATCCTTATCCAAAAACGCCTCGCTGTTTACCATACATTCAAGCGTCGGCAAAACACTCCCCTCACCGTGCGGACTGGGTTTTCCCTCCTCTGCGGGCTTATCAAGCTGTTCAAAGAACGGACCGTACACTGTCCACCGGAGCGGATTTACGCTTTCAATAGCCGCCTTCAATCCCGCCTCTGTCGGATATTCAACCCTGAATCCGCCAAAGTTTTGCGGTCTGTCCGCCGCAAACGGCGAGTCTGTCACTTCAAGTTCATAATTCGGCGTTTTCATGGCTATTTCCGCCGTTTCCGCCGCTAAATCGCGTATGCTGTCCGATTTTCTTTCTATATCTATTCCGCAGATAAAGTAATCTTTAATCAAATCGGTTATCTCGGTTCCGAGTCCCTCGTAACCCTTGATTATTCCCACTATCGACGCCGCCGACGCACAAGTACAGTCGGTATCGTAACCGCATTTTAATGCGATATTTATCGTATCACGCATATCACCGCCGCCCCACAAAAGCGAAATCAGCGTAAATCCGAGGTTCTGCACAACATTGGTAAAGTCCGGGTGGGAATATTCATTAAGAACAGCCCGTCTGGCGCTCAGCCAGTCCGCGCCGGATTTATAGATATCAATAACGCGGTTAAAGCATTTTGCAAGCTTGCTCTCTGCCGGAACATATTTCATTCCCGTTTCAATAAGCTTATCCATGTCATTTTCAAAAAATGCCATACTCTCAACGGCGGCAAGAAACTGCTCGGCATAAACGGAATTATCGGCATGGTCAAGGCATGCGTCCATATATGCATACTCCGCCGCCAAATCAGGATTTCCCGCGCTTATCACGCCCCAAATTTCACTTCTGATAGGGCAGCCCATACCCTCTTTAAAAAAGCTGTTGTTTACAATACCGCTGTACGGCGGTTTAATGCCGCGCATATAGTTCTTCAAGAAATAACCGTATTCCGAAAACGGATACCA
Organism: uncultured Clostridia bacterium; assembly: GCA_934487205.1. GTDB lineage: Bacteria > Bacillota > Clostridia > UBA1381 > UBA1381 > UBA1738. The sequence continues at coordinate 23,448 of CAKSRS010000013.1, forward strand.
ACATTTTTTTACCCATGCGTCCGCTAAATCGCACGAATTAATTACCGTACCCTTTTCATGAAGAACATCAATCCACAAAAGCTGCAAATCCAGGTCATCGTTAGGCAGGTCCGGATTAAAAATTTCCGCAAAATCATTAACATCAATAATCTTCTTAATTCCCTCAACCGGTGCGCCCGCAGCGCCGCCCAGACACTTTCCGTACCAACAGCCGTGTATTTTATCCAAAAATTTGTTATAATTAATAGTATACATCTTTCGTCTCCTTCCTGTTTTCCACCTAATTTTATCAATATTTGGGGAATAAGTCAATAGAAAAGCAAAATAAAAACAGAAAAACACAAAAATTTTTGCACACTATAGATTTTTGCGGAAAAGTGTGGTAGAATATCAAAGAGGTGATACAATTGAAAAAAGAAATTTCCGCATCATACACGGAACAGGTACAAATACTCAACCAATCGAACATAAACGGATTTAAGCGTCTGTTCGGAGGGCAGCTTATGCAGTGGATTGACATAGTTGCGGCGGTTACCGCACGCCGCCACTGCGAGCACAACGTAACAACAGTCCTTGTGGACAGGCTCGAATTTAAAAAACCCGCAAAAGCAAATGACACAATTCTTCTCACCGGGCACGTGGAATACGTCGGCAGAACATCAATGGAAGTCTGCGTAAACACGTACATCGAGGAACTCAGCGGCGAAAAGACTCTGATTAACACGGCGCACCTTGTTATGGTGGCGCTTGACGAAAACGACCGCCCGACAGAAGTCCCGGGGCTTATACTTAAAACCGAACAGGAAAGAAGCGACTGGGAGGCCGCATGTCTTCGCCGTGAAGTGCGGAAAACGCTGTCATGAAAGTGCGGCGCATAATCGGTGCAGCTGCAATAATTGTATTGCTTGCAATATGCGCGCGGATATTCTTTGCATATGCACACAGCTGCTTTGTTTACCGTCCTGCGGGCGAAAAGGACGGATTTGCAATTTACGAAGGTATATTTGATTGTTACGCTGCGCAATACGCATGGGACGGCAAATCGACCGAACTTACCGTTCCGGACACGTTCAACAGCAAACCGATAACTTCCCTCGGCGGATTTTACGGACGCGGCGTTCCGTGTCAATGTTACATAAATTTCGGCAGCTTTGACCCGGGTGACACAAAATTTATTCTTCACTTCGGTAAAAATATAAAAGAAATAAAATCCTTGGATTATGAACAATTTTCTCAAATAATTCCGTCAGCCGACAACAAATATTTTTACCTGTCGGACGGAGTTTTACAGAAACGTTAACTTTGGTAATCTTACCGAAGTCGACGCTTTTTTACTTTTTTTATATCATTATTTTCATACTGCAGCCCGCATTTTTCATATGTTTTTGCGAGGTTGGGTTATAATATTTCTAAAGTCACACTTTTTTAGAAATTGTTGCTCACGATTTTTTTATATGCTAAAATAATCTCTGTGACAAGGTCATAATTTTATGAAAAGGGCAAGAGCCATGCGTATTTTAAAATTTTATAACAAATATCGTTCCGACATCAGATTACGTACTGTAATCCTTTTATTTATCCCGATTGTGGTCGTACTTATTTTTTCAACCGCAATGACCGCATATAACATTACGTTGGAAACACGTGACCTAAAAAATGAATACCGAAATTCTTTGGAACAGGCGTCACAAAAAAGTGAAACCGAAATTAACACCTGCATAAAATATATATCCATGCTTGAAAACAATCCGAGCATCGTTTCCGCCCTTAACGGTTCATACACCGACATCGAAACCGTACAGAAAGCTTTGAAAAAAGCGCGGGATACGTTTTATTCAATCGACAGCGTATTTATTCTTGACAGAGAGAACCACACCATTATTTCGGAAGAATACAGCATGCCGTTATCGGAATATTTGGACAATCACTACAAATATACAAGCTATGACAGCAATTATTGGGAAAAACTGAAAATTTTTGATTCATCACCGTATCGTATAATGTCACCGTCAATTGTTACTTCCGGCGTTGAGTCGAAAAAGATAATTCCCGTTGTTTTCAGACAGCTTAACGACACAAAAACACGCAATTATCTTATTTTGAACATTTCCCTCGATATACTGCTTGACGCGGTAGATTCGGACAGATATACAAAAAATACCTATATTTTTGTTATGAATAAATACACGGGGCAGATTTTTAACACAAACGGCGGTTTATCCGACCGCATAATCAGAAATGAACCCATTTACCGCTGCCTGATTTTAAACAACATTTCGTTTGAATACCGCGACCACGGCACAAAATATATTTTCTGCACCTATTCATCAAGCGACAGTCTGCTCGGCTACACATATTTTGCATGCACGCCATACATGGATATCGTCCGCATGCAGTACCCGCGTATTGCGCTGAGCATTATATCCATATTACTGCTGCTGTTTTTTTCATACCTTATAACGCTGAAAAACGCGGGCAAGATATTTTCGCCGCTTGAACAGGTGGCGCAAACGTTCAACAAAGGCGAACTCCCCGGCGACGTTCCCACAGATTTCTTTGAATATCTGCAATCGTCCGCCAAATATCTGGTCAAAAATAATTCGGAACTTTCCAACGTGCTCCCGTACGCACAGGAAAAATACCTTATTAATTACCTGAATATGAGCGAATATACCATTGACGAAAGCGCAAAAGAGGTAATAAAGCAGTCGCTCCCGTTTAAATACAACTACTTCTGCTCCGTCATAATTCAGCTTTACCCGACAAATCTGCTTTATGACAGTTACACAAACGCGGAATATATAAATATCCAAAGCGGATTTTACAACATAGTCAAGGAATATTTTACGTCAAAATTCGAGACGTTTATCATATCCAGTGAAAAGGACACGCTCTATATTATCATAAACACCGACAACGAATCGCCCGAGGAAGATATACGCAGCATACTTACACAAATACGCGAATGTCTCGCCAATGATACCGATTTTGTGGAGTTGTTTATAGGTTTGGGAAAAACCCACCCCGACCTTACCGGATTGAAAAAATCGCACGAAGAAGCAATCAATTCATTGCAGATTACGCCGAAGTCGCGCTCTCAGATACTCTTTAATGTAGACAAAACCGTTAAATATGTATTTTCAAACGCTGACGAAGAAGAACTGTTAAGCGCACTTTTGGAAAACAATCCCGACCGCGCCGTCGAAATAATAAATTACTCCTTAAAGAGAAATGAACACATCGACAACCGTTCGCTGAAACAGCTGTACTCGCAGATACTGAACATCATTCTGAAAGCAATACGGATAAAAAAGATTTCGTTTAACAAACAAAACAAATACGACTTTGAAATAAACTATGAACTCATGCTTAAAACGCCGACGGAAATTCATAAAACCATACTTTCCATGATAGAGCTTTTCCGCACCAAGACAAAAAAGGAATCCTCAGCGGAAAACATAGTGAACTATATTAAGGACAACTTCCGTAATAATTCCCTCTCGCTGGACAGCATCGCGCATGAATTTGACGTTAACAGTTCATACCTGTCAACACTTTTGAAAAATACGCTTTCCATCGGTTTCCATGATTATCTGAACCGTCTCAGAATAACCGAGGCAAAGCGTCTGCTGGCAGAAACCGATACGCCTATTCAGGATATATTTGTAGAAGTCGGTTATAACAACAAGCAAACTTTTATACGCGCGTTCAGAGCAGTCACACATGTGACGCCGAGCGAATTCCGAAAGAAGAAACATGTTCGGTAAATAATTACCCGCACAGCGTGTGACAAAATAAATATCCACCCGCATATGATATGCACCCCAAAAGTCAGACACTTTTGGGGTGCATATCAGTACCGTAACGGTACGGGGGTTATTCTGTTAAAATGCAAAGTATGCGTCATACATATCGCGCAGATATCTCGCCTGAATCATTTTCAATTCCGGCGGCGCATAAGGCGCTGTTTCAAAACTGAAAAGTCCCTGATAATTCAAATCGCGCACGCCGCGCTTTACGTCCTCGAAATTGACGTTTCCGCCGTCAAACGGGAAGGAATGTGTATCACACGGCAATCCCTTCATGCCGTCGTGTTCGCCCTTGTTATCATGGACGTGCATCGCCTTTAAATAACTCCCTGCCTGCATGATAAAATCATACTGGTTTCCGCGCTGTGATATGTTCAAATGCCCTGTATCAAGGCAAATTCCTATGTTTTTGCCGCCGACTGCCTTGCACATTTTCAGCAAATGTCCGGCGTCATAATCATGTATGCGGCTGAGATTTTCCAGACATATTACCATATCGGTATCCTTTATGTAGTCGGTCAGTTTCTTCAGCGCGTCTATGCGCACATCAAACCATACCTCAACAGGCACAACGTCCGTACCGAAATTTGAGTAGTGAATAACCGCCGCCTTTATGCCAAGCTCATAGAAAATATCGAGAACTTTCTTCAAATTATCAATCGCATATGTATTGTCGAGCGATGTTATATTTCCCTCGTTCATAAACGGTAAATGTCCCTGCGGAATTGAGAATCCCAAACCGTCAATAAACTGCTTGTATTCATGTATTTCATTTGTGTTATTAAAGAACGCGTAATGACTCTTTTCACTTATTTCGGTATTGTAAATACCGCACTCAATAAATTTTTCAGCCATTTCATACGGATTTAAGTTCCCGAAAAAGCTTGATGATATTCCCATTTTCATATTGTTATTCCTCCGTTCTGCCGCCGGACGGCGGCACAAATTATCCGTTATCTGAAAACATACACGCAATTAATGTGCGGGCCGCTGCTTTTTATTATTACCTTGTCGCAGTTTGCGCCCGCGCCGCGGTAATCTATGATGTCATTTGCCAAACCGAGATAAATGTTATCCTTGGTTTCATTGCTGTCGTAAACAACTATCGGAACACTCCCGACGTATGCCGTCTCCGCAGCCGTTCCGCCCGCCGTGTTGCTTATTGTTATTACGCCGCTGTTGTTGGTTTTTACGTATCCGAAGGAGAACTGAACTTCATTTCGGTAACTGTTCGCCGTTCCGGAATTATATCTTGTGTATTCCGCCGTAATATTATTCCAACCGACGGTTTTGTTCTGTTCCGCGTCATAAACCTTTATAACGTCCGCCGAACCGTTTTTATCTTTTACAACATTTCCGCGGAAATCGTATTGCAAAATAACCACATCGCCCTTGTTTATGTTTGCAAAAGATATTTCGCTGTCCACATTAATCTGTTTAAGACTGCCGTCGTCATAACCGCTTAATTTCGTAACCGCCTCGCCGTCATCATTCAATCCCTTTTCAAATTTAGACACCATGAACGCCCTCTTTTTTACATCTGCGCCGTAATAGTAGATAACGGCGTCCGCAAAAGCGCTCTGCGACCCGGAATAGAATGCGTCCGCGCTGTAGAAACGGTCGCTGGTGAAATAGTCGCTGTATTTTCCCACCGTGCAATCCTCCGAATTGGGATTTTCCTCGCCCGACGGAACACAGAATATCTTCGTCTTGGAATCCAGCACGGCTTTTACACCCAGGCGGTTTATATTAAACCACCATTCGGTACCGGCACCGTTATATATGGACGTTATTGAATTTTCCTCCGTTTCATAAGCGGAGTCAAATGCAAGCGTATCAATATTTATTATTTTTCCATCCGTATTAAGATTGTATCTTATCATCTGCTCATTAATGACGCATACATTCGCCGTCAGACTTCCGTTTGACGTCGCCATATATTTTACAGCGTCCTCGATATGTTTATAAGTTCTCCCGTCCACAGTAACGCGTTCCGCAAGGAAAATTTTCGAAACAGCGCCGTCATCGGAAAGAATTTTAAGATACATACCGTCGGTATCAAAATCAATCTCGTCGAGCTTGTATGTATTTTTGAACAAGTAGCCGAACTTCATATCGGAAGACGTTTCCTCTGTTATGTAGGCAATTTTTCCGAAAATATCCGTTTTAAAACAATATGTTTCGCCCGCATGCGCATGTTGCCGAAAATCCTCAAGATAGCTTTTGTCTATTTCGTATTTATCCTCGCCGACCAATGCATATGCATAGTCGTCCTCTTCAATTCCGCGGAATACGCCGTTAACCGAAGAATCGCTTACTACCGCAGACATCGCCCTTGCGGAAATATAACTCGAACGCTTTACCGATATTACGGTATATTTGCTCAGTTTTTTGAGGTCAACGGAATTGCCGTCGGTGTCGGTGAAAACGCACGTGTCATATTCATTAAGACGCAGTACGTCCGCTGTGTTGAGCAGGTTGTAGATGTATTTATTCTGCGCGTCCACATTGCCAACAACAAAATTTTTGTAATCATCTATAATAACCGTATCATAATTACCGTCGTTATTTCTGTCCGTCAATGTAATCGTGCCCTTATTTAACTCGGACAAAACCTGTGCCACCCCTGTTGACAGCGGATAGCCGTTATAGATTATCGCGGGATTTTTCAGGTCATACTTTCTCGTTCCGCGAAATCCGTCACGCCAGCATACCATGCTGCTTGTGTCGAGAGACTTAAACAGGGCTATATCTGTCACAATGCTCTCGTATTTACAAGAGTAATCCGCCAGATACATCACTTCTCCTCCGTCGCCCGGCTCATCTGCATAATAGAAATAATCCACATATCTGCCGAAGTAGGCATAAGCGTCAACATCGTCGGAAACCGTGTATTTCACGCCGTCAATTATAACTTCATCTTCGGGCAGAATATTGTTTCCTTCAACCGAACCGCCGTAAACGTCGGTAAGCGTACCTTTGCCGCTGTATATTCCGCGATAGCGCGACAAGATTGTGTTTTCGTCGTCCGTACCGTATTTAACGCTGCCGACGCCCATTTCCGATATTACGCAAAAGCCCGTTGTTCCCGCATTTACCAAAATCTCCGCGGCATCGGCAACGGTAAGCTGCTTTTGCGAATTTGACGTTTTGATTATATCCAAATCTCTTGCCGTACGCGTATATTTATCCGTGCCGCTGTATTTCCCGGCGTACGCGCCGTAGTCCATAATATTCAGCAGAATACAGCACGCTTGTTCCGTCGTTATCGCGTCCGCCGGGCGGAACAGTCCGCTGTCAAAACCCGTAATATATCCCGCCTCTGTCAGAAGATTTATGGCATTTGCCGCATAGCTGTTTTGCTCAACGTCGGTAAAATACCGCACTTTGCTTTTTTCCTCAACGTCCATGCCGAGCAGCCGCGCGGTAAACAGCGCAAAATTCTCCCTCGAAACAATATCTTCCGCCGCGTCATACTCGGAATTTATAACCCCCAATGCGTTCAAAAAACCGAGTTTTTCCGTACTTTCGTCCGCAGGTGCGGCAGAAACCGCACCCGCTGTAAACAGCGAACTTAACACCGCCATAATTAAAAACAGGCAAATTCTCTTTTTCATATTTATATCCGTCAGCTCCCTTCCTTTAATTATGCCTTTATCTTATAAATCAGGTATGCAGCCTGTGCTCTTGTTGCATTTTCCATCGGAGCGAACAAGTCGGACTCTATACCGTTTATCAGACCGCTGTTATACATTTTTTCGACACTCTCCCTGGCATAATCGGATATACTGTCCGCGTCTTTAAAAGCGGTTCTGTTCGTTTCATTAAATTTGTAGTTGCTCTTTTCCGCGGCACGGCAAAGTATTACAGCCAAATCCTGTCTTGTCAGTCTGTCTGCGGCGCCGAAGAAATTATCGGATATACCCATAATCAAGCCGGCATTGCAGCATCTTATAACATAATCATAATACCAGTCGTCCGGTGTAACGTCCGAAAATCCGACCGCCGTGCCGTCCGCTTTTGCACCGAAAGCGTCAGCGGCTATTCGCGCAAATTCCGCACGGGTTATGTAGTCATTCGGGCAGAATTGCTCCGATGTTTTTCCGCTTATTATGCCTTGCTCCGCAAGAGCCGTAATTGCCTCCTGTGCCCATGCCACCGACTCTAAATCGGTAAATATCGGCAGCGGAATTTGTTCCTTTTTGCCGCCGTTATCCGCCGGATTCGGCGTAACCGGCAGCGAGCCGGACGGTTTACTTCCGCCGCCTCCGCCACCGCCGCCCGGCGTTACCGGAGTCGCAGTATTTGCCGCGTCAAACGCCGCCTTTAAAGCGGCATAGCTTGCATAGCTTTTGCCCGCAACCGCACGGTATGCATCATTGCTGCCCGACGCACCTGTGCCGATTTTTGCCGCAAGCGTTTGCATAACCTCGCGCACATCATCATAACCGTTCGTAGCCGCGATAACTTTAAGCGTAAACATTTCGTATAGTCTTTCGTCAAAATCGCTAAATGAGGTGATATTCTGTCCTTTAAATCCCGCCGTTATGCTTTTCTTAACCTCATCTGTAACATACGGTTTTTTGTACAGATTTGCAATCAGACCGCTGTCTATTCCCAATACGCCGTCGTAATCGAACAAATTCTCAATAGCGCCGTTTACCGCAAGATTTATTATCAATGCTTTCTGTACAATGTTTTTACCGCTTGCAAGTTCCGAATCTTCCAATCCGAATCTGTTTCCCGCGGCAAGATATGAATTGATAATCGCCGACGCCGTTTTAAGTGAACTTCCCTCAAAACGTTTGCTGTTTAAACCGCAGTCATCAATTCCGGCGGACAAAACATTTTCGACTTCCGCGGCGTTTGTGCATGAGTTGAGCGGTGAAAGCACGTAATCGCGCAGATGTTCAACATCTACATAGAACACGGGTATTTCAACCGTTTTTCCGCCCGCGCATACAGCCGCCGTATATTCACCTGACGCATATCCCTTAAGCTTGAACTTAAAATCGAATTTGCCGTCTTTATCCGTCGTGCCGACCGTTTTATACGCAATAATATCCTGAGCGTTGGTATCGTTAAGTTCCGATAAATTTTTATTAGGCTTAATAAAGTTTATCACCGTCGGTGCAGAAGATACGCCTTCGATTTTTCCCTCGGCGCCTACCGACCATTTATCCGCCGCAAAGGTTTCGGTGCCGATTTTTAACGGTTCGGCATATAAATTGTTTGCCTTGTCGGTAAAAATCGTCTCAACAGCCGTCAGCTCCGCCGCGTTAAATGTCAATGCATTATCAAATGATAAATTTGTATACGCCGCGGCTCCTAAAGTTTTTACATCAATATTTTTCAGTGTAAAATCGTTAAATCCCAAAAGCGACGCCGTAATTTCTATCGGCTTATCCGTGATGTTTCTGACGTCAAAGCTAAGCGTGAGCACCGCTCCCTGCGGTATATCCGATATCGCCGCAACGGGACTTCCGTCCGCCTTAACCGATACATTTTCGATTATAACCGTCTCATACGAATTTACGGTAAAGCGGCTGCTGTAGCTGTCGAAGGTATTTCCGCCCGCCGACGCCGGAACGGTTATGTCAATATTATAGGTATCGCCCGCATGGAGATACTCATCAAAATTAACCGTAAGTTCGTTATCCCGCGCCGAATATGCGCCCATTGACAATGCCGGCGTATGCGTACCCGAATAAACATTTATATAGTCCATAACGTTCGATGTATCAATCAGCGCGGAAAATTTTATTTTCATGCCGTCCGCCGATGCGCGCACGCGGTTTGTAAGCGGTCCGTACTCTTTGCCGTCACCGCCCGATATTCTTACCGATTTTACATACTCTTTTGCCGCTGCGCCGTAGCCGACCTGCAAATTATCAACATACATAACGTCTGTCGTTTGCGTGCCCCCTCCGCCGTTATATGCAAATTGGCGAAAATAAATCGACGTAACGGGATTTGCGCTTATTGCTGCCGTTGAAATTTTGCCGTCGTCCACATATGTATCAACGGTGCCCTTTGCGCGGTTTATCACATGCATAATACGATGCCAGCTGTTCGCCTCGCAGTCGGCAAGCTTATATCCGCTGCCGTCGTTTTCCGCATTACGGCACGCCGCGCTTGCCATGTTGCTGTCGGTAACGCTCGCAAGCTTTCCTTTTCTGTTAAAACAGAAATTCCCCGCAAACTCATTCGTTCCGCATGCGGCAATCATTGCAAACAGTCCGCCTGCGTTCTCGTTTTCGACATATGCGTCATACTGAATAATCAGATTTTCCGACGCCTGTGTTTCCGTAACCGGATAACGTACACCGCTGTTTTTATCCGCGCCCGTACCGAAAAGTTTTAATACATTTGTCGGCGTTTCATTCACCGTCATTTCGGTGATTTCATAGCCGTCGCGCGCAAGATAAGGATTGTAATGCACGCCGTCCTCATAATCATCGCTTAAAATTACCGTTGACAGCGATGGCTTTTCATCGCTGCCCGCAAGATAAACTATATTATCCGCCAAAGCTTTACCGAGGATACTTTTATATCCATCCGGTAAAATAACTGCATATTCCATGCTCCCCGTCATCGGTTCATCAAGCGGTATCAAAATGGTTCTTCCGCACATTTGCGGCGTGCCCGTATTTACATTTCTGCCCGTCACCGTATTAACTATTTTCGTCTCGGAAATATTGTCCTTCATATCCGGCGACATACTTTCCGACAGCCGGATTTTTACGTACTTTCCGTTGCCGACAACCGCCGCTTCCGCAAACACGCTGTTCGTTGCCGAAAAATCGTTTATCGTGAAATTATCCAGCATTAGCTTTAACACACTTCCCGGTGACATCTGTGAACCGAAAAATACATTTTGGAGCGATGTGTATTTATCCGACTCCACGCTGCATATAAGATTGCCGTCCACAAACAGCTGATACAGATTATCTTCAAAATTCAGCATCATATCTATCGCGTACCATGTGTCCTGCTCAAAATTCACCGTGTCGCCGCCCTGACCGTTAAGACTGATTTTGTTTCCCGAATGGATTCTTACCATGTAGTCGCCCGTGCCGCCACTTGTGTTATTCATGCGGAACAAGTTCTGAAACTTTTCCGTTGCACTGCCACTGCCGCTTTGCATGAGTTCATAGCTTATCAGCAATTTGGATTTGCCGCTCCATACGCCCGTCGTACCGAACCGTGAAAACTGAAGTCCGTTTTGCTCACCGTCGGTATTTGATATCGTCATTGCGGTATTGTGCAAAAATTCGCCGGTGTTTTCCGTGCCCACTATTTTACCGCCCTGTTCGGTTATGGACGGTCTGCCGCTTTCAAAATCATCATAAAACAGCTGTCCGTCCGCAAAGCTGTCCGCATGAGCCGGAAATGATACACCGCTTGCCGTGAAAATCATTACGCCGACCGTTATGCCGGAAATGAATTTTTTTAACCTGTTTTTCATAAACCTTATTTTCCTTTCTTGCAAAATAGATGTTGTTATTCGCCTGCAATTTCATCTCCGTGCAAAGGAGCAATCCCGTTTGAATTCCAGCAAAATGCTTTAACTACACAATTTTTAACATCTTGCGGCAATTCAATACTTATGTTATCTGCGGGAGAAACATATCTTGTTTTTCCCGCAGCAACGTCTACATCAGCCGTTTTCAGCATTTTAAGACTTCCGCCGCGATACAGTCCGAGTATAAACTTTGCCATCTCATCGGTGTCGCATAAATTCACCAGATATGCCGATGCATACACGCGGCTTATATCGTTTTCACTCAAACCCGACACCGCATCACCGTATGCATCGGTAATACTTAACCCCCGTGCAAAAAAACCCGTTTCCAAGATTTTTTCTTCGCCGATGCGCAGATTGTCGAGCTGAAATTCCAGTCCGGTATTTTTGCGCGCAACAACGTGAAAAGAGTGCGAATAATATGTTTTCCCCGTCTCGCCTATACTCTGTCTGCCGAAATACGCGCTGTCCAGCCAGCCGTCAACCGTGTTATCTGCATAATTAAAGCAGATTGTTACGGTATGCCAGCCGTCGGTTAATGCCGTTGTTTTTCCCGAAAATCCCGCTTTATCGTCATTCGTAACCACAAAATACGTATCGGCGGTCTTTTCTCCGGCACTTCTTAAAACAAGCTGAAGTTTATATCCGTTTGAAACGGACGTATCCTTCGTCCTGCGTATATCAAATTTTACGATTGCCTTGTCCGTCAGATTTTCAAGCTTATACGCCGTATTCGCAACCGTCGGATAATCGGACGATTCCGTGCCCGACGTCGTAATATTCAGCACATTTCCGTACTTTTCGTCTGCCGCAACAACCATACTTGCCTTAAATCCCGAAAGATTTTCCGTATCCTCAAAATCCTCGCAGAATGCGGTTTTGCCGATTTTCGGTATATCCGACTCAACGAATATAACAGGCTTTTCCGCCGAAAACGATTTGCCCGTTATGCCGACGGTATTTTCCGGCAAAATCAGCAGATATTCCGTATCGAAAACAAAATCGTCAACCGGTATAAAGAGCGCGCGCCCCTTAATTATCGGCGTTCCTGACACGGCATTTCCCATAGTTTCGGTATTTACAAGCCGTACACCGGACGCATCAAACGACGCCGCGGCAAACGCCTCCGAAAATCTTACCTTTACATATTCATCGCCCTGCGCATAATCGCTGCCCGTTGCGTAAACCGCGTTGTCCGCATATTCGGTAACACGGAAATTATCATAAAAACCTTCCGACCCGCGCGGGAAACCGATAAAGTGCATGTTGGAAATTTCGTCCGTCATTTCCCGGTAATCGTAAAGCTCGCCGTTTACATACGCGTTAATCCGTTTCGCTTTGAAATCGAACAGAAAATCAAAGGAATACCATTTATTTTTTTCAAAATTCCACAGCTGCGAATAGGCTCTATTCGAATACATATTCAGTTTTCCGCCGCCGTTCCATACCTCAATATTTTTCGTATTGCCGTTTACGTCATACATTCGGAAGTAAATAATATTATAACTATTGCTGTCCGACGCATTTTTATAGTCAAAGCTTACAAGCGCCTTAGACGTAATTTCCCGCACGGGAGTGTACCAGAAGTAATCGCTGCCCGACGGCGTTTTTGCCGCCTTGCCGTAGCCTTCATCGCCCGTATCCGCGGCGGTAAATCCGCTGAATTCCGGCAGAATTTCGCCCTCGAAATCGGTGCTGCAAATAACATTATCCCGAGCCGACATATCGGTCACAACATAAATCGGCGAACCGCTCAAGGTATACGTGCCGACACTTATGGGATTTCCGTAAATATCAAAGGCTTGCGTGCCCGTTTCATATTTCGTATATTCCTCCGTGCCCTTTTTCGTCCACAGCATATGGATTTTGTAATTATCTTTTTCAAATTCGTAATCATACACATTATCCGAAACATTTTTTGTCTTCAGCTCATACCCGTTAAGCATGGTATTAAAGTTGACAAGCGCCAAATATGCCGGTTTTGCCTCAAACGGGAGTTCCCCGTCCGTGGCGGGGTGCGTTATGCCGAATTTATTCTCGGTCGCGCTCGACCACGTCTTTTCCGTCATGACATACCACAAAACTCTCTCCAGCCTGTCATACGTCAGCGCCGCGGCGCGCGCCAAAAACCAAGCCTGTTTTTCTTCCGAAAAAATATTGCTCGACCAACCGTATTCCGACGCCATAATCGGCTTATCGCCGCAATTATACGTTTCCATTGCCGCCTTTAAGCTATCATAAAATTCCGTAAAGTTTCCGTCCTCGGGCGACTTATAATTTGAATACGGGTGGAAGGAAACACCGTCCATATACGCTCCGCCGCCGAGCCTAAATACTTCTGTCGCCCACTCGATTGCGTCGCTTGTGTTCGCCAGCGCAAGCCCGTACAGCACACAATCGGGATTTGCTCTTTTTGCACCACGGTATGTGCACTCCAAAAGTTTTACATAGTTCGCGGGTGTGGCGTTTTCCGGAAGCAGACTGTACTCATTCCAAACCTCATAATAATTCGTATACTGCTTTGTCTGCTCAACAACGCGATATACAAACTGCTCCCACTCAGCAAAGGCTGTCTCGGAAACGGGCGGGTATTCACGGTCTTTTGAAGTCTGGTCGACAAGGTCGATATACGGCGTAATCCCCTTTTCCGCCGTTTCCGCCAGGAACGCTTTTTGCGTTGCGTTGAGCTCAAAATCGGCTTTGCACAAGCCTTTTACTATGTCCGCACGCACATACGAAAATCCGCCGTTTTTAAACAGATTGTATTTCGCGGAATTTCCGTCGTTCGCGTCAAACATATAATGACAGTTCGCGCCGAATTTATCGTTAAGCACTCCGTCCGCCGAGCCGTTCGCCACCGAAAAGTGGGTATTTTTTACCAGCCGCTCGCCCGTAACGCCGTTTAAAATATCACTGCGGAGCGTAAAAAATCCGTACGGCGCCGCATATTCGCTTAAATCAACCGTTACTTCATAATTAAGTCCGTCCGCGTTCCGCACTGATATTTCCGCAAAATCGGTGATGTCTTCTTCGCCGCTGTACACTGAAAAACTGCGGCTTATATCCGCCGTGCCCGCGCCGACAGCATTTACCGATACGCCGAACTTAACCGCCGACGGCATATATCCGATATTTCCCGGATTTTCGCCCTTTATGTCCGTCGAAAGCACGCATGGCGTCTCCGTAACAAAAACCGTGATATTCTCCGACTTTTCCAATGCAAGGTCGGTCAGTACAAGTCTGTATTTTCCGTATGACGGAACAGACGCGCTGACGGAAAACTTCCCGCCGATTAGCGCAAGCTGCGTTCCGGTGAAAACCACATTATTCCCTTTGTCGTATATATCCAGCTTTATTCCGTCACCCGCCTTTTGGCGCAGACCGCAGCCTTCAACAGTAAGCGCGGTGCCGTTTGCCGAATATTTCGACGCGATTTTTTGATACGTACTTCCCGCGCCCGTACCGGTGACGGTTACCGTCTGCTCGATTTTTTCAATCGCCGCGCCGGTTTCATCGATAAGTCCCGCGGCGGTTACGGTGTAACTGCCCGCTCCCGGGAATCCGTTCGGCAAGCCGAAACGCAGCGCGCCGTCCGTTATGTCATATTCGTCAAGATTCATCTCGACATATCCGCCGCTTCCCGCGGCAATATTTATATTAAGACTGTTCACCGAGGACAGCGCCGCAATTTTGTTCGGATATAACAGCATTTCGCCGCAATCCGCCGGAATTTCTTCCGATACGCCGTATGTGCCCGATGAATTTTTGAATACAATGTTTTCCCCGCTTTCCGCGCAATATGCCGTCCCCGGTATAAAAAGGGACAACATTGCCGAAATAAGCGCCGCAGAAAGTAATCTTTTTTTCATATCGGTAATATCCTCTCTTTACCTTTCCGCATATCAATGCGGCACAGCGCCGCGGATTTTGCTCCGCAGCGCGCCCGTACAAATTATTTATCAATAACAACGTTTTCGAACATAGACGCAATATTTCCGTCCGCCATATTCCAGATGAACGCCTTCAGTGTATATCCTGTCGGATCGGAAGGTACTTCATAGCTGATGTTATCTGCTATGCCGATAGTTTTTGTTTCGCCAGCAGGAACCATAACAGGTGTTAAAGATATATTAACCATCTTATCGCCCTGATACAGTGCAAATATGATATTTGCCGTTTTTGCCACACTGAAATCATTTTGAATTGTTGCTCTTGCATATGCACTTCCGGCATTGCCCGCAAGTGTGATTGAATCGAAATCTGCTGCCGCATCGCCGTCGCCGTTGAGCAAGCCGAATGATGTTACCTTAAATTCCGCTGTTTCGGTCGTAAAGCTTGTGCCGTATTCCGCAACGGTGTTTCCGCCCGCAGTCTGTACGCCCTCTGCAAAAACATAATATGTTGTGTTTGATTTAAGCTCACCCGTCGGTGTAATTACTGCCGATGTGCCGTCCGCGCCGGCAGTTATCGCCGCATTTACCGCCGCACCGTCCGATGTTTTAAGCGTAACCGTTTCACTCGTTATTGTTTCTGCCAATACCGCGTCGGTAAAGTTTACTGTGATGTTGCTCGGCGAAACAGGCGCTAAATCGCATACGCCGTAAGCGTCACTGCCCTTGTTTATTCTCACATTTGCAACCTTTGCCTTTTCCGCAACTGTTCCGACTTGGAAATTGTCAATTAAATATTCCTGTTTTTCATTTAATCTTGCAAGAAGATGGAATTCAGCGGGATATGCTCCCACTTCAACTGATTGCCGACCAAAACTAACATCATTTAACCAGCCGTCAACAGTACCTTGCTGATAATCATACAAAAGCGTTACCGTATACCAACACTTTTCACTTATTGGTTTATATTTACCTGCAAAACCGAACCCTTTCCAGCCCAAAAGCTGTGTATCGCTATTCGTGCCTCCCGGTGTTTTGCTCCTTGATACAAGTTTATAATAGTAATCATTATCTGTTGTATCAATTTTTGTAAAGTTAATGTCAAATTTAATAACAGCTTTTTGTGTCATATCTTTCAGATCATATTTTGCATATGCCGCAGTCTCAAAGTTCGACGAAAGCTTTGCAACTTTCAATGCCTTACCATGTTTTTCATCTTCGGTATCAATAACTGTAACCTTATCACCTTTGAAATATTTACGTTCACCTTCAAAGTCCTCACTTACCCTCTTAACCGCAATTTCCGGAACATCGCCTGACGCTGTTTCAACCGTGAAGTAATCGTTCAGATTTGCAACGCTCTTACCCGTAATGCTTGTTGTTCCTTCCGGCAGGCACAATGCGTATTCCGTATCAAAGCTGAATTCCTTAACCGGAACAAACAGCGTTCTGCCCGCAAGTATAGCGTCGCCGCTCTTTTCGTTCAAACCTGTACAGGTGTTCACAAGCTTTATCTTTGTCAAATCAAGCTTGTCCGCGTCAAGCGACTCCGAATATCTTACCTTGACATACTTGTCACCTTGCGCGTACTCATACTTTTCCGCATATATCGGGGTTGTGCCATTGTACTCCGAAAGGCGGAAGTTATCAAAATAAACCGTCTGTCCTTGTTTTATGTATATATTTTGAATTGCCGTAATGCCATCCGAATAACTCGTTTGCGCAAACAAATCTCCATCAACGTATGTTTTTACAGTACCTGCAGTTATGTCAACCAACATATCGATTGCATACCATTTGTTTTTTACAAAATTTGGCAAATTACTCCAATCCGTTCCATCATAAGCATTAATTCTTCCGCCGCTTACAAATAAGTTCATATCTGCCGTTCCGGACGTTGCCTTAAGCAATCTTACCTTTATTATTTCCAGAGGATTTGGTAGGTCTGCATCTGAATTATACTTATAATCAAAACTCAGCATAATTTTTGATTTACCACTTGTTGCGCCGAACGAAGCATATCTTGCATATCCCGAGCCGGTCGGCGGAACCATAACCTGATTATAGCCTTCTTCAGCCTTTTCATATGTGTATGTCCCGTCCAAAAAGTTTGCAGGAACTCCGTCCTCAAAATCCGTATTAACTATAGTTGTATCCGCAGTAGGTGTCACAATTGCCGCAAATGCTGCGCCCTGCAGCATTGATGCTGCCGCTATGGCAGCCGCCAAGAATCTTTTCGCCAAATTGTTCTTCATTAAAATCTCCTGCCTTTCAAAATTTTATTTAACACCGGGGAACTCCCCCGTATGCATACATATTTTTTCTATCCTTTTTGCACCGGAATTTTTATAAACAATTCCGGCTGCTTTGCATACCCTATACCGGAGCCGTATTCCATCCAGCCCGCTCTGCCCTTGCCGTCGTTTTCGTTAATCAGAAAACTGAAAAACATACTGTCATAATCCGCTACATTGATTTTCTTCCCGTAAATCTGCGTCCACGGGATTTTACATTCATACACGGTTTTATTTCCGTTTCGCTTTACCATATATTCAATATCATCATAGCTTTGATTATCCTTTACGCCGACAATTTCGGTATCTGCCGAAATAAAGCTGTAGCGCGCAATCTGCGGCTTTCCGTTAAGCAGACCCAAGCCGTACTCCGTACGCGTTGCGCCCGCTTTGCGCAAATTCGTAAACGCAAACTGAATACTGTCGCAAACATAAATCCTGTTCAGCTCGTCAACGTCATACTCGATATCGTCTGTCACTTCGGCGGCAAGATAGAAATTATCCGTGTCATAGCCGAGGTATACCTTGCTCGACAAATCGCTCGTTCCGCGCCAGCCCTGCAGATACTCCGCCTGGTCGGCATATGCCATCTTCATGGCGGCGGTCGTGTTCCATTCGCCCGCACTTATCGTTCCGTCGATTGACGGCGTTTTCGGCACAGGCATTATCGACGAGAAGTAGAGATTATCCGAATAATCTATAACTTCACCGCTGTCAAGCTCTAAAACCGTACTCATTTCCGCATGCTGATACGGATATTTTTCCGGAATATTCAGCAAAATCGTGCGCGTATTGTGCGGCAGCAAGTTCGTGAAGATATATTCCTTATCATTACGAACTATTTCTTCGGGACTTTTCAGCGTGATTTTGCCCGAAACCGCACCCGTCGATTTTATATTCTGCAGAACTATCTTCATCTGCTTTCGTCCGTTGCGGAACGGCTGCACCGAAACTGTCTGCAAAACCGAGTCGGTATAATTTACCGCCACCGGCAAAATTGCAATCGTTCTGTCCGTTCCCTTTTCGTTTATCCGCAAATACACCGTCTCGTCGCCGTTGTCCGCCGCGGTGGTGTTAACCGTACCGCCGCTTTCCGCCGCGTTTTTGTGAGGCTGCACGCCGGTGTACAGCTTTACGGCAGCGTTTGCGCCGTTAAATCCGCTGTTTTCCGCGACCGTAATATTTTCCGGCAGCATAGGCGCTATATCAAAATCCTCCGCCGCGCTCTTATTCACTGTTACCGATGTATAATCGCCCGCGGGCACCGTGATATTGTAGCTTTCCGCCGTAAATATCGGCTCCGCCTTCTCAAATGTGCCGAAACTGCCCATTACATAGGTCGGCGCGTCGCTTATAATCAGATTAACCGCACCGTTATGCGCATACAGTGTGCTGTCATTGCCGTACATATCGTAAACCGTCACCTTTTCGGCATCCGTTTTAAACGACACGGACTGCTTTTCGCCCGATGTATTCCACACCACCACGCTGTCACCGCCGTCGGCTGACTTAAACCGATATGCGTATACGTCCTCATCCGAGTCAATCTGACCCACCTTTTCCGCACCCGTCATAAGCGCGTTATAGTTTGCCATTGCAAGGTATACGGGTTTTGCCGAATACGCCTCGTACGGCTCTGCCATGCCTTCGTCCCACGGACGAATCCAGCCGAAACTGTTTTCCGACGCGCTGGTGTCTTCCTTACACTGGAAGTTGTACCAGTAAATCTTATCCAAAAGTCCCGTCGCCATAACCATGTACCGCACCGAGAATTTCGCCTGATTGTCATCACCCACGTTGAGCGACGGCCAACCAAATTCCGACGATACCAATCCCTTGTCCTGAAGATTGTACTTCTGCATCAGGTCTCTTGTACTTTGTATGTACTCAAAACTTTTTGACCCTTCCGGCTTTTGAATAAATTCATACGGGTGGATTGAAAATCCGTCGGCATAATCGCCGCCGCCCAGGGCAAAAACTTCATCAATCCATTGCTCCATATTTGCAACAACCGTCGCGCCGCCAAGTCCGTAAATGTATGCGCCCGGGTCTGCCGCTTTGACTTTTTTGTACATCTCCTTCTGCACCGCAACATAATCCGCCGCGGTCGCACCGCCGTTATTTGAGGTTATGTTCCACTCATTGTATATCTCGAAATTGTGCGGAACTGTCCCTTTTATTTCCTCGGCGAGCCTTCCGGCATAGTTTCCCGCAGCCTCCGCATGCTCCGCCGTGCGCGGTCTGCCGCCGTCACCGTACGGCCCCGCACCCGCAAGCAGCACCATGTGCTCTATGTTGTGCTTTTTAAATTCCTTATGTACATTTTTCCAGCTTTCCGATAATGCATAAACGCCCTTCGGCTTTTCATATGCATACCACGGAATTTCCTCGCGGTAGCCGCTTATTCCGGCTTTTGCAATAAGCTCTATTTTGCGTTCATACTCGTCCAGTCCGGATTTTTTGGTGATTATGTGGTCGCAAATCGCCATTTCGGAATTTTGTACGCCGTCTGCCGGCGCATGCACCACGGTGAATTTGCCCGTGCCCGACTTGACGTTTCCTTCCGCGTCGGTTACGTCTACCACGATATCGTAATAGCCGTATCTGTCCACCGTTACGGAATATTCCTTTTCCGTCACCGCCGCGCCCGGAAGGGTCGCGCTTTCCGTTTTGTCAAAATACATGTTTCCCGTTTCGGAATTATAAACGCGCACTCTGTATTCCGCGTCCATGTCCTTCGCCGGTTTGTTTTTCATTAAAACCGAAAACGTGACGTTTTTGTCAAAGAAAATACTTCCCAGCTGCGGCGTTTTGCATGATATTACAAAATCGCCCTTGCCGTCGTCGAGTGTTTCGGTGAACTCCGTATTGTCGCGCCCCGTAAAATCTTCAAGACGCACATTGTCAATCCAGTATTCGCCGTCCGCTCTTTGTATCGTACCGATGTACATATTATCGAGATACTCCGTGTTCGACGCGTTTCCTCTTATGCTGCCCAGCGCTTTTCCGTCAAACCCTACATATATATTGCTGCCCACAAAGTCGCACAGGATTTCCACATGATGCCATGTTCCCTCCTCCGCCTTTGCCGACGAGGTCTGCCCGCCGCCGTAACCCGAAAACAGTCCCTTTCCGGTTACGTTGAACGATGCGATTTCGCTGTCGGTCTGATTTCGTATCAGAAACATGAAATCTCCGCCGCTGCTTACTATTTTAAAATCATAACTGAGCAAAACTTTATTTTTGTTAATAATAGTTTCGTCAAATTTTGTGGTAAGCCGTGTGTAGTGGCTGTAGATATATGCGCTTGAATCATTAACCGATTTTAAATCCAGGACTTTCCCGTGCTCCTCCTCGCCCGAATCGGTATAAGATGCTACCGCATTCGTGCCGAAGGTTTTTGTTTCAAAATCACAGAGAAATATCGTTCGGTCGGCTTGCGCCAAAGCCGGGATACAGATAAGCTGTACTGTTAAAAGCACCACAAGTAAAAATGCAAGTCCTTTACATTTCATGTTAGCCTCCTTTCTGCCGCCGCGCGGCATTATTTATAATATTAAAATACGCACTCCCGCAATTCGGCGTATGCCTATACTCCGAGCCGCGCAAGTTCGTGCTGCGCCGCTGTTTTTCGCGCCGTTTCGGTTACGCGGAAAAGACGCAAGCAGATTGCCTTCTTGAAAGGCGACGGCGTATTCTTATACTCCACACCGTGCAAGTATGTGATGCGCCGCTGTTTTTCGCGCCGTTTCGGTTACGCGGAAAAGACGCAAGCAGATTGCCTTCTTGAAAGGCGACGGCGT
>CAKSRS010000014.1 GCA_934487205.1 uncultured Clostridia bacterium
GAATTAGAAAAAAGAAAAGCCTACCCCTCAAGATTGAGGGGTAGGGGTGTTGAAGTGCGAGTCATCGCACTTTTTTAGTTAGCATTCAATACGCAAAGAACAATGGTTGTAATCAAGAACAAAACAGCCAGAAAAGCCGTCATCTTGGAATACATTGATGCTTTTGTTCTTCCTGAATTTTTATTGAAGAATGAATCACCGCTGTCCGGCGTCGTTCCCGCAATGCCTTTAAGACCGGGGTCTTTACCCTCTTGCAGCAGAACAACAACTATTAACGCAACGGTGATGATAAGGTGCAAAACCAAAAATGCTGTATTCATCTGTTGTAAACCTCCTAAATAAAATATTATATAACAAATACATTATATCATCTTATTGCCGATTTTACAAGCATTTTTTTGAAGTTTTTTTATAATATTTAAAGTTTGTTAAAAATTGTCATGTAAATGTTAGAAAATATATGTAGATTTTTGCCGAAAAATGTGTTAAAATAAAAGAGTACATTGTATAATAGGCGTAATTTTTTACATACAGATGCCGCATGCTTGCGGCGGAACGGAGAATATTATGAAAAAGATACTTGTGCTTGCGGCAATGCTTGCGGCTATCGGCAGCACGGCGTACGCCACTGCGGAAATGGACATTACCGTAAAATATAACGGGACGGCGCTTTGTTTTAATAAGGAGCCGGTTATAATAAACGATAAGACGCTGGTGCAGCTGCGTCCTGTGGCGGAGGCGATGGGGCTCAGCATCAAATATGCTGAAAAGACGGGCAGCGTTATACTTTCGGACAGCGAAACGACCGTCATTTTTAAGCAGGATTCGGACAAGGTTATTGTGAATAATGAAGAACGAAAAATGGACGTTCCCATGGTGGTGCGCAGCGACTACACGTTTGTGCCAGTGCGGTATCTTGTGGAGCCGTTCGGCAATTCGATTGACTATGACGGTGAGAGCAAAACGGTGTCGGTAACGCAGCAGGCAAAAAGACCGCGGATTGCGGATAAATCGCCGGAAGAAGTAAATACTGTAAATGAAACGGAAGAAAAGCAAATTTCCACAGGTTCGGGTAATTATAAAGCTACATATTTTTACCAGTCACAGCCGGAGCTTGCGCTTGAAGGCAATGGCAGAGGATATTGCTGGGTATGCTCATACGCGATGCTGATGAGCGACGCTTTGGGGGAAACTGTAACGCCGACGGACGTGGCGGCTGTCAATATCAGCCGCGGCTACAGCGGAAGTTTTATGTCAGGGCATGAAACGCTTGTAGCGGAGTTTGGCTGTACGCTTGTGCCGGCTTTGGCGGAAAGTTCGCCGTATTACGGCGGATTTAACGCAAAAAATAAGGGCGAAACGCTTGTAAACGTAAGCACGGACGAAGACGCTCTCTCGGTAATCCGCGAGGCGCTGGAATTGCACCCGTACGGTGTGCTTGTGCGGTATGAAGGTTATCCGCATACCATGGTTGCGGTTGACGCGGACGAGAATAACGTCTATTTCAACGACCCGGGAATTAAAAACGGCGAGCATGTAACATTTGAAAATACATGCCTGAAAAATTTCAAGTTGTCGGATATTTCTTACATACAGGCAATCGAGGTTAAATAAAATCGATAAATTGTGTAAAATATCCTGACGCGAAAAAATCGGTATGCGGATTTTGCATTGCCGATATCTTTTCCGCATCGGGAAAATGCCGCCCGTGCGACGGCGGAAGGGAGAGATTTTTATGTCATACGAAAAATCATGCGGAGCGGTTATATTCCGCTATAACAACGGTGCGCTTGAATATCTTTTGGTTCTCAACAAAAAGCCGGGCGCAAAGGGGCACTGGGGATTCCCCAAAGGGCACATGGAATACGGTGAAAACGAATATGAAACTGCTGTACGGGAAATTTATGAGGAGACGGGACTTTATGTTGTGTTTCACGGAAGTGCAAGAACGGTCTCGAATTATTCGCCCAAGGAGGGCGTAAATAAGGATGCGGTTTATTTTCTTGCGACGACGCGGAATGACGGGGAAATAAAGCTGCAAAAGTCGGAGCTTGCCGAATATAGATGGTGCGGCACGGCAGAAGCAAAAACATTGCTCACTTTTGACGCGCCGGTCCTCGAAAAGCTTGAAAAAATGATGTAAGATACATGTTTGTAATGTTTTTTAAAATATTTGTAAAAATGGGTGGACAAAACTTCTTTTTTGTTGTATAATAAAAAACAGAGTAAAATTTTGTATTAATGTGAAAGGATTATAAAAATGGACGAAAGAGTATTTGTAATGAACCACCCGCTTATTCAGCATAAACTGTCTATAATGCGCGATAAAAACACATCGGTAAAAGATTTCCGGAACTGTGCGCACGAAATCGGTCTGCTTTTGGGATATGAAGCGACAAAGGATATGGAACTTGAAGATTATCCGATTGAAACGCCAATTACCAAAATGACGGCGAAAAAGACGAAGAAGAAGGTTGCACTTGTTCCCATTCTGCGTGCGGGACTCGGCATGGTAGACGCGTTAATGAACCTCATTCCGGCGGCAAAAATAGGGCATATCGGACTGTACCGCAATGAGGAAACATTAGAGCCGGTTGAATATTACTGCAAGATGCCGATTGATATTGACGAAAGACTTACGCTTGTGCTTGACCCGATGCTGGCGACCGGCGGCAGCGCAATCGATGCAATTTCGATGATTAAAAAGCGTGGTGCAAAGGACATAAAATTTGTCTGCATTATTGCTGCGCCGTGCGGTATTGAAGCCTTGAGAAAGGCTCACCCCAATGTTGATATTTACTGCGGCGCGGTTGATGAAAAACTGAACGAAAACGGATACATTGTTCCGGGTCTCGGCGACGCGGGCGACAGATTGTTCGGCACACTATAATTCTGATAGAATAATACTGCGGGGCGCATGCGTGCGCCCTTTTTATATGATACGTAACGGAGGACTGTAGAAGATGCGCGTCAGAAAAAAGAAGAATTGCGATACAAGACTGGAAAAAAGCGGGAGATTATGGATAAGGGAGCCGGAAAGATTAAAGGCACGCTGGCATGAGGAGTTCGGTAACGATAATCCGATTCATATCGAAATTGGCTGCGGAAAGGGACAGTTTATCTGCGAAATGGCGCGGAAATATCCCGAAATAAGTTTTGTGGCGGTAGAAGTTGTTAAAGACGTTATGGTAATCGCTATGGAAAAAGCCGAGCCGCTCGGACTGTCGAACTTGCGCTTTATTATTGGTGATGCGGCAAAACTCAGTGATTATTTTGAAAAAGGTGAGGCGGAGAGAATTTATCTTAATTTTTCCGACCCATGGAAGAAAAAGAAACAGGCGAAACGCCGTCTGACGCATAAAAATTTTCTTGATGTATACAAAAGGGTGCTTAATAACGGCGATATGATTTGTTTTAAAACGGATAATCAAAAGCTTTTTGAGTTTTCGCTAAATTCGTTTGCGGCGGAAAATTACAAGATGTCCGAGATTACCTTTGATTTGCACAATTCAGGTATAGAGGACAACGTTATGACCGAATATGAAACGCGGTTCGCTGAGGCGGGCATGCCGATTTACAGGGTTTGTGCAGCATATTACGGTTGGGAATAGCAGATTAGCACATCAAAAAATGCACAGACGGCAATAAAGCAAGGTTTTTTGTTTTGGCTCGGTTTGTTCATTCTGTACTGTTTATTAAAACTTAAAGGGGCTGTAAAAAAGTCAATTGACTTTTTACAGCCCCTTTTTATGTATTTGCGGATAATTCGCGGAAGGTGGATATAATCAAAACAGCGGCAATGACGGCGGTGAGAATATCTGCGGCGGGCATGGAATATAAAACGCCGTCAAGACCGAAATATATTGGCATCAATAACGCGAGTCCCACACCAAAGACGATTTCACGAATCATGGAAAGCGCCGTTGACGCGGCAGCTTTTCCCATTGCCTGCAAAAATATAAAAGTCGCTTTGTTAACGCATGCAAAAATTATCATGCATAGGTAAATGCGAAAAGATTTTAACGCAAAATCGGTGTAATACACGCTTTCATTGGCGGCGCCGAACAGGTTAATCAGCGGTTTCGGGAAAATTTCAACTATGATTAAACCGACGGCACCGACAGCGGCTTCGGATATAAGAAGAAGTTTAAACAATTGTTTAACTCTGTCATTTCGCCCGGCACCGCGGTTGTAGCCGACGATAGGGATACAGCCGGCTGCCATACCCACAACTATGGATATTATAATCTGAAAAACCTTCATAACAATTCCCACAACCGCCATGGGAATCTGCGCGTATTGTTCCTGACCGAAAATCGCGTCAGCAGCGCCGTGTTTGCGAATCATATTGTTAATTGCCGCCATAGCGGCGACGAGAGAAATCTGCGACAAAAAGCTGCACATACCGAGCGTAAGCGTTTTTGCGCAAATATGTGCGTTTAAAACAAAGTCGGGAGCGGACGGCTTTATTACTTTTGTGTGGCACAGATACCATGCGGCGAGCACGGCGGTTGCAAACTGACCGATAACTGTTGCAACTGCGGCGCCCATCATGCCCCATTTAAACAGAAAAATAAAAATCGGGTCGAGAATAATGTTTAAAACGGCGCCGATAAGCGTGGAAACCATGGCGAATTTCGGACTTCCGTCTGCGCGGATAACCGGATTCATCGCCTGACCGAACATGTAAAACGGTATGCCGACGGTTATCCAAAAGAAATACTCTTTTGAGCATGCAAATGTTTCTGCATTTACCGTTCCGCCGAAAATTGTGATGATTTCATCGGAAAAAATCAGATAAATCAGCATCAGCACGATGCCGCATAAAACCGACATGATGACTGAGTTGCACATGCTGCGGCTTGCGTCGTGCGGTTTACTTTTTCCGAGACTGAGACTTGCGAAAGCGCAGCAGCCGTCGCCGATCATTACGGCTATTGCAAGTGCAATTACGGTAAGCGGAAATACGACGGTATTTGCCGCATTGCCGTATGAGCCGAGATAATCGGCATTTGCAATAAAAATCTGGTCTACGATATTGTAGAGCGCGCCGACAAGCAGAGAAATTATGCACGGCAGAGCGTATTTTTGCATAAGTCGGCTCACGTTTTCCGTTACGAGAATATTTTGTTGTTCCATTAAATTTACCTCCAAAAAAATAATGCGTAAGTCCGAAATCCGGACTTACGCATCTGCAGCTCGATTTATTTAATTATAACACATTTTTGCATGCTTTTCAATTAGCCAAAAATTAAAAAATATAAGTAATATTTATCTTCCGTGCTTGTGCAATTTTACAATGAACGGCGTAATTTTTGCATTTCTTCCACAATTTTAAAACGAAAATTTATGCCGCCGCCATCAACGATGGTTTTTAAAGCGGATTCATTAAGCGCGGTTTCCAGCTGCGAGCGACCGTCTATGCTCATTTCGCCGAACATATCTTCGGTAAAACACAGGGGCGGATATGCAACGCACCACCAGTTCTCGCCGGCGCCGCTGCCGAGGACTACGCGCACGCAGTTATACATGCCCTCGGGCAGACGGATATTTTTGTATTGTTTTTCCGGCACATAGCATCGCTCGAGCGAAACTTTTGCGCCGTAGTCTGCACTGCTTTTCGACAGTTCGTCAATAGCCGCATTTTCGAGGACGGATATGTTCGGCGCGCTGCCCGATTCCTTTAAAATTCTGTTTCGCACCGACAGCTTGATACCCTGGTCGCGAAGGGAATTGCTGTTCGCAATTACGTGCATGCGCAAAAGATTTTCACTTAAATTTTGCTGAATTTGCACCGAGTACAGCATCGACAGTGACGCAATGCACAAAGTGTACAGCAGTATTATGCAGGTTTTTTTCATTATAATCTCCATTCCGCCGCAGTGCGGCATAAATCAAATGTGAAAAGATACAAATGAGAGGCAATGGGGCGCCGTCATCTTCTGAACATCGAAAAGAGGGAAAATGCGCCGTAAATTTTCACGTTAATCATTTTTTTGTTTATTTGGTATGATTAAATTGTTGCCGCGCATAAAAAAAATTATACATAATATGGATATTTTGGGAAAAGATAAAGCCGTAAACACGCCGCAAATTTATGCGCGGCGCGGCATGCGCTTATCTGTCCGCAATAAGCCGCATTTCCTATTCCTGCGGACAGAAAGGCTATGAAATTTATTATGAAACATTTAAAAATCTGTGCGCTTTCTCTCGTAATTGTTTCAGCGGTGACATTCGGTGCGTTCCGTTGGCTTTCGGCGGATACGGCTGCCGAGACGCAGCGTTCGGCGGGCGATGTTCAGCTTTTGGCAAGAGCCGTAAACGGCGAGGCGCGCGGTGAGGTATATGAGGGACAGGTTGCCGTTGCGGCGGTAATTTTGAACAGAGTAAAGCACCCGTCTTTTCCAAATACAATTTCCGGTGTGATTTATCAGCCGGGCGCGTTTACCGCAGTTTCGGACGGGCAAATCAACGAACCGATTGCCGAAAACTCCACCGTATATAAGGCTTGTCAAGACGCAATGAACGGCTGGGACCCCACTTACGGCGCAATTTATTATTTTAACCCGGAAACGGCTACGAATAAATGGATTTGGTCGCGCCCACTTATTATTCAGATAGGCAAGCACCGCTTTTGCAAATAGGAGGATTTATGAAGAAATATAATATATACTGGCTTTTCAGCGTAATTGCTGTTGTTTTGTGTACTTTCGGGATTTATGAGTTTTTCAGTGCAAGGGCATATCGTCAGAGTCTTGAAGATACTTACAAGCGTGCTTTTTTTGAACTGACCGATTATGTTGACGACATCGACACCTTACTCGCAAAGGGCATGGTTGCGACATCTGCGGGGGAGATGGCGTCGATTTCACAGGAACTTTCGGTGCAGGCGAGTGCGGCGAAGGCGTGTCTTGCACAATTGCCGATAACAGAGGTTCAGCTGGACAAAACGGAAAAATTTCTGTCACAGGTAGGTGATTACACCTACACGCTGAGTCAAAGTCTTATTGATAAAAAGACTATTTCTGAGAAGGAATATGAAAGCCTAAGCTCGCTCGGCTCGTATGCGACCACGCTGAATCAGTCGCTTGGCGATTTGTCAAAAAATGTGTATAACGGGACGCTAAGATTCGGTTCAAACGCACATATTTCGGCACAGCGCGTGGTTTATGCCGCGAATGAGGATCCGTTCTCGGCTATTGAAAAAAAGTTCGGCGAATATCCATCGCTGATATATGACGGTCCGTTCTCGGAGCATATTGAAAATCAAAGTCCGAAAATGCTGGAAAACGAGCATGCGATATCAAAAGATGACGCGGCAAAAAAGGTTGCGGATATATTCGGTGTTGACGAAAAATATGTCACATTTATAAACGAAACGGAAAATTCCAACATGGACGCGTATATGTTTAAATGCACAAAAAGCGGCAGCGAAATCTGCACAAGTATAACGAAAAAGGGCGGACATATCGTCTATTTCCTGCAAAACCGACGCATACATTCGGAAAAACTGTCGGTTGATGACGCAATTGAGAGTGCAAAAGAATATCTTTCGTCAAGCGGATATGAAGACATGCAAAACAGCTACTACGAAAAGAAAAACGGCGTAGCGACGGTGAATTTTGCATATCGCCAAAATAATGTAACATGTTATTCCGATTTGATTAAGGTAAAAGTTGCGCTCGATAACGGCGAAATTATCGGTATGGAGGCAAACGGATATATCATGAATCATACAAAGCGCGATATCCGCACGCCGGTTTTATCCAAACAGCAGGCACGCGCGAAGGTCAGCTCGCGGTTGAGTATTGACAGCGTGAACACAGCGCTTATTCCGAAGGATTCAAAGCGGGAAGTCTTGTGTTATGAATTTAAAGGCACTGCCGGCGGACGAAATTTCCTGATTTATATTAACTCGGAAAACGGAAGGGAAGAAGATATACAGATTTTGCTTGAATCGCCCGACGGAATTTTAACAATTTGATGATAAGGCTGTAAACGGCGTTATAATGCGCTTTTTACAGCCTTTTAAAATTTTTTTGCACTTTTTTTAAAAATTCTATTGACAAATATTATTTTATACTGTATTATATGTATTAGTACAGATAGTGCAAAGGAGGTGCGATGCATGTTTCAGTTGGACATGAGTGACAGGAGACCGCTGTACGAGCAGATAAAAGGACGGTTTAAGGAATTAATTATCGGCGGAATTTTAAAGGAGAATGACAAAATTCCGTCGGTGCGTGAGCTGGCGATGACGCTTGCGATAAATCCGAACACAATCCAAAAGGCGTATAAGGAGCTTGAGAATGAGGGTTACATATATTCTCAGCCGGCGCGCGGCAGTTTTGTTGCAAAGCATGCGGATTTAACGGAGAACAGCGTGGGGCGCGCGGCAGCTATGGGCAGTCTTGATGCAATCTTGAAAGAACTCATATTTTTGGGTGCCGATGCCGATGAAATCAAGGTGCATGTTGATGATATTTTCAAACGGAAAGGAATGAGGGTATGATACAGATTAATAATGTCTGCAAAAATTTTGGCGACTTCAAAGCGCTTGACAAGCTTAATATTCATGTAAAAAAAGGCAGCGTGTACGGACTTGTGGGTCCGAACGGTGCGGGAAAAACAACAATATTAAAGCATATTGCCGGGATTTATACGCAGGACAGCGGCGAGGTTTTGGTAAAGGGAGAGCCGATTTATGAAAACACACAGATTAAGAAAAAGGTAACGTTTATAAGTGACGATTTGTTTTTTTATCCCACTTATTCTATAATCGAGACGGCGAAATTTTATGCCGGGATATATCCTGATTGGAGCTGGGACAGATTTAACAGCTTAAAATATGTTTTTCGAATGGACGTAAACCGCAGAGTGCGGCGACTGTCAAAGGGTATGCAGAAACAGGTTGCATTCTGGCTTGCGATTTCATCTATGCCGGACGTAATGCTTTTGGACGAGCCGGTGGACGGGCTTGATCCGATAATGCGCCGGAATGTATGGAAACTTATTCTTCAAGACGTTGCGGAGCGCGGAACAACTGTGCTGATATCAAGCCACAACCTGCGTGAACTTGAAGATATATGCGACCATGTTGGAATAATGTATAACGGAAAAATCGTCTTGGAAAGCGCTCTTGACGATGTGAAGGGCAACATACATAAGGTGCAGACGGCTTTTGAAGGCGGATTCCCCGAAACGCTTACGACGCAGATAAATATTCTGCACAAAGAGCAGTTCGGCAGCGTTTGCACATTGATTGTCAGGGGTTCGTCAGAGGATATTATGGAAAAGATAAGCTATGCGAAACCGCTTATCTGCGATATTCTTCCGCTTACGCTTGAAGAAGTATTTATTTATGAGTTGGGAGGTTTGGGCAATGAATTTGAAAACATCATTCTTTAATAAGAGTATTTACCGTTCGGACATGAAACGGCTTTGGTGGATTTCGGTGCTCGAGACGATATTTATTTTCTTAAGTTTTACGTTTCCGATTATGGAAAGTTTGTCGAATTATTCCGCGCGTTATGCGAGAGATTTGAGTTTTAATCAATCCATAATTATGGACTATATATATGTCCCGACGTTTTTTGCGATGATAATTCCGGCGGCGCTTGCGATATTCCTGTTTTCGTATCTTAATTCATCGAAAGCAGTTGCCACGATGCATGGACTGCCGATAAAGCGGGAAACATTTTTCGTAACACATTTTCTTGCGGGATTGACGCTGTTCACCTTGCCGCTTGCGGCAAATACGGCGGTTATGCTGATTTATCATGCCGTAAGTACGGCGGGGGTAAATTTCCGCCTTTTGCATCTTTTGATGATGATGGTAATGTGCTTTACCTATTCGCTGCTTGCGTTCAGCGGGACAGCGGCGGTTACTATGCTGACGGGCAACAATGTTGCGGCGCTGGTTCTGACTGGCGTTATTGCTGTGGTGCCGGTTATAACGGAGGAATTTTTATATTATTTCTTTTCGCAGCAGCTTTACGGCTATTGCGGCAATGCAAGCAGGAATGTTACGAAGTTCCTGTACGTTTTGCCGAGAGAGTTTTGGCTGTCGCCGTGGAATATAGTGAAATATATAATTTTTGCATTGGTTTTCCTTGCGGTTGCCATGTGGCTCTATCGCATAAGAAAGCTTGAAAATCACAATGAAGTGCTGGCATTCCCAAAACTTCGCCCGATTTTTGTTTACTGCGCCGCACTGTATATCGGCGGTTTCGGCTACATATATCTCGGCGAAATGTGGGATATGACAAATATATTCCTGTTTATTCCGCTGGGCGTTGTCGGTATAGTTGCAGCGGAAATGCTGATGAAGAAAAGTCTGCGCGTGAAAAGCGCAATAAGGCCCGCAATCATTTTCTGCGCGGCAATATGCGTTGTATGGCTCGGATTTAAGTTTGATGTTTCCGGATTTGAAAAGCGCGTGCCGAGCGAAAATTCGATAGAATCAATTGGACTCACAAACGACGCAATCAGCACAAATTCGGCACCACGGTATTTTGCTATAGACGGCGGAGAAATAACATATAAAGATGACCAAATCGGCGCTCTGCTGACAGATGGTGAGGATATAAAGAATATAACCAAGCTGCACAAGGATTTGGTTAAACACCGCAATTACGAAGCGGACGATTATTTCCAAATAACGTATAATCTTGCAAACGGAAGAAAACTTGTCCGCGCATACCATGTCAATATGACAGAGCAGAAGGAACTGTTAAAGCCGATAGTGGAAAGCGAACCGGTACGAAAGGCATATCTGCCGATCTTGAAGGACATCAAGCGCAACATCAATATGGTTATAATAAAAGATATAAGGGCAAAAGACGCGATGGAATATTATGCAAACGACACGGAAACGATTAACCGAA
Source organism: uncultured Clostridia bacterium (assembly GCA_934487205.1). GTDB lineage: Bacteria > Bacillota > Clostridia > UBA1381 > UBA1381 > UBA1738. The sequence goes on from CAKSRS010000014.1 coordinate 10,887, forward strand.
TTATGGAGGCTTTGCGGAAAGATGCGCAAAATAGTTCATATGAGAGCTATGCATACCGTTCAAGGGAAATGACGTCGATTGCTATTCAATATGAACGCCCGGACGCTGTGTATGCCAAAAACGGAAAACCGATTCCGTCGGATAAAATTCCGATGATTACCGAAACTTATCAGGTGCATAAAGATTATACGAACACGCTTGCGCTGCTTACCGAACTCGGACGGTTTGATAATCTTAACAAGGCGGAAGATGTTCAAAGTGTGTGGATTGATTTTTATGACAAGCGTGATGGCGAGGCAATTCGTGACGACGTCAACATAACCGAACCGGAAAAAATTGCGGAAATTTACGATAATATCGGTAAATTATATGAAAACCGTAATGGATTCAACTGTAATGCCGAGCTGCATATTGAGTATAAAAGCGGCGAGACCGCTTATGTTCAGTATAACACGGAATGGGATAATATTCCCGATATTTTAAAAGGCTAATTCCGAAATATCAGACATATATAAAAAATGAGCTGAAATTCAGCTCATTTTTTATATATATTTTCGCATATGCTTAAGGGCGTTTTTTTCAAGGCGTGATACCTGTGCCTGTGAAATTCCTATCTCGTCCGCGACTTCCATCTGCGTTTTACCCTGAAAAAAACGCAGATTAAGAATGTGCTTTTCGCGGTCGCCCAGGTGTTTCATAGCTTCGGAAATTGCAATGTTCTGCAGCCAGTTTTCGTCGGTATTTTTGGCGTCTTTAACCTGATCCATGACATAAATTGCCTCGCCGCCGTCATGATAAACGGGTTCATACAAACTTACGGGTTCGGCGATTGCGTCCAACGCAAAGACGATATCTTCTTTCGGAATATCAAGCTTTTCCGCAATTTCGGCGAAAGTCGGTTCCTTGGAATTTTTGTTCATGAGATTTTCCTTTGCGTAAAGAGCTTTATAGGCTATATCCTTTAAGGAACGGCTTACGCGGATTGAGTTATTATCGCGCAGATATCGGCGGATTTCGCCGATAATCATGGGTACGGCATAGGTTGAAAACTGCACGTTTTGCGATAAATCAAAATTGTCGATTGCTTTTATAAGCCCCACGCAGCCTACTTGAAACAAATCGTCGGCATTCTCGCCTCGGTTGGAAAATCGCTGTATCACGCTCAAAACAAGACGGAGATTGCCATGGATAAATTTTTCGCGCGCTTGCTCGTCGCCCTGTTTTATTTTGATGAATAACTGTTCTTTTTCCTCACGGCTCAGTGTGGGCAATTTCGATGTGTTTACTCCGCAGATTTCAACTTTATTCATATTGTAAACCCCTTTTGATTAAAAAATATGTACGGCTCAGGCATAGGGGAGATGCCTGAGCTTTTTAATCACAGTATGTCCTCGATCTGAGATTTTATAACCGTGACTTTCGGACCGTAGATAACCTGAACACCGTTTCCGTGCTTGATTACGCCCGACGCGCCGCTGCGTTTGAGCGTCGCTTCCGTGACTTTTGATAAATCCTTTACGGTTACGCGCAGACGGGTTGCGCAGCAATCGAGGTCGGAAATGTTTTCCCTTCCGCCGAGACCTTCCAGAATCATTTCCGCCTGAGCATTGTTTCCGCCGGATTTTTTATCTTTATAATCACTTTTGGTGTATAGTTTTGTTTCTTCATTGTCGTTTTCACGTCCGGGCGTTTTCAAATTCATTTTCTGAATTGCGAAACGGAACAGGACATAATAGATGAAAAAGTATGCAATGCCGACAAATACCGCATAAATCCAGTGTGTTTTTGCCTGTCCCTGCATTATTCCGAACAGCATAAAGTCGATAAGCCCGCCGGAGAATGTCATGCCGATGGCTACGCCGAGGATATGCATAAGCATGAAGGACAGTCCGGCTAATACGCAGTGTATGCCGTAGTACAGAACGGGCGCAACGAACAGAAATGTAAATTCAAGCGGTTCGGTAATTCCCGTCAGAAAGCTTGTCAGCGCGGCTGAAAACAGCAGAGAGCCGACAATTTTTTTCTTTTCGGGGCGTGCACAATGATACATGGCAAGCGCCGCGCCGGGCAGACCGAACATCATGAACGGGAATTTTCCTGTCATAAATCGAGCGGCATCGACGGTAAAGCGGGTGGTGTTCAGCGAGGCAAGCTCAGCAAAGAATATATTTTGTGCGCCCGAAACACTGACGCCGTCTATGATTTGTGTTCCGCCGAGACCTGTCTGCCAGAAGGGAAGGTAGAACACGTGGTGCAGACCGAACGGAATAAGCGCACGTTCGATGAAACCGTAAATCAGCGTGCCGAAATATCCAGCGCCGGTAACGAGATTACCGAGGGCATAAATTCCGTTTTGTATAATCGGCCACAGATAGTACATTGCTATGCCGACCAGGGTAAAAACGAGAGTGGAAATAATCGGTATAAAACGCGTACCGCCGAAAAATGAGAGCATTTGCGGCAGTTCGATTTTGTAAAATTTATTATGCAGTGCTGCGACGCCGAGACCGACAACGATTCCGCCGAATACGCCCATCTGAAGCGTAGTTATGCCGAGAACATCGGCAACGGCGCCGTCTGCCAGACTGTCTGCGCTGCCCGTTATCGTCAAAAGCGCGGAAATTGTAACGTGCATGACGAGGAATGCGATTGCCGCGGACAGCGTGGCGATTTCCTTCTCCTTTTTAGCCATTCCGAGCGCGACGCCCATTGCGAAAATAAGCGGCAGATTGTTAAATATAACGTTTCCCACATCGGAAAATATGGTTAAAACCCCGTATAAAAAGGTATCCTGTCCAAGCAGCCATTCCAGACCGTATTTCGCAACGGTTGTCTGATTTGAAAAGGACGAACCGATGCCGAGCATAAGTCCCGCTACCGGGAGCAGCGCTATCGGGAACATGAAACTTCTGCCCACGCGCTGAAGTACGCCGAATACCTTGTTTTCACCTGTTTTGTTACTCATAAAATTTCTTCCTTTCTGAAGGTATTATTGTTATTATCTTCATTTTATTCAAGCCTTATACTTTATATTGATTAATTTTCAAAATAAAAAAAGTTACAGCAAAATGAACTCATTTTGCTGTAACTTGAAACGTAACATAATTACATCAATGCTTTTTTCAATTCGTCAACCTTGTCGGTTTTTTCCCACGAAACGCCCAAATCCTCGCGTCCCATGTGGCCGTATGCGGACAGTTGCTTATAAATCGGTTTCCTCAGGTCAAGCGCCTTGATAATAGCGTGCGGACGGAGGTCGAACACCTTGCAAACCGCGTCGGAAAGCTTGTCCTCCTCTACCTTGCCCGTGCCGAACGTATCAATCATTACAGAAACGGGGTGCGCTACGCCAATTGCGTATGCAAGTTCAACTTCACACTTGTCGGCAAGACCCGCCGCAACAATATTTTTCGCAACCCAGCGTGCGGCATATGCGGCGCTGCGGTCAACCTTTGTCGGGTCTTTGCCGGAGAAGGCACCGCCGCCGTGACGTGCATATCCGCCGTATGTGTCAACAATAATTTTTCTGCCGGTTAATCCGGAATCCCCTTGCGGGCCGCCGACAACAAAACGTCCGGTCGGATTGATAAAATATTTTGTGTTTTCGGTCAGCAGATTTTGCGGAACCGTCGTTTGTATAACTTCACGGATTAAATCGCTTTTGATTTTGTCAAGAGAGACATCGGGGGAGTGCTGCGTTGAAATTACGATCGTGTCAACCGAAACAGGCTTGTCATCGATGTACTCAACCGTAACTTGTGTTTTGCCGTCCGGACGCAGATAGTCAAGGTGATGCGATTTTCTGACTTCAGTAAGCTTTTTTGCAAGCTTGTGCGCAAGCGAAATCGGCATCGGCATAAGCTCCGGAGTTTCGTTACATGCGTAACCGAACATCATGCCCTGGTCGCCCGCACCGGTCGAATTTTCAATATCGTCCGCGCCGTTTTTATTTTCAAGTCCTTCATTAACACCCATTGCAATATCGGGCGACTGCTCGTCTATTGAAGTCAGCACGGCGCATGTGTTGCCGTCAAAGCCGTACTTTGCGCGGTCGTAGCCGATATCAAGCACGGCTTTTCGCGCAACTTTCGGAAAATCAACATAACAGCTTGTTGAGATTTCGCCCATAATAGAAATTACGCCTGTTGTGCATGTCGTTTCGCATGCAACACGCGCATTGGGGTCTTTCTTTAAAATTTCATCTAAAATCGAGTCGGAAATGCAGTCGCAGATTTTGTCGGGGTGTCCCTCTGTGACTGATTCCGAGGTAAATAACATTCTTTTCACATTAACACCTCAAAATTTAATTTTCTATTATATATATCATACCACATTTTTTCTGTTTTGGCAATGTTATTTGTCAAATTTTGAAAAAAAGGGACTGCAAGCCGCACATCGGTGTGAAGAATATGCGCTGCAGTCCGTTACGGTCAGATATTTCTGAATCGGAGAATGTTCAAATCGACAGGCTTGTAACCCTCGATGTAGTCGAGCATTTCGTCAATATTGTCAAAAACTCTGTAAAGTTCTTCACACTCTTTTTTGATAAAATTCTCATCCATAGCATGGCGTATAAAATTGATAAAATCGTCAAAATAACCGTTTACGTTGTAAATTGCCATGGCTTTTGTATGGCGGGAAAGCTGTTTGAGCGTCAGCATTTCAAAAAATTCATCGAATGTGCCGATGCCGCCGGGCGCCATTATAAAGGCATCGGAACGTTTTTCCATGAGCTCTTTGCGGCTGCGCATGGTTTCCGTGCGCACGAGTTCGGTGCAATTTTCAAAAATCATGCCGTCGACATTGAAAAATGAGGGCGCAATTCCGATAATTTTTCCGCCGCCGCGTTCAACGCCGCGAGCCGTTCCGCCCATCACGCCCTGCGCGCCCGCACCGTAAACCAGTGCATGCCCGCGCTGTGCCATTTTGTATCCGAGATTTTCCGAAGCCTCGATAAAACTTTTATCAATAAGGTTGCTTGCCGCACCGTATACACAAATATTCATAGTATCACCTTTCTGTCTGCTTTAATTTTTTGGATTTTCCGCCGTTTTATTCATAATATGTAAACAATACGGAATTTCTACATTATATTTTACATTATTTTTAAAAAAATTTCAACATATTTTTGCAATTTTCCGAATAATATGTTACAATATAGATAAGCAATATTCGTCGGACGGACGAGCAGCTTGCTTCTTTTCATGTTTATGTGCCGCGGACGGCGGCGGAATGGAGGATTTTTATGAGAAAAGCAGGAGTTTTAATGCATATTTCAAGCCTCGCATCGGATTACGGAATCGGCACCATAGGCAAAGAGGCTTATGAATTTGTGGATTTTTTAAAGAAGTCGGAGCAGAAATACTGGCAGATTTTACCGCTCAATCCGACAGAGTTCGGTAATTCGCCGTACCAAAGTCCGAGCGTGTTTGCGGGAAATCCGCTTTTGATTGACCTTGATGAGCTTATAACGGACGGGCTTTTATACCGCGATGAACTGAACGGGATTTTCTTCGGCGCAGACTGTGAAAAGGTGGATTTTGCGGCGGTGAAAGCGTACAAACCGGAAATTTTGAAAAAGGCATTTTCACGGTTTCACATTGACGGAAAGTACACTCAATTTGAGGTTGAAAATGACTATTGGCTTGCCGGATATGCGCTGTACATGGCTTTAAAAGAGCATTTTGAAGGCATGCCTTGGTATGAGTGGGAAGACGACATCAGAAATTGCAAACCGGAGGCAATAAAAAAATATTCAGCCGCATTATGGGACAAGGTCGAATTTTACAAATTTGAACAGTACATTTTCTTCAAGCAATGGAGTGCGCTTAAAAATTATGCCAATGAAAACGGGATAGAAATTATAGGCGATATACCGATTTATGTGTCACTGGATTCGGCAGATGTATGGACAAATATGAGCTTTTTCCAACTTGACAAAAACAGAAAACCCAAAAAAGTTGCGGGTTGTCCGCCGGACGCTTTTTGCATGGAGGGACAACTTTGGGGAAATCCGCTTTATGATTGGAAGGCGCTCCGTCAGAGCGGTTATGTATGGTGGATACGCCGCATTTCGGCGAGCCGAAAAATGTATGATGTTATACGGCTTGACCATTTCCGCGGTTTTGAGGCATATTATGCAATCAATGCCGAGGACGAAAACGCCAAAAACGGTGTATGGGAAAAAGGTCCAGGAATGGCATTGTTTAAGGCAATAAAAAAACACGATCCAGATGTGAAAATAATTGCGGAAGATTTGGGGCATCTGACCGAGGGGGTGCATGAACTGCTGAAAGAGTGCGGTTTTCCGGGAATGAAAATTTTGCAGTTCGCTTTTGACCCGTACAATGATAATCCGTATTTACCGTATAATTATGATGAAAATTGCGTTGCGTACACCGGCACGCATGACAACGACACGCTGATTGGCTGGTATCATAATGAGACAAATAAAGAATTTATCCGCGACTATCTCAATGTCGCGACAGATGAGTGGGTGCCGGCTGCGATGATACGGACGGTGCTTGCAAGCCGCGCAAAAACAGCAATAATCCCTATTCAGGACTACTTGGGCTATGGCAGACGAATGAACACGCCTTCGACGGCAAATGAAGAAAACTGGAGTTTCAGAATTAAAAAAGGCGCATTGCATGAAGGCATTTCGTACAATATCGCACATTTGACAAAATTATATAAAAGAGCATAGCAAAATCCCATACCCCTCGAACGGTTTTAAGCGTCCGAAGGGTATGGGAACTTTTGTGGTAAATTATTGAATGTCGCTTAAGCGCAGTTCAAGCCGCAGAGCTTGTTCGACAAGCGCGGGGGAAGCCAGTTCCGTGAAACTGATGCTGTTGATTATCTCGTCAAATTCTGCGCGCAGCTTACATAATAATTCGCTGTTGTTCATATATTCACTTCCCTCCCTTCGGTTTGTAAATACAATTTACCACATTTTTTTTGCTGTGTCAAGAAAAATTTACAAAATTTGCACACATTCGTGCGCACTATTCGACATTTTTTTTCATAATACAACATAATGCGTCAGAATGGTATAAAATATTATAGATTTCTTTATTTTTTTTATTGAAAAAACGGGAGGAAAACGGAAAATAACTGCTTAAAATAATATTTAATGTTTTGTTTTGGAATATTTGAATATTTTGTGCGGAAAATTCATAATATTTGTCGATTTCGGCAAAAACAGATTGATTTTTCACAGTAAAAAGCTGCGGCAAGGTAAAATCTTTGCCGCAGCCACTTTTTAATATTCGATTATTTAAATATTTTGCTGAAGAATCCGCCTTTGTCCTCATGTTTTTCAACAGGAGCGGGTTCGGGAGTGGGTGCCGATTCGGCTTTTACAGGCTCCGCTTTTGGTACATCATGCTTGGGCGCGGATTGTTCCTGTCTTTGATATCCACCGTTGTTGTGCGGACGGCTCCCCGAATGTTCGGGGCGTCTGCCGCCACGGTTTCCACCGTGATTTCCGTCATGTCTCGGCTCGCGGTGCGGAGGGCGTTCTTCATATCCTTCCGGTTTGGGCATTGTGTCCTTGTGCGAAAGGCTTATTTTGCCCGTCTTACTGTCGATTTCCATTACCTTTACTGTCAGTTTATCGCCGACTTTAACGTAATCTTCAACATTTTCAACACGTTTGTAATCAAGCTTTGAAACGTGGCAAAGTCCGTCCTTGCCCGGGAGTATTTCAACAAATGCACCGAAATCAGTTATTGTTTTTACCGTACCTTCATAAACTTCGCCGACCTCAGGCTCTTTAACTATAAACTCAATAGCCTCGCGTGCGGCATCGCCCGATTCCTGATCAACCGCAAAGATGTGGATTGTTCCATCTTCTTCGATGTCGATTTTAGCGCCGGTGTCAGCAACGATTTTCTGAATTACTTTGCCGCCCTGTCCGATTACGTCACGGATTTTATCGATGTCAATATGCATTGTCGATACCTTCGGTGCGTACGGGGAGAGGTGATCGCGTACAGCCGGAATTGCTTTCAGCAATACTTCATCAATTATATATGCTCTTGCTTTTTTCGTTTTCTGGAATGCTTCCCATATTACTTCATAAGGCAAACCGTCATTTTTGATATCCACCTGAATAGAGGTGATACCTTTTTTTGTTCCGGCAACTTTGAAGTCCATTTCGCCGTAGAAGTCCTCAAGTCCCTGAATATCAACCATTGTTGTAAAGCCGTTTTCGGTGGTTATAAGACCGCATGAGATACCTGCAACGGGAGCCTTAATCGGAACGCCGGCAGCCATAAGAGCGAGCGTAGAACCGCATACAGAACCCTGTGACGTTGAGCCGTTTGACGATAAAACTTCCGAAACGGTTCTTATTGCGTACGGAAATTCTTCTTCGGAAGGAAGTACCGGAACGAGTGAACGCTCGGCAAGTGCACCGTGACCGATTTCACGACGGCCGGGGCCACGCGACGGTTTTGTTTCGCCGACAGAGTATGACGGGAAATTGTAGTGATGCATGTAGCGCTTTGATTCTTCGGTGTCAATTCCGTCAAGACGCTGCATTTCCGCAAGCGGAGCCAAAGTTGCAACAGTCATTACCTGTGTCTGACCGCGGGTGAAAAGTCCCGAGCCGTGTGTTCTTGCGAGCAAGTCAACTTCTGCGGAAAGCGGGCGGATTTCATCAAGACCTCTGCCGTCTACACGCTTGCCTTCAACGAGCCATGCACGAACGATTTCCTTCTGCATTTTGTACAGAAGTTCGCCGAGAGTTTCCGACAGGTTGGGGAACTGATCCGATAATTTTTCGTTAATTTCATCTTCAATCACGCCCATGCGCTCGTCGCGGACGTTTTTATCATCGGTATCGAGGGCGTGCTTGATGTTTTCGTATTCAAGTTCTTTAACCGCGTCCCACAAATCCTTGTCAATTGTATGCGGCTCGTATGTGAATTTCGGCTTGCCGATTTCAGCTTTGATTGATTCGATAAATTCGCAGATTTTAATAATTTCCTTGTGAGCGAATTTGATGCCGTCCAGCATAACCTGTTCGTCAATTTCGTTTCCGCCGGCTTCAATCATAACGATTTTTTCTTTTGTGCCGGCAAGGGTTACGTGCATTTCCGATTTTTCGCGCTGTGCTACCGTCGGATTGATAACGTATTCGCCGTCAACCAAGCCGAGCCAAACCGCGCCGATAGGTCCGTTCCACGGAATATCGGAAATCGACAATGAGATGGAAGTACCGATCATTGCGGCAACTTCGGGGGGGTTGTCCTGTTCAACGGAGAGAACCGTTGCAACAACCGTACAGTCGTTTCTCAAATCGGAAGGGAAAAGAGGTCTTATCGGTCTGTCGATGCAGCGCGACGTAAGAATAGCTTTTTCCGAGGGTTTTGACTCACGTTTAATGTAGCCGCCCGGAATTTTACCTACCGAGTAGAGTTTTTCTTCATAGTCAACCGAAAGAGGGAAGAAGTCGATTCCTTCTCTCGGGGTTCTTGATGCGGTAACATTTACCATTACGGCGGTGTCACCGTAGCGGACAAGACAATGTCCGTTTGCGAGACAGCACATTTTACCCGTTTCGATAACGAGCGGTCTGCCTGCAAGTTCTGTTTCAAATTTTTTGAACATAGTTTTACTCCTTAAAAATTTATATTTTCGGAGATACGTATTAGCAAATAAACGCAAAGTACAAAATTTGTACGCTCCGTTTATGTGCTAAATAAATACCTCCGTATATGCAAATATGGGCAAACAAAAATAATTGCCTGCCCATAAACATATCATACTATTTTCTAAGACCGAGCTTAGCAACAAGCGCACGGTATCTTTCGATGTCCTGAGTTTTCAGGTAGTTCATAAGATTTCTTCTCTTACCAACCATCATCAGAAGGCCACGTCTTGAGTGGTTATCCTTCTTGTGGAAGCTCAAATGCTCGTCATTAAGATGATTAATTCTTTCTGTAAGAAGAGCAATCTGTACTTCGGGAGAACCTGTGTCGCCCTCGTGAGTTGCGTAAGCGGCAATAATTTCCTGTTTACGTTCCTTTGTCATAGTGTCACCTCCTATAATACAAATAATCGCCGTACACTGAGAAACCGTTGGTGATTCGGTTATCCAAGTGCAGGTTTGGCTTAAATTTCAAAATTGGTTTTACAAATAAAAACTATTTGCGGTTAAATCTTCTGTTGAATTTCTCAACACGTCCGCCTGTATCTACAAGCTTTTGCTTACCTGTGTAGAACGGGTGGCATTTTGAACAGATTTCAACCTGGATATTTTCCTTTGTTGAACCGATTTCGATTACCTCGCCGCAAGCACATCTGATAGTAGTCTGCTTGTATTCGGGATGAATTCCTTCCTTCATCAAAATTCCTCCTTCTTCAAAAATTTGATGCAATAACACACCATTTATTAGTATATCACATATTTTAACAATTTGCAAGTGTTTTTATATATTTTTTTGGCAAATTAATTCATTTCCGTTCTGCCTTCGATAGCCTTGGAAATTGTAAGCTCGTCTGCGTATTCAATGTCGGAGCCTATCGGTATGCCGTGCGCTATCCGCGTAACCTTGATGCCCATGGGCTTCAAAAGGCGCTGAATATATACGGCTGTTGCGGTGCCGTTTACGGTCGGATTGGTTGCCATTATGACCTCTTTGACTTCGTCTGCGGATAATCTGACAAGCAGTTCCTTGATTTTTATATCATCGGGCGAGATGTCGTCAATGGGCGAAATCGCACCGTGCAGAACGTGATAAAGACCGTTGTACCGCCCCGTTTTCTCAATTGCGGCTACATCTTTAGGTTCTTCGACAACGCATATAATGGATTTATCGCGTTTTTCCGACGAACAAATCGGGCAGGGCGATGTGTCGGTAAGATTTTGGCAAATCTCGCAAAATGCGACTGATTTTTTTGCAAGCGAAATAGCCTGAGCCATGCTTTCGGCATCTTGCTCAGACATTATATCAAGAATATAAAAGGCTATTCGCTCCGCGCTTTTTCTGCCTATCCCAGGCAGCTGCGCAAATTGCTCGATAAGTCCTTCGATATTAGGTGAATACATACCGTACTCCTTAGAATAATCCGGGGATACTGATTCCGCCGGTGATTTCGCTCATACCTTCCGCCATTAAATCTTCCGCCTTTTTGATTGCATCGTTTACGGCAACCATAATCAAATCTTCAAGAGTTTCAACATCTTCCGGGTCAACCGCCTCCGGTTTGATTTTAATTGACTGAACCTCTTTCTTTCCGCTTACAACAACCGTAACGGCACCGCCGCCGGCAGTTGCCTCAACGGTTTTCTGTTCCACTTCGTTTTGAACGGCTTCCATGCGCTCCTGCATGATTTGAGCCTGTTTCACAACATTTGATACCTTTTTGTTCTGGTTCATTCCGCTTCCGCCGAATCCCTTATACTTTCCCATTTTAAATTCTCCTTTGATTTCATAATTATATTATTTGCAGAAATCTGCAATTGATAAACATATTTATTCTTCCGATTTTTTTTCTTCATCGGTAAGAAATTCATCATCGTCCTCATCGTCATCTGGGGTTTCATTGATTTCCGACTGAGTAAAATTATCGTCCGAGGGGTCATAACCCACAAATTCCGATTCGTCTGTGATTTCAACAATTTCGGAAAAATTCTGCTGCAGACGGTCGATAGGGTCAATCGGCTCGCCTTCGGCTTGTTTTTCGCCGCTGCCGATTTTCCAAAAATCAATTATGCTGCCTTCGATATCTTCGTAAAACGCCGTTTTTATCACAAAGTCGGTGCCGGACGCCTGTTTTACCACATCTGAAATTTGTTTTGAAAATGTTGACGCGATGCGTTTTAACATCATTTCATTTTGCCTGTATATTAAAATAAGTCCTTCGCCGTCGATGGTAAGCGGTCTGTTAATGACAGCCGCGGCAACATGCGGATATTTTTTTGCAATCATCTGGGCGATTTTGTCCCAGCGGCGCGCTGCTGCCACCACCGGTGTTTCCGCGGTAAGAGTCGAAACGTCGACAGGCACGAATAACCGTGCGGAAGGCTGTTTCTTTTTCGGCTCGGGCTTTTTTTCTTCTTTCGGTTCTGCGGCAACCGTTGTAACGGTTATGCCGTCTTTGATTTTTTCCTCACATTCGGCGAGCCTGTCCAAAATTGCGTCGTAGGACGCGTCAAGTTCGGGTTTTGCCAGTTTTAAAAGTGCCAGCTCATAAATAATACGCGGTTCCTTCACCCATTTTGCCTCGCTGCGCGCCTTGGAAAGCGACTCTGCGGCATTGGAAAGCTTTTCGAATGAGGTTTTATCCGCCTGTGACTTCAGCTTTATTATTTCGTCGGCATCGCGGTTTAACAGCTTTTCGGGGCTGTCCGCAACCTTGCACACAAGCAGATTGCGGTAGTGCTCCGTAAGATTATCGATAAAAACGTGTAAATCCTTGCCGTCATTCATCAGGCTCGATATAATTTCAAGAATTCCCTGCGAATCCTGCTCATTTATGCAGTCCGCCATGCGAAAGAGCAAGCCGTTACCTGCAATTCCGAGCGCTGCCGTAACCGATTCATAAGTAAGACTTGTCCCGGCGGCTGCTATGCATCGCTCCAAAATAGATAATCCGTCACGCATGGAGCCGTCGGCAAGCTGCGCCAAAAGGCGGTATGCGTCATCGGTTATCGAAAGCCCGTCGCCCATTGAGATTTCACGCATGCGGCGGATGATATCTTCGGGGTTTATGCGCTTAAAGTCGAAACGCTGGCATCGCGACAGGATTGTCTGCGGTACCTTGTGCGCCTCGGTTGTAGCCAATATGAAAATTACGTATTCCGGCGGTTCTTCCAGAGTTTTCAGCAGAGCGTTGAAAGCGCCGCCCGACAGCATATGCACCTCGTCTATGATATAAACGCGGTATTTTGCCTCGGTTGCAACATATTTTGAGTCATCAATAATTTCGCGGATATTGTCTACGCCGTTGTTGGACGCGGCGTCGATTTCGTAAACGTCCATAATGCTGCCGTCAAGAATACCCTTGCAGACAGCACATTCGTTACACGGCGAACCGTTTTTCGGGTTAAGACAGTTTACCGCACGCGAAAATATTTTTGCTGCGGTGGTTTTGCCCGTGCCGCGCGTGCCGCAGAAAAGATAGGCATGCGAAACTTTGCCCGTTTCAATCTGATTTTGCAGAGTGCGGGTAATATGTTCCTGACCGACGACGTCCTCAAAAACGGTCGGACGCCATTTTCGGTAAAGAGCCTGATAAGCCATATGCCATACTCCTTTCGCGGTAAAGTTAAAAACCCCTGATAAAGGGGCAGATTTCATTAAGGCTCAAACCGAGTTAATCTGTATCGCACAAAACGGTCTGCTTATTGCTGCTTGGTTCCCCATCTGACAAGGTTCACAGTGTTTCGTCGTACAGGACTCGGTTATCATCGCCCAATATTTAAAATATCAACTATACCATTATACTATATATTTTCAAAAACTGCAAGTGTTTTTTTCAGAAAAGATTAAATTTTTTCCAGTTTTGCCATTGCCGCCATCAGACGTTTGGTTTCACCGCTGTCGAATTTAATTTCCATAAGCGCATCTTTTTCAAAGCGCTGTACGGCGGAAACGGTGCCTTCGCCGAATTTTTTGTGGCGGACTCTGTCGCCGGGGGCAAAGTCGAGTTCGATTTTTGGCGCCGACGCTGCGGCAGAAATCTTGCGGAAAATTTCCGTTTTTGCGTGATTGACGGGGCGTATAACCCCGGGAATTGCATGCGATGTGCGTGCGGCATGCCGCGGTGAACGGTCGTCTAAATATTCTGTGGGTATCTCCTTCAAAAAGCGTGAAGGAACCTGATGCGTGGTCTTGCCGTACTGTGTGCGCGAGCGTGCATCGGATATGTACAATATATCGCGCGCACGCGTTATTGCAACGTAGCAAAGACGGCGCTCCTCCTCCAAATCCTCCGCCTTATCCATTGAACGCAGCGACGGGAAAAGATTTTCTTCCATTCCCACAAGAAAAACCGTGGGAAATTCCAAACCTTTGGCGGAATGAATTGTCATAAGTACGCAAACGTCCTCGTTATCGTCATAACCGTCGAGGTCGGACACAAGTGAAACGCTTTCCAAAAATCCGGCAAGCGTGGGACTTTCTTCCGATTTTTCGTATTCGGCAACGGCGGACAAAAATTCGCCGAGGTTGTCAATGCGCGTTTTTGCCTCAACACTGTTTTCGGCAATAAGCGCCGCCATATAACCGGAATCCGCCAAAATTCGCTCGGCAAGCGCTTTTACAGAGTCGGTCTCGGCTGTTTTACGGAAGGATAAAATCATTTCGCAAAATTCTACCAATTTTACCGACGCACTTGATAACTCGGGATAAATGTGAGCGTTTCGTGCAATTTCGAAACAGCTTGTCCCGTGGGCGGACGCAATGCGGCTCAGTTTGCCGACTGTGGTTGCGCCGATGCCGCGCTTGGGCTCGTTTATCACGCGCTGAAAGCTCAGGCTGTCGTCGGGATTGTGCACAAGACGCATGTATGCGATTATGTCCTTGATTTCCTTGCGGTCATAGAACCGAAGTCCGCCGACAACCTTGTACGGGATTGCATTGCGGAGGAAAACATCTTCTATTACACGCGATTGTGCGTTTGTGCGGTAGAGTACGGCGAAATCTGAATAATTCGCGCCGCGCATGCGTGCCTCGGATATTTCTTTTGCTATGAATGCCCCTTCGTCGCGCTCGGTCTCCGCGTTATAAAGACGGATTTTTTCGCCGCGGCCGTTTTCTGTCCACAAAGCCTTGTCTTTGCGCTCACGGTTGTTGTGGATTACGGCATTTGCCGCGTCCAGAATTGTCTGCGTGGAGCGGTAGTTCTGTTCAAGCTTTATCACTTTTGTGTCGGGGAATGTGTCCTCAAAATTCAGAATATTCTGAATATTTGCGCCGCGGAATTTATATATACTTTGGTCGTCGTCACCGACAACGCAGATGTTTTGGTGCACTGCGGCAAGCATGCTTATCAGCATATATTGGGAATTATTGGTATCCTGATATTCGTCTACCATTATATATTGGAAACGATTTTGATATTTTTCCAAAACATCGGGATTTTCCGAAAGCAGGCGCACGGTGAAAAACAGAATATCATCAAAGTCAAGCGCATTGTTGGCTTTGAGCTTTTTTTGATATAAATCATAAATTTCCGCAATGCGTCGCGCATTGAAATCACTTTCGTTTACCGCAAGATACATAGCCGGGTCGAGCATGTTGTCTTTTGCTTTCGATATGACCGACATCACCGCCCGCATGGGGAGAGTTTTGTCATCAATATCAAGCTCTTTGTAACACTCCTTGAGCACGGTTTTTGTGTCGGACGTGTCATAAATAACAAAGCTCGAGCCGAAACCCAGCTGCGAAATATGACTGCGCAGAATACGCACGCACGCCGAGTGGAACGTACACAGCCACATATCGTTTGCCGCGTCGCCTATCACGCGCATAACGCGCTCCTTCATTTCGTTTGCCGCTTTGTTTGTAAATGTTATAGCCATAATGCGATACGGCTCTATATTTTCATCTTCAATCATATGCGCAATGCGGTTGACCAAAACGGTTGTTTTACCGCTGCCGGCGCCGGCGAGTATAAGAACGGGTCCGTCAATCCGGCGCGCCGCCTCCTGCTGCATATTATTAAGTTTGCTTAAATCTGCCATTTTTTCCTCCGGAATTGTTAATTTCCTATAGTATAACACATTTTTTCGGAAAAAGCTATAATTTTTTTGAAACTTCCGCCAAAACATGAATTTCTTTTGCAGTATTTTAAATCGTTCATGGGTTAAGTTAATAACGTAATTTCGATTTCAGAGATTATACCTGACACGGAAAGGAATGGTTAAAAAAATGAAACAAACGAAAAAATTTTTATTAGTATTACCGATTTTAACGTTTTTAGCCGCATATAATGCCGTTCCTGAAAATGTTACGGTTACGCAGGGGGCGCGGCTTGATTTCAGATGGGGAATAATGAGTGAGGCAAGCACGGAGCAGACGGGTGAGTTTGACTGTTGTGCAAAATTATTAAATTTTATTCCGATTAAAACAGTAAATGTTTCTGTCACTCCGAGATTCTGCGTTGTCCCGTCGGGCGAAGCGATCGGTGTTAAGGTTCACACCGACGGCGTACTGGTGGTCGGCGTAGGAGACGTAACGGAAAAAAGCGGCAAAAAATGCCGTCCCGCAGCGAAAGCGGGTATTGAGACGGGTGACAGAATTGTTTCGGTAAACGGCGAAGGAATTTCGGACACAAGCGTGTTCAGCCGTAAAATTAACGATTGTGACGGCAAAGCGGAACTCGGTATAGTCCGCGGCGGCGAAATGATAAACGTTAATATTGAGGCGGCGTATTCGCGCGAGAGCGACTGTTACAAGGTCGGCTTGTGGGTAAAAGATTCCACCGCCGGAATAGGAACGCTTACCTTTTATAATCCCGAAAATTCCACCTTCGGTGCGCTGGGGCATGCCATTTGCGACAGCGATACGAAAACGATTTTAACGGTGGGCAGGGGTACTGTAAACCCTTGCCGCGTGAAAGGGTCGTATAAGGCGAAAAACGGCGAACCGGGTGAACTTTTCGGCGATTTTGAAGATAAAGTTATAGGAAGAATTACCGAAAACTGCAGCATCGGAATTTACGGTCATGCCGAAAATATTCCGCAATGCGGTGCGATACCCGTTGCATCACGGTTTCAGGTTGAAACGGGCAGCGCAAAGGTTTTGTGCGATATTGACGGCGCCGGAACAAAGGCTTACGATATCGAAATTACAAAAATATCAAAAGTACCGGGAATTTCCAACAAATCATTTGTTATAACGGTAACAGACCCGGTGCTTATTCAAAAAACGGGCGGAATTATTCAGGGAATGAGCGGAAGTCCGATTATTCAGAATGATATGCTCGTGGGAGCGGTTACTCATGTATTTGTTAACGACGCAAAAAAAGGCTACGGAATTTTTGCCGAAAATATGCTTGACATGACTTTTAAGATTGATTAAAAATTCTCAAATGTCGTTTTTAGGGACTTTCGGTCAATATTTGTAAGGGGAAAAATTATGAAAAAAGTTACTTTGTGTCGAATGTAGGTTTTTACCAAAAAAATAAAAAAAATTTTTAAAAATCTATTGATTATTGACGTAAATTGTGGTAGAATGGTTTGAAAAGGGGAATCTTTTACTTGTTTATAAAGATCTTCGTTTTGAAAAACTTAATAGAATAGGTACAGAGAAATCCTCTTTAGGCTATAACGTATAAAGGAGGAAAGACGATGGATAAGTTTTCTGTACTTATTGCAGATGACAACAAAGCATTCGCAGATAATTTGAAAGAATATTTGCGAACTAAGGACGAAATTGGAACGGTTGAAACCGCTTATGATGGGGAAGAGGCATATGCCATGATAATGGAGGTCAAACCCGACATTGTGCTGGTTGACATAATTATGCCAAAACGCGACGGACTCAGTGTGCTGCAAAAGCTGGCGAACTCGCATCTTGCAAAAAAACCTATGTGCATTGCAATTTCAGTTACCGGAAGTGGGCGTATTATGAACGCTGCGCAAGATGCCGGTGCAGAATATTTTTTACTCAAGCCACAGTCCGAGGAAGCAATTTACGATACAATCCGCAGTTTCGGAAAACGTTCCGGAAGAACAGGATTTGAAGTTGTTTCCGTAGACGACGATAAGTCTTATGATTTGGAATCCTTAGTAACGGAATTTATTCACGAACTTGGCGTACCGGCGCATATTAAAGGTTATCAGTATGTCCGTACAGCCATCATGATGGTTGTTGAAAATATGGAACTCTTAAACTATATCACGAAACAGCTTTATCCTGTCATTGCAAAGAAGTACAGCACGACATCTTCGCGAGTGGAGCGTGCAATAAGACATTCCATCGAGGTCGCGTGGAGCAGGGGAAGGCCGGAGACCATGAATCGTATATTTGGTTATACAATCGATACGGGCAAAGGAAAACCGACCAATTCTGAATTTATCGCCATGGTTGCTGACAGAATCAGACTGCAAATTAAGTAAGCATTCCTGACTGTTTCTTTTTCCTGAGATAGGTTATACGCATAAGAGAATAACACCGCACAGCCGACAGAATTACTGTCGGCTTTTTCCTTGCAAAAAAATCGGTTTATGCACCGATTTCTTTTTTTATAAATTTTCGACTTGTTTCGACAAAAAAGGATACAAACCTGTAAAACTTATTTCTACGGTACTTTTATTTAATTATAAACAATAATAACTTGTTTGTCAATAGTATAAAATAAAAAAAGAAGTAAAGTGAATAACGTTAAAAATGCGCGGCATGTTTCGCATGGTTTGCGGGACAGTTTATACATCGATCGGTGTCGCTCGGGAAATTAATCGGACTGCGTTTTTTTTCGGCGTTATAATTTGGGGTCGCCAGGCGGCGACGGAATGGAGAGTAAAATGGAAAATTATAATGAACATGAATACAAAATGTTTATAATGACAGTCGGACTTAAAGTGGGGTACTACAGACGAATGAGTGATATGACGCAGGAACAGCTGAGCGAATATACGGGTATGTCGCTGAATTTTATTTCACAGCTTGAGGCGCCTAATATATTTTACGCGCCGTCTTTAAAATCTTTGCATAAAATTGCAAAAGCGCTCGGCGTTCCGGTATCAAAGCTGGTAAGCGAAGATATGTAAAAAAACATAATCTTTGTATGTGTAAATCTCTTGACAGCGGAAAAAAAATGTTATATAATAATATAGCAAATTTTAATGGGATATGCCGACCAAGTAGATTGGTATATTATACCAAATGGAGGTTACAGAGATGAAAAACGAATATTTAATCGGCGTTCTTGAAAACGTTGAGAAAAGAAATGCAGGCGAGCCAGAATTTATTCAGGCGGTTACGGAAGTTCTTGAAACTCTCGAGCCTGTTATTGAAAAGAGACCCGACCTTGTTGAGGCGGGCGTAATCGATCGTCTTGTTGAGCCGGAAAGACAGATTATTTTCCGCGTTCCGTGGGTAGACGATAACGGTAAGGTACAGGTTAACCGCGGTTTCAGAGTTCAGTATAACTCGGCAATCGGACCGTACAAGGGCGGCATAAGACTTCACCCGTCGGTATATCTCGGAATTATTAAATTCCTCGGTTTTGAACAGGTATTCAAAAATTCACTGACAACGCTGCCGATGGGCGGCGGCAAAGGCGGTTCGGATTTTGACCCAAAAGGCAAGTCAGACGCTGAAGTTATGCGCTTCTGCCAGAGCTTTATGACGGAACTTTCAAAGCACATCGGTGCTGATTGCGATGTTCCGGCGGGCGATATCGGTACGGGCGCAAGAGAAATCGGATATATGTTCGGTCAGTATAAGAGATTGAGAAATGAGTTTACGGGCGTTCTGACAGGTAAGGGACTCACATACGGCGGTTCTCTTGCAAGAACAGAGGCTACAGGCTACGGTCTTTGCTATTTCACAAATGAAATGCTTAAGGCAAACGGCAAGAGTTTCGAAGGACAGAAGGTTGTAATTTCCGGTTCGGGTAACGTTGCAATTTATGCAACCGAAAAAGCTACCGAAATGGGCGCAAAAGTTATTGCGCTGTCCGATTCAAACGGATATATTCATGATGAAAACGGTATCGACCTTGCGGCTGTAAAACAACTGAAGGAAGTTGAAAGAAAGAGAATTAAGGAGTATGTTAAGGATCACCCGACAGCGACTTATACAGAAGGCTGCAAGGGTATCTGGACAATTCCGTGCGATATTGCACTTCCGTGTGCAACTCAGAACGAAATCGACGGCGAAAGCGCTGCAATTCTTGCTAAGAACGGTTGCTATGCGGTTTCAGAAGGTGCAAATATGCCTTCAACACCGGAAGCAATTGAAACATACTTCAAAAATAACATGCTCTACGGCCCGGCAAAGGCTGCAAATGCGGGCGGTGTTGCAACATCGGGTCTTGAGATGAGCCAGAACTCACAGAGACTTTCATGGACATTTGAAGAAGTTGACGCAAAGCTGCATGATATCATGGTAAGCATATTTAAGGCTTGCGAATCGGCTGCTAAAGAGTACGGTATGGAAGGCAACTATATGGCGGGCGCAAATATTGCGGGATTCCTCAAAGTTGCCGAGGCTATGAAGGCTCAGGGCTGCGTTTGATTAAAATAATAAGACAGTGTATGGCAATTTCCCAAAAACCGGATTTTCGGCCCGGTTTCGGGGACGGCGTCATACGCTGTTTTTTTTTGCAAAAAAAATCCCATTTCATATCTGCATTTTCTGAAGTGCATTTTGAAACAGGATTTTTTTAAAATACCAAAAATTTTTCGCAAAGATCATTTAAAATTATCAAGACGAGCGTTACAATAATTATTGATAGCATGCCTTCGGCTCCGAACAGAGGTCGGTTAAGACCGAGTGCGGCAAGCAGCGGTACCAGTATTATCTCAACAAGACCGACGGCAAAGCGTGTAGAAAAAAAATTGCAAGTTCGGGGAAAACTGTCTTGATGTTCCAGCTCTCGCTTTTAAATACACGTATTTTGTTTACTATAAATGAAAATACAACAGCTGCAGTCCATGACAGCGTGTTTGCCGTGAAGATATTTGTGTTTTCATCGGATAATCCGACTTTCTTTGCGACGGACATAAATATCCCGTAAGCCGCACGGTTTACAAAGGTTGTAAGGACGGAATAAAACAGGTATGGGAAGTTCGTTTGCCGCAAGCACATTTGTTATTCCGCTCGTGCTGAAATCGTTGGTTATATTGCCCGCCTTAAAGCAGTTAGGACGTATTTCGCCGATTGTCCGCGTACTGATGCTGTATGTGGTGTAAAGGCGGTAGTACATGCTGTCAGCCGATGCCGTACAAATGATAAATATTTCGTCGCCGCCCTTGTACATCAGAATTGTGTCATAAAGCATATCAATTTTTTTGCCGTCAGGCATATCGCCGACTTTTTGTATGCGGACGATTGTCATGTCGGCGGGACAAAACGCAAAATGTGCCTCTTGTTTCGAAGGATCCTCGCCGTCCGTTTCGGTATTGGCGTAATACGTCATAAAAACGGTGTCACCAATAATTTTGAAGGTTGATACATGAACCATTAAATCGGGGGTGTCGCCGTCATATTTTTTTTAGTATTCGGTTGTTTTTTCAAAATCTGCTATTATGTTTTTTGTTATTTCTTCGGCGCATTTGCTGGCGAATTTACACACCGCCTTATCTTCCTGCGGGCGTATAAAACCGCTGTAGTTTGTAATAGGTGCAAAGGGAATTACGGGCGATTTTTTGTCTGTGTGGTTATCTGCGGAAAAAAATGTTGAGGTTGGGAAGTATATTTTTAATTTCGACAGCATACCGGAACTGAAAAAAGTTCTGGAAAATAAGTGTCCGAAGTCGCCGATTATAAAGAGAACTCTTGTTGAAAATACCGGCATTTACGAATTGGCGCGCGAAATTTTGCAAAAATACAAAAACTGTTCCGCAATTGTAAAAAAAGCCTATTTACTTCTTTTGTCCGGACGTCTTTTGGAATTGTGCGAACTTTATGACAGGCTGTCGGACAACAGCATGGTTTGTGCCGTGCTTGACTATTGCAGAAATAATTACAGACAGGATATAACGCTGCAAAGCACGGCTGACGCGCTGTTCATAAGCCGAAGTTATCTTTCTCACATATTTTGCGAAAAAATAAAAATAAATTTTCGGGACTACATAAATACGCTGAGAATTAATGATGCCCAATCCATGTTGGAAAATGGCGGGATATCAATAACAGAGACGGCGGTGCAGTGTGGGTTCGGAAGTATACGCACCTTTAACCGCACATTTTTAAAATATATCGGTATGAGTCCGGGCGAATATGCAAAAAGGCGGTAATTTTGGTGTTTTTTGCTTTTTCATATTAAATGAACAGTAATATTATGATATAATTTAGCTGTTTGGAGGGATTTATTATGAATATAGCAATTAACAACGGGTGTTTCAGGAAAAGGTACGAATCATCTGATTTGCGCGATGAGCAGGAAACGGCGCTGTTGTGCAAAAAGGGCGGATTTTCCGTTTTGGATTGTTCCCCGGACTGTCTCACAGATGAAAATTGACATGAAAAAGCTGAAATACTTGTGGAATTTTTCAGGAAGGAAGGAATAACGGTAGAGCAATCGCATGCTCCGTTTAACCGTTATGACCGTGAGGACGACTCAATATTTAAGGAAAAGATGCGTCGGGCATTTACGATTGAGTCCGTGATAGGCGCGGAAAGAATTGTAATTCACGCCGATGAATATTCTGTCCCAAAGGGGGAATATGTCAGCGAGGACGCATGCCGCTATGCCTACGATTATTTTGCGCCGTTTGTGGAACTTGCGTCAAAACTCGGCATAGGCGTCGCGGTGGGAAATCTGTTTAAGGACGGAATGGGCGGCGGATACCGCAGCCGCTGTACGTCCGCAACCGAGGAAATACTGCGTATTCTTGAACTTTTTAATGACCCAAGTGTAACATGCTGCTGGGATTTCGGGCATGCTGCGGTGGCTTTTAAAAAGTCGGCAAATATGTGACATGTACACATGTGCACTATAATTATTTGTATGACGATTTACATCTCCCGGTTTTTCTCGGTAAAATTGACTGGATATCGCATATTGAATATTTGCGCGGGATTAATTATCCCGGTGCATTTACGTTTGAATGTGTTTACGGCACAATACCGGAGGCGTCCGTAATCGACTTTTTGAAATATCAATATAATGCCGCGGAATATCTTGTGAATGGGGGAAATGCAAGATGATTATTGCAGTTCCGTCAAAAGTGTATATTATGCGCCCGAAAAAGAACAGCGCCTCGGCGGCGGGACAGGCGGCGATTGAATACATAAGAGGTATTAAATAAAACTGCATGTTTTTAAAGGATTTTTAAGGGATAAAAAATAAGAACCGCATGGATATGCGATTCTTTTGGTATTTGGTGGAGATATGGGGATTCGAACCCCAGACCTGTTACATGCGAAGCAACCGCTCTCCCAACTGAGCTATACCCCCATGATTAAATAATTGGAGCAGGCAACGGGAGTCGAACCCGCGACTACGGCTTGGGAAGCCATCGTTTTACCGCTAAACTATGCCTACACAATATCCATCTTTTTAATTATATCACACATAATTAAAAAACGCAATACCTAATTTGAAAAATATTTGAGAAAAAATCGGGCGGGAAAATACATATATTTGTACAATTCGGAGTAGTGCCGAAAAAAAGATTAAATTTTCTTGACACGGCGGAAGCGGAGTTGTAAAATGGTTAAAAAAGGAGCGTGATGTTATGAAGAAACCGATTATCGGAGTAATGCCGCTGTATGACAGCGAACGCGACTCTTACTGGATGCTGCCCGGATATATGCTTGGGCTTGAAGATGCAGGCGCGACGCCGATTATGCTGCCGCTTACGGACGATTCAGAGCGCTTAAAACAGTTTTGTGAAATCTGTGACGGATTTTTGTTTACGGGCGGACAAGATGTATCGCCGTCGGTTTATGGTGAAAAGAAACTGCCTGTCTGCGGAGAGGTGTGCGATATGCGGGATAAAATGGAGTCGGCGCTTTTGCCGCTTGCGATAGGGGCGGATAAGCCGATACTGGGGATATGCCGCGGAATTCAGTTTATAAATGCCGCTTTGGGCGGTACGCTGTATCAGGATTTGCCGTCGGAATATCCGACAGCGGCGGAGCATCACATGCAGCCGCCGTATGACCGTGCGGTGCATAAGGTTACTCTTGTGCGGTCGGCGCCGCTTGCAAATCTGCTCGGAACAGACGAAATCGGCGTTAACAGCTACCATCATCAGGCAATAAAGACGCTTGCGCCGCAGCTTGCGGAAACGGCTCGCTCCGAGGACGGACTGATTGAGGGTGCTTACATGCCGGGGAAGAAATTTGTATGGGCGGTGCAGTGGCACCCGGAATTTTCGTATCGCAATGATGAAAACAGCCGTAAAATATTGCGTGCATTTGTCGATGCGGCGCGGGATATCATTTCTTGACAAAGCTTTTTTGCGGTGCTATAATTAATTTGAAAAGATTGGTGTCAACTGCCGGAAATCTTTTGCGATTATCTGCCGCGATAGGGCGGATAACTCATATATCTTCAAAACGGGGGTAGTAATAATGTGTAAAAAATTGGTTGCTTATTTTTCGGCAAGCGGAGTGACAAAGAAATATGCGGAAAAAGTTTCACATTTTGCGGGTGCGGATTTGTTTGAAATAAAGCCGCAGGTACCGTACACCGATGCGGATTTGGATTGGCGCGATACAACCAGCCGCAGCACGGTCGAAATGAAAAATCCCGATTCACGTCCGGAAATTGCTAAAAAACTTGCGAATATGGCTGAATATGATACAGTATTTGTGGGATTTCCGATTTGGTGGTATGTTGCGCCGACGATTATTGATACTTTCCTTGAAAGCTATGATTTCAGCGGCAAAACTATTGTACTTTTTGCAACTTCCGGCGGCAGCGGAATGGGAAAAACTGCCGATGTTTTAAGGAAAATTTGCCCGGGCGCCGATATTATGGAGGGCAAAGTTATAAGCAGAATGTCCGATGATAAAATTGCTGATTGGGTAAAGGAATTTTAACGGTCAAATGACACAAATCCGTGCTGCAGATTTATTATGATTTGCGGTACGGATTTTTTGTAAAAATATAATATTGGTAGAAAAATAAAGAAAAACGGCAAAAAATAAAGATAAATAGGGATAGATTTAAATAATTCTCAAAAATCAAAGTTGCGAATGGGCGAGATGTATGTTATTATATATAAGTCGCTGACAAACAAGCACAAAGCGATACCGAGAAATCGGGATGTAGCGCAGTTTGGTAGCGCATCTGGTTTGGGACCAGAGGGTCGCAGGTTCGAATCCTGTCATCCCGACCAGAGAAAGAATAAAATGGGAGTATAGCTCAGCTGGGAGAGCGTCTGCCTTACAAGCAGGATGTCACAGGTTCGAGCCCTGTTACTCCCACCATATGCTGGTGTAGCTCAATTGGTAGAGCAGCTGATTTGTAATCAGCAGGTCGCGGGTTCGAGTCCCATCACCAGCTCCAAAAGGGTAAGCAATGCTTACCCTTCAATAAGGGAGAGTTCCCGAGTGGCCAAAGGGGACAGACTGTAAATCTGCTGCTTATAGCTTCGGTGGTTCGAATCCACCCTCTCCCACCACAAAAACGGCTGGCGAAAGCGAGTCGTTTTTGTCTGATTTCGGGGTGTAGCGCAGTTGGTAGCGCGCGCGTCTGGGGGGCGCGGTGCCGCAGGTTCAAGTCCTGTCACTCCGACCAAAAGAATTTCGGGGCGCGGGAAGGACACAAATAAAACAGCAGACAACCGAGTGCGGGGAGTTTGATCGGAAAAATTTGTCCTTTCGCGTTCTGTGCGAAAGGTATCGTGACGGCACGATACCTTTTGATTTTTCTACATATTAATAGGCTTATTTACCGAATAAAGGGGAGTAGCTTACGACTAATCGTTTCTCCGGCGTCAATACACGGCTCATGCCCGCTTGGGAATTAAAAAGCAAGACTTTTACCGGGATTTCTTCTAATCCCGATAAAGGTCTTTTTATATATACAAAAGAATTATTTTTAGGAGGATTTTATGGCTGAATTATTTTCAAATGTACAAAACATAACATGGCAGCAGGGTGTTATGTGGCTTATCGGCGGCATACTGATATATCTTGCGATAAAAAAGGATATGGAACCGTCGCTGCTGCTGCCGCTGGGATTCGGCGCAATACTTGTTAATTTGCCGATGTCGGGCGCGGTTACGCAAATTTATAACGGCGTTAAGGAAATCGGCGTGATTGATGTCCTGTTCGACGCGGGAATAGCGAACGAATTATTTCCGCTGCTGCTTTTTGTGGGCATAGGCGCAATGATTGATTTCGGCCCGCTTTTGTCCAACCCAAAACTTATGATTTTCGGTGCGGCGGCGCAGTTCGGAATATTCTTCACGCTGAGCATGGCGGCATTCCTCGGATTTGATTTAAAGGACGCAGCGTCTATAGCCATAATCGGCGCGGCGGACGGTCCGACATCAATATTTGTCGCAAATTATCTTGGTTCAAAATATTTGGGTGCGATAATGGTAGCAGCGTATTCATATATGGCACTGGTTCCGCTTATTCAGCCGCCTGTTATCAAGGCGCTGACGACCGAAAAAGAGCGGAAAATCAGAATGGCATATGAGCATAAGGAAATATCCAAAACGACAAAAATCCTCTTTCCGATAATTATAACGGCGGTTGCGGGGATTGTATCGCCGCGGAGCGTGGCGTTAATCGGATTTCTTATGTTCGGCAACCTTGTGCGCGAATGCGGCGTGCTTGATTCGCTTTCCGAAACGGCACAGAAGGTGCTTGCAAATCTCATAACATTGTTTTTAGGTATCACGATTGCCACCAAGATGCAGGCGAGCATGTTCCTGACAAAAGAGACTCTCATGATTATCGGCTTGGGACTGGTTGCATTTATTTTTGACACAGCCGGCGGCGTGATTTTTGCAAAAATTTTGAACCTGTTTTTGCCGAATGATAAAAAAATTAATCCTATGATAGGCGCAGCAGGAATTTCGGCATTTCCTATGTCGGCGCGCGTTGTTCATAAAATGGGACTTAAAGAAGACTGTCAGAACTTTTTGCTGATGCACTCAATCGGTGTAAACGTTTCGGGACAGATTGCATCGGTTATTGCGGGCGGTTTAATACTTAATCTGATAAAATAGGAGGTTTGGCATGAACACACAAGCTCTTTTATCAACTCTTCCGATTATGGTGAAGGGTATGGCGGGAATATTTATCGTAACGGGCATTATTATTTTGACTATGCTTGTTTTAAATAAGGTGTTTAACAGATAGTTGTTAACGCAAAAAAAGAGGGGATCACCCTCTTTTTTACGTTATTTTTAAGTATTAAACAGATTTAATTTTTTTATTACATCACGTATTAACGTGTTGTGAAGAACGAAGTTAAAAATCATCAGCGCGATAATAATGCAAATACTTATCACTGCTGCGTAAATTCCCCAAACAAGCAGATTGCTTGCCGAAATTACGATTAATTTTTCTGTCAGCAATATAAGCGTAACGGCGAATATTAAATTTAGTGCGATATCTTTTATGAATAAACGTATTTTTCTGTGCAGTATGTTTTTCGATAAATACCATGCCATATATACCGCACGGGCAGCCATAGCGGTCAGAGTGCCGAATGCTGCGCCGCAAAGTCCGAACCTATGCACAGTCATCAGCGAAATTCCGACATTTAAAATTACTTCCAAATATGCCCCGGCTTTTGTCTGCCGATAATGCCCCGCCGAATCTATCATATTGTTGTGCGGCAATCGTATGCAAAAAAACCACTGCGCGGCAATCATTATATATGCGAATACCGGGCGGATATACTGTGTGTCGGTAATGCCTTGCGTATATATTTTCACAAACGGAATAATCAGTATCGCTTCGGCTATACATACAAATGTTGCGCCGCGGTATTTATTATCTCTACGTAATGTACCGGTCCATCCGTTTTTCGGAGAAATTTTCTTTTTTCATCATATAAAGTGCCGCTTATCTTGTAATGTCTTTTAACATACAGCCTGAATGTGATTGGGTTAATCAAAAAAATCAATGCGTTTATTATTTTAACGGTGTGTATGCCGGCACCGAGCTTCATTACGATGATGCATAAAATCGTATTTAACACGAGGGTTATGCTTTGTATGCCCTGAATAACGCGTATTTTTTGGTCGGCGCGCAGCAGTAATCTGTGAGCCATAGCGAAGTAATAGGAAAAGTAGTAGCTGACCCCAGGTATTATAACCAAAGTGCATATATCCAAAATCAAAATCGGTATGCATGAACAGTTTCACCGTTAATGCAAGCGCGACGACAAGCACCATATACACGTATGATATCTTATTAAAAAAATCTTTTTGCATTGTTGAATATGTCGGATACATGCTCAGAGTTGCCGTCTGCAAGCGGTTTATAAAAGACGCCGTTATAAGTCCGCCGACACCACAGTCCATAAGTACGGTGTAGTTTAAAAGTTGACTCACGGACTGCAATATGCCGTTCACATCGGAGCCGAATGTCTGCAATATATATTTCTGCAATATCAGCGAACACACGGCAGCGGTAAGCTGATATAACACGGATACCGCAATATTTGATTTTATTTGTTTTTTGATTTCGGCCATTTTTTCTTTCATTTAATAACAAAGTCTTTTCTCTAAGCCAAAACAACACGTACAGAAGATAAATTCTATTTTTTCCTAAAGATGTACTTTGAATTTTAAACGTTTATCAAGATTTGAAATTTTTACGGCTTGAAATACTTCTTTAAACCGCGGGTCTGATAAATATTTTTTCAATTTTGACAGAGAATATTCCGTTTGCCTGTATATGTAGAAAAACTTATCCTTCGCTATGTATACGCTTTCGGCGTCGAGCATACATGGGTATGTGCAAATGGCATCCTCACCGTAATAAATATTTTCGTTTGAAGCCGACAGCACATTGTCAAGGATTGTTTTTCTGATTATTTTATTACATAAACTCGGTGCAATGGCCGGCTCGTTTTTTGTTTCCGAGAACAACATGCACGGATAAATTCCCTTTTTTAATCTGTCTTTATTATAAAAATCTGCCGCAACATCTTTGTACAACGGAATCCTTGTTTTTTTTATTTCGAGAGCATCATCACAAATTCCGATATCTGCATTGTATTTAAGTATTTTTGACATCATATATTCATACATATCGGACGTTATGTAGTCATCGCTGTCCATATAAATAACATATGTTCCGGCTGCGTGGGACCGCCGTGCCCTTTGTGAATTACTTTGATATTATCATATTTTTATGCATAATTGTCGCATATCGCGCCGCTCGTGTCCGTCGACGCATCATCGACAAGTATTATTTCAAAGTCGCGAAATGTCTGATTTAAAACGCTTTGTATGCATCTGTCAAGATATTTTTCTGTGTTGTATACAGGAATATAATCTTGTTATAAATCGTGCAGAATTCAACTCTTGTAATCTGACTGTCGATATTAAGGCTGCCGCTGTCGTCACCGCGGATAAAGCCTCCATCATAGAGGATTTTTGCATAATCGTCATAGGAAAGATTTGCATATGTCGTAAAGTCAAATGCAAGGCAAACTATTCTGAAAGTTTCGCCGCGTGTAACATTTGCATATAGATAAATATTTTCGCCTTCAGCGGTTTGGAAACCGTTCTTGAAATGTACGAATTCAATTCCGCTGCGGGACCATTCGACTGCAGTATCGGGATATCCCGGTTTTGCGGATTCGTCAAAAGAATAGTCGTCAAGAATTTTGTTCCGCTTTGCAAGACGGTGTACCATTGCGCAAATTTCGCCGCGCTGCAGCTTGTTGTCGGCTGCCATTATGTTATCATTGTATCCGTAAATGTAACCGTACTTGCTTGTGATACCTACGGGACTGATGATATCTTTCGGCTCCGGTTCAACGGTCGGTTCTTTGTCACCGTCTTTCGGTAATTCCTCGGGCGGAATGTAATCCGGGTCTGTTGGAGACGGAATTTCTATAGGCAGCTGAGGTTCCTTCTCAACTATAATGCCGTCGATGTGCCAGGATTTTGGAATATCCGATTTCTCATACTTTAAGACATACCAGCAGATTTCGTAATTTGTTGTATCAAATTTATCCCAATCCACAACTTTTCCGTTGCTTGAAAGAACATAGCCGCCTATTTGTGAGTATTCCTTCTTAACTTTCCCGATAATATCGTATCGGAAGGCTTGGAAACAACTTCACTGATTACGTCGGCAGATGATACTTTTCCTTCTTTGTAAACAACAGAGTAGTTCTCGCTGCGCCTTTTGCTTGTCAGTTTTCCTGTAAAAAGCAAAGGCGTAAAGTATGAGCTGTCTCTTGATCCGACTTTTCCTTCCGAGTCCATCTGTGCGCCGAAACGCTGAATATGGAACAATACGGTTGTAGCCTAGCCTCATCAGACCGACGGAACACATATACTATACCACAAGCAGGACGTGATGTCAATGGTGAAGATATACAGGGCCTTCAGGTATGCAAATGGGATAACAGGAAAAGACCATGGCGGCAATATAATGTCTGTATACCTTGATATAAAAAATCCGTTTTATATAACCGAACAGAATGCCGGAAATTACGGAGCAGAGCTTCAAGAGGGGCTATACAATAACCAATATGACGGAGTTATCGATACAAGAAACGGAACATATCTCGTTTTTGACTCTGCTCAGATTAAATCCGCAACGGATAACACGGGCATGTTCAGCAAGTGCAATCCGGATATACGGTACAAAGTGGCAGACACACCCGCGGAACAGGCACAAAACACGAAGGCTGCAGAGAGTGTAAAGAAAATCGAACAAGAGTTTGCAGAAAAAAGCCGTGAGATAAATGATGAAAAATTAAGCGAAAAAAGTCTTGCCGACGTTTTCTTTGAAATGAGTCCCGAGGAACGGAAAAAACATTTCGGAAATTTGCGTGAGGG
>CAKSRS010000015.1 GCA_934487205.1 uncultured Clostridia bacterium
GCTACATACTATGTTCCTGATGACAGTTATTTTATGATGGGCGACAACAGAAACAATTCTGCTGACTCTCGTTTCTGGAATAACAAGTATGTAAAGAGAGATAAAATAGAGGGAAAAGCTGTATTTAGATACTTCCCATTTAATTCAATGGGTTTATTAACTAATAAATAATTTAAGGAGTGTGTGTTATGAAAGAAGTAACTAAGGATATGATTATCCGTGAGGTTTTAGCCCTCGACCCCGGCTGCGCCGATTTTCTTATTAATATCGGTATGCATTGCCTCGGCTGCCCCTCCGCAAGCGGCGAAAGCCTTGAAATGGCATGCATGGTGCACGGTGCTGATGCTGACAAGCTTGTTAATGATTTGAACGATTATCTGAAGGACAAATAAAATGGATAATTTTTCACGGCAAATTCTGTTTCTGTTGCTGTTAATACTCTTTTCGGCATATTTTTCGGCAACGGAAACGGCGTTTTCCTCTCTAAACAAAATTAAAATAAAAAACGAAGCACAAAGTGGTAACAAACGTGCAAAAAAAGTTCTTGATTTATGTGACAAATACGACAAACTGTTGTCTACAATTCTTATCGGCAACAACATTGTTAATATTACATCAACATCAATTGCTACCGCCCTTTTCGTGTTCTATTTTCCGCAAAACGGCGTAGCGATATCTACTGTCATAATGACTATTGTTGTACTCATTTTCGGTGAAATAATGCCGAAAAGCATTGCGAAAGAAGTTCCCGAAAGTTTTGCAATATTTTCCGCACCGTTTATTTCCGTGCTGCTTATAATACTCTCACCCGTTAATTTTATATTTTCTCTTTTAAAAAATGCGGTGAAAAAAGCATTCAAGATAAACGGAGATTCATCAATTACCGACCGCGAACTCCTGACCATGGTTGAGGAGGCTAAAAATGACGGCGGAATTAATGAGGACGAAGGGCATCTTCTTATAAGTGCCATAGAATTTTACGACCTTGAAGTCTCGGATATTCTGACACCGCGCGTTGATGTCGTTGCCGTCGAAATAGATGCCGCAAAGGACGAAATCCGCAAAGCTTTTAAAGACAGCGGATATTCGCGCCTCCCCGTTTACAGTGACACAATCGATAATATCGTAGGTATTATTAATGAAAAGGACTTTTTCTATGCCGAGGATATACAAAGCATACTTTGTCCGGCAGTTTTTGTGCTTGAAAACATGAAAATTTCCAAATTGATGCAGCTTTTACGCACAAAAAAATCACACCTTGCGGTTGTGACGGACGAATACGGCGGAACTGTAGGAGTTGCAAGCCTTGAAGATGTCCTTGAAGAACTTGTGGGCGAAATCTGGGACGAACATGATAACGTAAAAGAAGAATTTATCAAACTTTCCGCCAACCGTTACAAAGTCAGCGGAAATGCAAATGTTGATAAAATGTTCGAAACATTCGAGCTTGGGCCGGAAGATGATTTTGAAAGCACATCGGTCGGCGGCTGGATTACCGAATATCTCGGTCATGTACCCAAAAACGGTGACAGATTTGATTTCGAAAATCTTCATATTGTCATATTAAAGACGGAGCAAAATCGAATTGCCGAGGTTTTGGTTACAAAAAAGCCTATTCAAACAGCGAATAACGAATAAAATCAAGTTCTGCCGAGCGCCATTTATTCAGGTTACGTTCAGATAAATTGCTCATGAAAATGAGCAATTTTTTGTTTAATGACCTTCCATTTTTTATTCTGCGTTCTGCCATAAATGTGCATATTGCGACGCATGCATCACAAAATAATCCGTATAAAAACAGCTTTAACGATAATATAATTAACTTCATAACACAGCTCCTTTTTAATAGTATGAGCCATTTTCAGGCTTTTATGTGCAATGCTCGGCAAATATTCACGACAAATTTTCACAATTTATGTTTTATACTTACATAAATTCGGAATAATTATAAATAAATGGTTGATTTTACATTTATTTCGGTATATAATATCATTTATAAGGTGGTGTTCTTTTGAAAAACAGAAATCCAATAAATATTAACAGTTTCGATACTTTACTTTTTATTTTGACTTTGATTGCCGCATGTGTCGGTCTTGTTGCAATCTACAGTGCGACACGCTCGTTGGAATCCAACACGCAAATCATTGTGCAGTTCGGCGCAATGATTATAGGCGCTGCAGCAATGATTATAATAAGCAAAATCGATTATCAGCTTTTCGGATATATAACTATCCCCATTTATGTTGTGTGCATACTTTTGCTAATTTCCGTTCTTGTTATCGGTTCTGCCGGTAACTGGGGTGCACGAAGCTGGATCAGATTCGGCCCAATCGGCATACAGCCTTCGGAAATTTGCAAGGTGGGGTTTGCTATAACTTTTGCAAAACATCTTTCTCTCGTAAAGGATAAAATCAACAAGCCGTCTACGGTTTTAATGCTGATACTGCATTTGGGAATCCTGTTGGCGCTTATCATGCTCCAGCCTGACGCCGGTAGTGCTATGGTATTTTGCTTTATGTTTGCCGCAATGATATTCACCGCGGGAATTTCATTTAAATATATAATACCGACGGTTTTGGCGCTAATCGCATCGGCTCCTCTTGCCTATTTCTTTCTGCTGAGCGACTACCAAAAACACAGAATACAGGTGTTTTTTAACCCCGAAATGGACAAGCTGAACACCGGATACAACGTTATTCAGTCCAAAATTGCCGTCGGTTCCGGACAGATTTTCGGCAAAGGATTTTTAAAAGGCACACAAAATCAAATGGGATTTTTGCCAACCAAACACACTGATTTTATTTTCAGCATAATTTCGGAAGAATTCGGATTTATCGGGGCACTGCTGGTAATTCTGCTGCTGTTTTTGATTATTGCGCGATGCATAAAAGCTGCTCAGGATTCAAATGATTATTTCGGAAAATATATATGTATTGGCATTGCGGCAATGCTTATTTTCCACACTTTCGAAAACACCGGCATGTGTATCGGTCTTATGCCCGTAACAGGCATACCCCTTCCGTTCATCAGCTACGGCGGTACTTCCCTTGTTACAAATATGATAGGTGTCGGTATGGTTTTATCCGTCACGCGTCATTCGCAGGGGACAAAATTAGGTTATAAAAATTAAGGGATATAAATCCCTTCAGACCGCTGACAAAGCCAAAGTCAGCGGTCATTTTTTTTTAATAACTTTCCAAAACATGCGTAATATGGTATAATATAAGTATAGAAAGGAGCGTAATAATGGGGTGTTGAAATGCTTTCGGAAGGAAGAAACCGTCAAAGAAAATGGAGTTTGTATACATAGAGGAGTACCGAAAGATAACACATCATCAATATGTAAGATGCTGCTTGAGGAGGCAGCAATGGGAAAAAGACGAGGATGTCAGCAAAAAGGCAAATACGGAAAATACAAATTTAAATATATCCCCGATTGGGATGTGTATATCTGTCCGGAAAGAAATTATCTTGAATATGTAACCACAGACAGAAACGGTTTCAGAGACTACAAATGCAAAAATGACAGATGTGGAAATTGTACGAAACGTGAGAAATGCTTAAGTGAGAAAAAAACGAAAGCCGGGGCAATCATGTGTGGGAAGATTATAGGAATGAGGTATATGTATTCACACATACTGACGAGGGTAAGGAAATATACGCAAAACAAAAAGAGAAAATCGAGCGCGGCTTTACAGAATCAAAAGAGTTTCCGACAAATATCCGTTTAGTGGGCGGGCTTGAAATATAGCTAATGGCTGAAAGCCGAAATTACGGATTTCAGCCCACAAAAAACATTTAGATTATATTATCATTTTGGAGCTGATTTTGAGGTTTACACAAAATGAGGGATTGCCCCGAAATAACCGCGAATGACTATTAAATCTAACATACTTACTTCCTATGTGGATAACTCTCTTTAACCCTTATCTTTACGCCATTTTTCTGACTATTCACGTCTAATTCCGTCTAATCTCGTTTTTCCCTATTTCCTTGTAAATTAACGCTTTTAATAACTTCACTCCCTTATCCTTGCCGATTGATTAATATTCAGTAATTTCTTCGAGCGTGAAATATATGTAAACGCAGTAATTATCATCGACCCAGTTATTGCGAACAGACAAGCTCATTCTGTCAAGCATTAAACCATACAAAACTTTTGCCTCCACCGAAATCCCGGCATATCAGCTGTCGGTAAGCAGCAATTTCGGTATGCGGTAAAATGCAGACTGCTCCAATTGGCTTTTGAAAAAATAGTTGTTTTTCATTCCTCCTTTTTTTCATGCAAAAAGCAGACCAAAAAGATCTGCTTTCTCACTCTTATTCTATTTCTGTAATGTATTTATTCTCAAATTCCTTTGTAAACTTTTTTTACAACTTACATCAGCTTATGTAATCCAATATATCTGTAACTATGCGATGTCAATTCATCTTTAAAACTGATTTAACAATTCCAGATAAAAAATTAGGCATTTTCACAACTACAACCTTCATATAATATTATCTCCTTTCAAAACTTGAACAGGCAAAAATACGCTATAAGGATTATCATCGCAGTCTCCACAACTGCTACGATATATATCGGAAACAATAATCCGCATATCATTCCCAAACAAAATGTTAAAGCCGCCAGCCCGACAGCTTTGCAACCCAGTTTAAGCATATTTTCAGCACCCCGCTCAATGATATATAATATACTATGACAAAAAATCCGTTTTGTGAAAATCTTTAATTAAAAAAAGGGCAACGCCCCTTTTTTTAATTAATTAATAATTTCTATGCTTTTAACTTTTCCCGATGAATTGGCATATTTTGTAGTCATTGACATTGTTGTACCAACCGAGAGCTCAACGTCATTTCCCACAAAATAGCTGTTATCTGATTCTTTGCCTTCTCCTTCAATTTCGACAAGCACAGTATATCGTTCAGGCACTTCCGCAAAGACCATGCGTCCATCCGATGTAAACGATTGCGTTTTCATTGGCTGAAATGTTACGTTTTTAATTTCGCCTATTACGCTCTTTCCCTTCAAGTCAATTACTTTCCCCTTTTTATTAAGCGCATTTATGGTGTAATCTCTTACGCCGTCAATTTCCACAACATATGAAAACTTAACTTTTTCCTTCGCATTTTTTGCAGCGCCGGACACAAATCTCGCACTGATTCCGATTACCGCAGCCGCAAGTACAATTATAACAAACAAATCAATAATACTGACTTTGCCGAAAATTTTGCCCTTTTTATCTAAAAACATACAATCGCCTCCTTTACTCGTCTTCAACTTCAACTACATATCCCTTAAGAGTGTAGCCTTTACCGCGAACAGGCATCTCTGAGCCGACTCTTACGGGAACTTCGCCGTTTGCTATTTCTGTATCGGAAATAGACGCATTACATTCCAGGTTAATTATAACATCACATTTTCCCTCTACCGGCTGCGATACATACTTACCCGTATTTTGGTTAAATTCACTTTCAATATGTTCCTTTTCCGACACGCCCGTAACAACTGCATACGCTTTTTCGGAAAAGCTTATCGAAACCTCATCGCCTATGCCTACGACTTTGCTTATTCCTTCGTCAGCCTTATTTACCATAACCGTAAATTTTACTTTTTCTTTCTTCCCGCCCGACATAATTCCGGGCGCAAGTTTTAATACTCCGACCGCACCTACCGCTAAAATTATAAGTATTATCAGTGCGTCAATAATTGTAAATTTTGATTTTTTCATAATTAATCCTCCGTTTTACGCCGATTTAACGGCAAGAATTTATTTTACAAGACTTTCATATACTTTTTCCGTATTTTCTGTCATAATCTGCGCCGTAAATTTTTCACCGAAAACTTTTCTTGCGCCATCTGACAATTTTAGATATAAATCTTCATTCCGTAAAATTAATTCAAGACAATCGGCAAGCGCCGCGGAATTTTGTTTCGGTACAATAAATCCGTTCACTGCATTTGAAATTACTCCCGGATTTCCGCCGAAATCCGAAACAACCGCCGGTATGCCTATACTCATTCCTTCAAGCAAAGCAAGGCTGGTTGCCTCGGTTCCGTATGACGCATTCACCTGAATATCCGTGATTGCCATAAGTTTATCCACGTCCTTCAAAAATCCCGTAAAAAGGAGTTTATCGCCCATATTGAGCTCACTTGCCTTCTTTTTTAGATGCTCTTCATAAGAGCCCGTCCCCGCAATTATAAACTTTGCCTTATATCCTTTATCCAAAATCATTTTTGCTGCTTCGATAAAATAATCATGACCTTTTATGTCCTCAAGACGCGCAACAATGGAAATGACCTTTTCACCGTCGGCAACGCCGAATCGTTTTCGTAATTCTGTTTTATCCGCGATTTCCTGCAGCGGATATACGCCGTTTAAGATTACATCAATCTTATCCTCCGAAACGCCCGTCTGAGTGAGATTATCCTTCGCCGCTTCCGCAACAGCTATAATTCTGTCCGCAAAGAAATTGTTTACGGCACCGTTTATCACCTTACCCAAGCCGCGCGAAATTTTTGGTGAAGGCGGAAAAACGGAATGTCTTGTGTAAACCACCTTACAGCCCGACAGTTTAGCCGCTATACGTGCCGACATGCTTGCATGTGTGTGAACAATATCCGGTTTTTCACTTTTGAATATTTCTTTTAACTCCTTTATTGCTGACATATCAAGAGATTTATCGGCAATTCCCGAAACCTCTATAACACGAACGCCAAGTTCCTCAACAAGAGGCTTTAAAAGACTGTTCTCAGGCAAAACCGCTGTCACATCAAAACAGGTTCTGTCCATTTCCTTTAAAAGAATCAGCAGGCACTTTCCCGCACCGCCTATATTCGTATCACTTGACACTTCAAAAACTTTTATCATTTGCTTCCTCCTTAACATATTGCAGCGACATTCCCAATGCAATTACCATAAAAAACATCGCCATCATTCTGTAATTATAAAATGTATAATCAAACATACTTTGCAGCAAAAATCCGCATATTCCGCTGCCTATCGCTAATGCAAGCAGGCTTGCCATGCTGTTTTTTCTATCAGAGCGGAATATAACCGAAAGCCGTTTAATCACGATAACCATAGATGTTATAAAAATCAACAGTGCGCCTATTCCGCCCTCAACGAGCATCTGCAGAAAAGTGTTGTGCGAGTGAGGTGCAATAATCGCATTATAGGAATACATCGGATACACACTTCTGAACGCGCCTTCGCCCATTCCTATACCGCCGACCCAAAAATCTTTGAGCATTTCAATTGTACCGAGCCATATGAAAACGCGGTACGACGTTGATGAATCTTCCGTATTTCCGA
Organism: uncultured Clostridia bacterium; assembly: GCA_934487205.1. Taxonomy (GTDB): domain Bacteria; phylum Bacillota; class Clostridia; order UBA1381; family UBA1381; genus UBA1738. The sequence goes on from CAKSRS010000015.1 coordinate 7,320, forward strand.
TACTCATCATTCTCTCGACCATTGTCTGCGGCATGATAAATGGGAGAGCAATAAGCGCAATCGGCAGAAGTCCCCACAATCTACCGTTATAAAATGTCACAAAAATCATTGCCGTTAAAATCAATCCGAGCCAGCACCCGCGCGATTGCGTAAATATCATACACAAAAGACCCATCAAAAACATTATAACATATACCCATTTTTCTAGCTTTTTTGCCGGTGGTTTTATCATAAATACCGCCGTGACAGGTATTAATATGAGAAGAAATTCGCCCAGTACATTTGGATTTTCCATTGTCGAATATGAACGCATTGTTGCCTGTTCGAACATTTCCTCGTCAATCCATGCGTTTGATGTATTCCAGCCGAGCACATACTGCAAAATTCCGTACAAGCTTACCAACGCACCCGCAATTACAAACACTTTCAGGATTGCATATACCTGTTCTTTTGTCTTAACGGTGTTGATTATCACGAAATAAAATCCGACAAAAATCAGATACATTCCCCAAACCATTATACTTTTTGCCTGTGCAAACGAAAATACCGATGAAATAAGCATAAATAAAAGGAAAAATCCCAAAACAACGCCGACTGAATCAACTTTCCATCTGAAGTTTTCGGTAATAAGCGACTTAACAAGCAGAGAAACAAACGTGAGCGCGCAAAGTCCGGCAAGAACCATTGTCGGCACAAAAGGCGCCGATACCAGTGCGCCGAAAACACCCACAATCGGATATGCAAGCACCGTGCTCATGCCTACAACGCCAACAGGTAAGGCAATTCCCAAAAGCGGCGAAACCATGCCGACAAAACCTGAGATTGCACCGACAATAAGCGCACACACAATTGCGCTTACACCCGATATTTCCGTTTTGTCGTAAAAATTCCAATTGATGCTGTTAAATCCTAATGACGAAAGACAAAAATTTACTATTTTACTGTCCGCAAAGAAATCCGTTATATTATAATCGGATAATGTTAATATTATCCCGCCCGCTGCAACAGCTAACGCCCATATCGAAAAACTTGCCGCCAAAACCTCATGTACGGTTAGTGCGGATAAAAGCATAACACCGAGAAGTCGTGTATTTAAAGCCAATGCATTATTCATAAACCGCTTGAAAAGGTTGATAATAAAGCTTTCCTCTATGCTTTTTTTCAAAAATTCTCCAAGCTTTTTACCTACTAATTCAATAACGCAAAACGGAAAATGTATAATTTTATACAATAAACTCGCACGTTCCATGCCCTGCCTTTCATCACTTTTAAGGCAGTTCATTATACTGCTGCCGTACCACCATTTTGAAAATGCATTATATATTTTCAAAAATATCTTATATATTCCGCTTTCGCAAAATGCCACCGCAAACGTATGCCACGCACCGCACAGCCATGATAAAATAAGACTATTCATTTTTTCCGCCTCCCTTCAGTATTTCTTTAACAAATTTTATTTTCATTCCCGCGCAGCCGCCGGCATATACACCAAGTCCGCATATGCCGCAAACCGCGCCTATTATAATTCCCGTCACAATATTAAGTTCCATGCGCGACGTCATAATCTTATAAATTCCGAACATTACAAGTCCCATCAGCACACTTGAAATCAGTATTTTAATCAAATCCACTCTGTCGTCGCCCGCAAGCAAGCTTTTATAATGACGGCAGATACATACATAATTAAGCAGTGCATTAACCGTAGAACCGCATGCCGATGCCAGTGCAAGCCCCGCAATTCCAAGCGTGCCGGACAATGTATATGCAACAATAATGTTCGCCGCCATGGACAAAAGCGCATTAATCATCGGCGTTTTTGAATTTTGCATTGAAAAGAAACTTTTTGACAAAATTTCATTATAAGCCATGCCAATCATGCCGATTGCATAGCAAGACAGCGCGCCGCCTGTTCTTATCGTATCTTCTAAAGAAAACCCGCCATGTTGATATATAATCGCGATTATGGGTTTTGCCAGCACGATAAATGCTGCCATTACCGGAAGAATAATTACAGTAATAAGCTTAAGCGACAAAACAAGCATATCTTTTGCCTCGTCTTTGCTTCCCGATACATTCGCGCGCGACATTTTGGGAAACATTAAATTTGTAACCACAAACGAAAATACCCCTGTCACCACAAGATAAAGCCGGTTAGCATATTCAAGCGACGAAACTCCCTTATATATTCCCGATGCAAGCCGTGTATTAACAATAGTATAAAGCGGCTGAACCCATGTACTGATAAGCATCGGCAGCGCCAGCGCCATTGCTCGTCGAATATTTTCGTCCTTGAAATTGAGTCGCGGTCTGAATTTATACCCGAATTTTACAAGCGACGGAATTTGTATAATCACCTGCAGACTCCATGCCACAAGCATTGTTACCGATAATCCGTAAACACCGAATCGTTTTCCGAAAATTACAAAGTATAAAATTACAGCCAAATTAGATACAAGACTCATGACAGCCGGGATATTAAATTGTCCGAAAGACTGCAATATTCCGACAAACGAAAACGCCAATCCCGTAAAAATTATCATGGGAAACATTATCGTTGACAGCTGCATTGCAAGCGCATGCGCATCGGCATCAAAATCCGGTGCCATAAAGCTTATCAGATTATCGGAAAAAATCATACCGAAAATCGATATCAATCCCGAAATCAACAGTACCATACCGATAAATCTGTTTGCAAACAAAAGCGCCTCTTTTTTATCCTTCTTTTCAAGCACGCTGTTAAAAACAGGTATAAACGCCGCCGAAATTACGCCGCCGATTACAATATCGAAAAGCGTCGTCGGAAGTTTTGTCGCCGTCATGTATGCGTCGGCGGCTGTCCCGGTGCCAAAGAATGCGGCTATAAGCGAATCCCGCAAAAGTCCGCATACTTTCGCCAGGAAGGTCGCGGCAGCCATAAATCCCGCCGTTTTAAGCATTTTTTTCGATTCTTCCATTAACGCTTTCCTCCGACCAAAAGCTTTTGCAAAAGCTCTGTATTTTCCCGCGCTTTTACACGCATTGAAGTAATATTGTACTTCATATGCGAGCGTACCGCGTCATAATTTCCGCATACGTCGTCCAAAAGCGCGCACAGTTTTTCTCTATCCATATCCTCAACATTTACGAACTTATCTTCACCCATGTACTCCATAAATCCGTTTACTTTCGGGTCATATACAATTCCGATAGTAGGCACTGTGCAGCTTGCCGAATAAATAAGCGTATGCAGGCGCATGCCTACACATATGCTCATCTCGCTCATAATCGACAAAAGTGATTCCACGGGATAATTAGCACCGATAACAACAGAGCGGTTTTTCATCTTATCTTTAACTTCCGATGCGATGTCAAAATCAAATCTTTGCTGCATGGGCACAAATACGGTAAATAACCCGTACTTTTCATATGCATAGTCGCAAAAAGCCGCTATGGTTTTCGTGAAGTCCGTCGGATTATTCTTCCACCGTCTGACAGAAACGCACATTAGCGGCTGACCGTGCGGAATACCGTAATTTACAAGAATTTCTTCGCCTTTATCGTTTGCCTTAAGTAAAAATGCCGGGTCCGCCGTAAGCTTAATTTCCGGCCCTGCAATGCCAATCTGACTGAGTGTTTCCAATGATTTTTCATCGCGAAGCGTTATTAAATCAACATCATTTAATATGTTTCTTGTCATTTCGATATTTTTAAACGAGTTCAGCGGCCCGATTCCGTTTGCATACAACATTACCTTCTTTTTGAAGAATTTGGCAATCCTTATTACTGATAAATAATAAACCAGGGATTTTGTACTTGTTGCGTCCTGAATAAGCGTTCCGCCGCCGGATATAAGTACATCGCAGCATGAAATTTTCGCAATCAGCGAAAAAATATTATATCGGTTAACCGCATTTACGCTGTAATTTTTACGCGTTTCCGCCGGCGATTTTGAAAGCACCGTTATTTCCGCAGAATCATCGGTCGACCGTATTCCGTTTATTATCGACATAAGCAGTGCATCATCACCGCTGTTATTGAAGCCATAATAGCCAGAAATAACATACTTCATATCTTATCCCCCAATACCTGCTTATAAACTTTTTCCGCATCATCTGCCATTCGCTTTACGGAATAATATTTCTGCACGGTTTCGCGCGCATATTTGCCGAGCCGTGACTGCTCGTCCTCCCACAAACCGAAAAAGTTACCGATATCCTGAGTCAGCAAATCCGCCGTACTCATTTCGCAGCCGCGGCAGCAAAAATTTGTTGATAACCCTGTCTGCAGCTTGTCCTCATCAAACAAGCCGATATATCCTTCATTTCCCGCAATAATTGTCGGTTTCTCCGCCGCCATTGCCTCCAATGCGGCACGTGATACGCCTACAAACAATTTGGCGGGCGCTATAAGTTTATCAATATCGGTTCTTGCGCCGGCAAGCTTTACGGCGTCACGTCCCAATTCCTTATTCAGCGCATCTGTTTCCTTCTTGATGTTTTCAAAATCATTTCCGCCGCCGACTATAATGCATTTCAGATTTTCAATAATCGGGTTAAGTCTGCGCACAGCCTCAATCAATTGATGAGCCGCGAGACTTCTGTCCGCGTCCATACGGCTTACATACACAATTAAATTGTCGTTTTCCGCAATGCCAAACTCCTTTCGGCATGCCGCTTTATCGGTATTTGCGGAGAATTTGTCAACGTCAATTCCGTTTACCGTAACGGTGATATCACTTTCCGGTATCTTATAATTATCCATCAAATACTTCTTTATATCTTCGCTTACTGCAAGAGTTTTCTGTCCCCAATCCGTTATATATTTCAAACCGTATTTGGTCGTAAAAATCCAGTGCGCCGTCGTAACAAACGGAAATTTCATTTTTTTATGAAGTTTGCCGAGGATAAATGACGGTATGCGTGCATGCGAGTGAACCATTTCGATTTTTTCGTCAACTATGATTTTTTTCAAAAGTGAGAATGCCTTTAAAACATTCTGCGGCATTTTATTCTGCAGCGGTACTTCGTAATGCTTTATCCCGCACCTGTCAAGCTCCGCAACGTATGCGCCGCCATTTGATGTGATAACTATATTGTGCCCCCTTCTTTTAAGTTCCTTTGCAAGTTCGACAACATGTGTTTCCGCACCGCCGATATCGAGCTGCATCAATGACATCATTATATTCATTATATTCTCCATTCCGCCGCGTTTTACGGCATTAATTACCAATAAATATATTATACTTCATTACGCAAAAAAGAGCAAGGAAAATTTTTATTATTCCTTACTGTCCAGAATTAATGTAACCGGGCCGTCGTTTAAAAGCGAAACCTGCATGTCCGCGCCGAAAACGCCGGTTTCCGTGACATCAACTTGCGTTTTGCAATAATCAACAAATTTCAGATACATTTCCTTTGCAAAATCGGATGCCCCCGCCGAAGTAAAATTCGGACGTCTGCCCTTTTTACAGTCGCCGTATAGTGTGAATTGGCTCACTATCAAAAGTCCGCCGTTTACATCACGCAAAGATAAATTCATTTTATCATTTTCATCGCTGAAAATCCGCAAGCCGATAATTTTATTGGCAAGCCATTTCAAATCGGCATCGGTATCGTCATCGCATACGCCCAAAAGAACCAACAGTCCTTCCTGTATTTCACCGCTGATATTTCCGTCAATTTCCACTTTTGCATTTTTGACTCTTTGAACAACACTTCTCATTGAAGTTCCTCCCAAACAGCATAAGCCGCCTCAAGCTCCGCATTTATCTGCTCTGCGCTATGTGCAAGTTCTGCCGCCTTTTCATAATCGCTGCCGACGCTTTCAAGTTCACCGTTGATTTTCTCAAGCTGTGCCTCCAGTTCGGCAATATTTTCTTCTGTACGTTTGATTTTTGTTTCGCGTTTTCTTTTTTCCGACGCAAGCCGTTTTTGTTCGGCATAATCAAGATTTTTCGGTTTTTCTTCCTTTATGTCTGCGGCACCCGAGCGGTGCTTTTCAAGAAAATAATCGTATCCGCCGCCATAGCTTACTGTTTTTTTATTTTCAAAATTTATAATACGTGTTGCAAGTTTGTTTATAAAATATCTGTCATGCGACACGGCAAGGATTGTTCCGTCATAGCCTTCAAGTGCGCCTTCCAGCGCCTCGCGCGAACGTATGTCAAGATGATTTGTCGGCTCGTCCAGAATAAGAAAATTTACCGGTTTTAAGATAAGCTTAACGAGCTGCACCCGCGCTCTTTCACCGCCGGAAAGTTTCCCGATTTCGGTATAAACCTCGTCCCCACGGAACAAAAATGCCGCCAAGGCATTGCGGATTTCCGTTTCCGTCTTTTTCGGATATTCGTCCCACACTTCATCAATAACGGTTTTTTCGGTGTCGAGATTTTCCTGTATTTGGTCATAATATCCGATTTCCGTGTTTGCGCCGATTTTTACTTTGCCGCTGTCTGCCGATTCTTTACCGCAGATAATTTTCAGCAGCGTCGTTTTTCCGCAGCCGTTTTCGCCCAGCAAAAACACCCTCTCGCCCTTATCAATATCAAGGTCAATGCCGCGCAAAATCTGTTCGTCATATGATTTATTGATATTTCGGCAGCGCAAAGTCTCATTTCCCCCGCCCGGCAATGCTTTAAAGGAAAATCTGATGCTCTGCTCCACTGCTGTCGGCACAACAAGGCTTTCCGTCAGCTTATCTACAATCTTTTGTTTGCTTTCCGCTGTTTTGATATTCTTTTCCCTGTTCCACCGGCGCTGCTGCTCAATTATGCCTTCAAGACGTTCAATTTCCTTTTGCGTATTCCGATAATTGCGCTCCTCTGTCAGCTTATCAATTTCCCGCTGATGCATAAATGTGCTGTAATTCCCGCTGCCCGTATAAAGTCTGCCGTTTTCAAGAGAAAACGTCTTATTTGTGACCTTATCCAAAAAATATCTGTCATGCGATATAACAATAAACGCACCTTGGTAATTTTTCAGAAAATCCTCAAGCCATTCCACCGAATTGATATCCAAATGGTTTGTCGGTTCGTCCAAAATCATCAAATTACAATCGGAAAGCAGAATTTTTGCCAGCGAAACTCTTGTTTTTTGTCCTCCCGATAAGTCGCCCACATTTTTGGACAATTCATTTTCCGAAAATCCCAATCCCATCAGGCATGATTTTATTTTGCTTTTGTAATAATATCCGTCTTTTTCGGAAAAACGCTCGGTGAGCCGCTGCTGTTTCAGTATCAATTCCTCGCCTGCGCCCTCGTTTTCGAGTTCCCATCGTATCATATCAAGCTCTTTTTCTATTTCCCGCAGTTCGGAAAATACCGTTTCGGTTTCATCGAAAACCGTTTTGTCGGAATCGGTACAGGCATACTGTTCAAGGTATCCTGTTTTCAGCTGCTTATTTTTAAAAATTTCGCCGCTGTCATACGACATTTGTCCCATAAGTATTTTTACAAGAGTAGATTTGCCGGCGCCGTTTATGCCGATAAATCCTATTTTATCTTTATCGTCAACCGAAAAAGCCGCACCAGAAAACAGAACGTTTTCGCCAAAAGACTTTTTCAGATTATTTGCATTTATTAACATTATTTTCTCCGTAGATTACATTTTTTCAAGATAATTATGAAGTATACTGTATCCGTAATATAAATCCGGGCACCACTTTCCGCCGAGTTCCTCAAGCGTCTTTACCGTCCCGGCCCATTTAAGCGATTTAACGGAATAATACCTCCCATGCGGCTCGCCGACGGGCGCAAGCCCTATATATGCCGACATATGATTAAAATGCGCGCGTACGCCGTCATCGGGTGATGCAAAAGTTTCATGATCTTCCGTTGCGTCCCCTGTTGCGCCTTTAACTTTAATTCCCGCCCAGTTATTCTGTTCGGGTTTTACGGCACCGCCGAACTTTCCGAATCCGGTTTCCTTCGCTGCCTGCGCATACAAAATCTCCGGACGTATTCCCGTTATTTCACCGTACTTCCAGTATATTTCCGCCGCATCGATAAAAATCTGCGCCGCGCCATTCTTTTTCGCCCATTCGGCAGCGCGCTCCGCGCTTATCTGCGGCGTGCCGATAAGGTTGGTTGCAGATTGCTTTACGCCCAAATCAAGCGTAAGTGTACCCTCTTTCGACGCAAGAACGCGGTACAAAAGCGAACACGCCTCCGCCCTTGTAACCAAGTCACCGGGCCGCAGCAATCCGTCCGAACCTTTAAAATATCCGCGTTCCACAGCTATACACATAAGCCGACGATAATCGGAATTTACCTTTCCGGAATCATCAAAATTTGCATCTAAAATCCCCGGATTTCGGATATTTCCTTCCGTCAATCCCGATGCCAAAACCAAAGACGCGGCAAATTCCTCGCGGGTTACGGTCTCGGTCGGATTAAATTTATCCGTTTTTTTCTTCATACACCCCGCAAATGACCTGATGTAATCATACGACCATCTGTCCTCGGTTATGTCCGAAAACACCGCATCGTCGGACGGCACAAGCGAAAATGCATCGGTCATTATTTTTGCTGTCTGTTCACGCGTGATGTTGTCGCCCAGCGCCAAATCGCCGTTTTCATGCCCCGTAAGAATATTCCTTCCCACACAATATTCTACCGCAGTTTTTGCCCATTCATACTCGGCATTCCCGTAATTTATCGGCAGCATTGCAAAAACAAGCGCTGCGGCAAGCAGTTTTTTCGTATTCATTGTATTTCTCCCATCTGCCGCCGATGCGGCACCAAATTTATGCGGAAAAGAATTATTTGTACGTTACTTCTTTATTATTGCCTTCTTAGGACATTTTGTTGCACAAATTCCGCAGGATTTGCACTTTGAATAATCAATCTTCGCAAGATTATCATTCACGGAAATTGCCTCAAACGGACAATTTTTTGCACAGATTCCGCAAGCAATACAGCCGGCTTTACAATATGAATTTACTTCTTTTCCCGGCTTTTTATTGCTGCACAGCACCGAAACTTTACTGTCCTTCGGCACAATTTCGATAATATGTTTCGGACAGACCTTTACGCACTGTCCGCACGCCGTACATTTTTCTTCATCTACTACGGCAACTCCGTTTTCCACATGAATTGCGTCAAACTTACAAACTTTTGTACAGCTACCGAATCCCATGCACCCGGCACTGCATGATTTTTGTCCGCCGGCAAGCCGATTTGCGGCGTAACAATCCTCTACGCCGTAATATTCATACTTTTCCGACGCTTTCTCGCAATCGCCGCCGCACAGCACACGCGCGACCTTCGGCGCCTCGCTTGCAACAGCCTTGCCCATAATTCCGCCGACCTGACGCGCAACCGGGCTTTTACCTACAACGCATGCGTCAACCGGCGCGCCGCTTTCCACTACCGCATGCGCATACGCGCTGCACCCGGCATATCCGCAGCCGCCGCAATTTGCACCCGGCAGGACTTCTTCTATTTTTTCAACTCTCTCATCAACCTCTACCTTAAAAATTACCGATGCAAAAGCAAGCAGCAATCCGAAAGCAAGACCAATTATCCCTACGGTTAAAACCGCTAAAACTATATTGTTCATATATCTTACCTCCGTCAGATACTGAATCCCGAAAATCCCATAAACGCTATCGCCATGAGACCCGCCGTAATCAGCGCAATAGGAAATCCGTTAAAGCATTTCGGCACTTCCTTTTCACGAATATTCTCCCTGATACCCGCAAAAAGCACTATAGACAAAGTAAATCCGAGTGCCGCAAACGTCCCGTAAAGTACGGAATGGATAAAGTCATAGTTATTTTCCATATTCAAAAGCGTTACGCCCAATACTGCGCAGTTTGTCGTAATAAGCGGAAGATATATTCCCAGCGCATTATAGAGCGACGGCATTGATTTTTTTACAAACATTTCAACGAATTGCACAAGTCCCGCGATTACAAGAATAAATACAATCGTCTGCAAGTATTCCAAATCGAACCGCGCAAGCGCAAATTCATTGATAAGCCACGTCATTGCCGACGCAAGCGCCATTACAAACGTAACCGCCATGCCCATGCCTACCGCCGTATCGAGCTTTTTCGACACGCCGAGGAACGGACAGCAGCCCAAAAATTTTACCATAACAAAGTTCTCGGTAAAAAGAGCCGCAATTAATAATGAAATTACCGAAGGCTGCATTATTCGTTACCTCCTTCTTTTTTCTTTGAAACCAGGAAATTTATAAGCGCAATAAGTATTCCCAAAACTATAAATCCGCCCGGCGGCATTCCGATTATAGCCGCGGGTTTTATCATATCGCCGTAAATTTTAACACCCCATATCGTTCCCTGTCCGAAAAATTCACGAACAGTCGAAATAAGGCAGAGCGCACATGTAAATCCGAGTCCCATACCCAAGCCGTCCATCGCCGACTTCCCGACGGGATTTTTTGACGCAAACGCCTCGGCACGCGCCAGAATTATACAGTTTACCACAATCAGCGGGATAAAAAGTCCCAGCGACGCATAAAGAGAATCAACATAGGATTGCAAAAACATCTGCAAAACCGTAACAAACGCCGCAATTATTACAATGTATGCCGCAATACGCACCTTGTCCGGAATTATTTTCCGCAAAAGAGATATAAGAACATTCGACATCACCAAAACTGCCGTTGCGGAAAGTCCCATTCCGAGACCGTTTTTTAAAGATGTCGTTACGGCAAGCGTAGGACACATTCCCAAAAGCTGCACAAAAGTCGGGTTTTCATATATCAGACCGTTTAAAAATACAGATTCCTTCTTTTCCATGTCACTCGCCCCCTCTCATAGCTTTCACGGTTGCAATCGCCTCGTTTACGCCCTTTGTAACAGCTTTCGATGTTATTGTCGCCGAGGAAATAGCATCAATCTGATTATCTTTTGCACCGTTTTTCACCACGGTTATATCACCCGTTTTGCCCTTAAACTGTTCTTTAAAACTGTCCTTTGTGCAGTTTGCGCCCAAGCCGGCGGTTTCGCTCTGCGAAATTATTTCTACGCCCGTAACGGTGTTTTCTTTATTCACGCCCACCGCCATTGATATCGCACCGCCGTATCCGCGCGGATTTACCATAACCACCACGCCGGCATCTCCGGCGCTGTATATTTCGCTTACTATTGAGTCCTCCGCTGCGCTGAACTCTACCTTTTCAAAATTTTTGCCGTCCGGCAGCACAAGCCTCATAGCTGCGTCCTGCGCTTTTTTATTATTTTCCGCAATTACCGGCTCGGTGAATGAATTTACAAACGCCAGTATAAATGCCGATATTGCCGTTATGGCAAAAAGTATTAACCCTACTCTTAAAATTTCAAGTCTGTCCTTTTTTTCAATCATTTATGAACCGCTCCCTTCATGCAAGCTTAACCGTTATTTTTTTTCGCATATCCAAACGGTTTCGGCGCCGTGTAACGTTCAATAAGCGGTGATGCGACATTCATCAGTATTATCGAGAACGACACACCTTCCGGATATCCGCCGAAACGGCGTATTACAAAGGTTAAAAAACCGCAGCCGATACCGAAAATAATTCTGCCCTTTGCGGTAGCCGGCGTTGTTACATAGTCGGTAGCCATAAAGAATGCGCCCAAAAGCAATCCGCCCGTTAAAATGCTGATTGCAGTAAAATATCCCTGCGGCAATCCCGTTGTATTATTTCCGAAAAGATAGGTAAACACCGCAAATGATACTATGTAGCACAGCGGAATTTTATAGTCTGCAACACGTTTTATGAAAAGATATATGAATCCGATAACCAACATCAGTCCAGAAGTTTCACCTATACAGCCGGGTTTTCCGCCCAGAAAAGCAGTCAGTAAACTCGGAAGTGTACCCTCAGACGTCCCTTTTAATATTGCCAGCGGGGTCGCGGAAGAAATTGCGTCCGCTCCCGTTCCCATGAAAGGCTCGGCAAAGCTTGTCATGCTTCCCGCCCATGCAACCAGCATAAAGCAGCGCGCCGCAAGCGCCGGATTCATGAAGTTTTTCCCTAATCCGCCGTAAAGCTGTTTTACAATAATAATCGCAAACGCCGCGCCTATCACAGTTATCCACAAGGGAATTGTAACCGGAAGATTGAGCGCAAGCAAAAGTCCCGTAACCACACATGACAAATCGCCTGTTGTTATAGGCTTTTTCGTGATTTTTTCATATGCATATTCCGACAGCATGCACGCCGCCACAGACGTCAGCATGACAACCAGTGCGCGCAGACCGAAATAGTAAATTCCCGCAGCCGATGCCGGGATAAGCGCGATAATAACATCAAGCATTATCGAACGTGTATCCTCACGCAATTTTATGTGAGGCGATGATGAAACCACTAATTTCTGTTCCATTATTTCTTCCTCCTCTTTTCTACAATCTTCTGTTTCGCCATGCGGATATTCTGCACCGGGCTTTGACGTCCGGGGCAAAGATATGAACACAATCCACATTCGATACAATCGGTTATATGGAATTTTTCACACATTTCAAGGTCATTATCTTCGGCATATCTTGCCAGCTTGAACGGCATCAGATGCATCGGACAATGCGACACGCACTTACCGCAATGAATACACGGTGAGTCACTGTCATACACATCGGCAGTTTCGGACAATGCCAAAATCGCCGACGTCGTTTTTATCGTCGGGACTTTATCCGTGTATTGCGCAATACCCATCATAGGTCCGCCGTTAATAATTTTTTTCGGCTGACCGAAACAGCCGCCCGCCGCATTAATGACAAATTCAAATGGTGTCCCCAGACGCACGTTCAAGTTGCACGGCTGCTTTATGCAGTCGCCCGCAACGGTTATAATTCTTGACACAACCGGCATGCCGTTTTCAAATGCATTCGCTATTTCGTACGCCGTATCTACATTAATAACTATTGCGCCGACATCTACGGGAAGTCCGCCCGACGGCACGCTTTTACCCGTAACAGCTTTTATCAGATGTTTTTCCGAGCCTTGCGGATATTTCGTTTTAAGTGCAGCAACTTCAACGCGTTTGTCATTCAGCGAATTTATCTTCTCAATAGCGTCCTGTTTGTTTGCCTCTATTCCGATATATCCCTTTTCCAGGCCGAAAAGCCGCAGACAGACTCTGAGTCCGGCTATAACTTTTTCCGGTTCTTCAAGCAGACGGCGATGGTCGGAAGTCAAGTACGGTTCGCACTCCGCGGCATTTACAATGACATGCGTCACCTTTTTATCCTTCGGCGGCGACAGCTTTACATGCGTCGGAAATCCCGCACCGCCCATGCCTACTATTCCCGCATCATGAATAACCTTGACGATTTCTTCCTTTGTCATGGTGTCGATACGTTTAGGCATAAAATGCGTTTCTTCATCATATTTAAAATCATTTTCAATGAAAACAGACATTGTTTCCGTTCCCGACGGGTGATAGTACGGTCTTATCTCCGTTACGATTCCCGACACGGACGAATGGAGCGGAACGGACAAATACGCATCTGAATCCGCCAGAATTGTACCCACCTTTACGCTGTCGCCCACCTTCACCTTAGGCTCGAGCATTGCACCGATATGCTGGTGCAGCGGGAAAATATGCACAGGGGCGCCTTCAAGCGTTCTCGTATGGATTTTATTTGTATCTTCTTTATGGTCCGGCACATGCAGACCGCCTTTAAAAGTTCTTAACAAAATGCCACCTCCCGGATTTTACTTAAATTTATATGATTATATCACATTTTGCAGAAAATTTCAATATTTTTTCGTTATTTAATAAATACATCAAAAAAAGTGCCGCAATAAAGCGACACTTCTCGATTAACGACACAATTATTATGTAAACTTCATATTATATTGCAAGGGGGGTGATTGATATGTACTCATATCTGACAATAAAAAATATTTCTGCCGGTTCTGTCATATCGGTCAGCGCGGACGGGCTTATTGCATCGGAACAAATCCTTCTCGGCGAAAAATCCCGCCGGCTTAAATCCCGCTGCGGCAGCTGTCATGTGCAAATTTTTGACAACCGCGAAAAAAAATTGTATGATATATGGCTTACGCTTGTGCCCGACATGGAAAATATTCTGGAATTATATGATGAACACTTCAGCTTTATAAGCCTTCGCAACTCCTGATTTTTTCGAATACTTTCTTTTCTATCCGCGACACCTGTACTTGCGATACACCGACAATCGGCGCTATCTCCTGCTGAGTCTTGCCTTTAAAATAGTGCAAAACCAAAATCTGTCTTTCCCGCGGTTTGAGTTTGGATAAAATTCCGTCAATAAACAGTTTTTGCACTATTTTTTCTTCATCATCTTCCGTTTTCAGCCGGTCCTCAATCTTTTCGTTCGAATCTTCATAGGTCTCGCGGTTTATCGACTCCGGCGCGGCGGTTGCTTCAAATGCCTCAACAAGTTCTTCCACCGCTATACCGCACGCATTTGAAATTTCCTGCACCGATGGCTCCCGCCCGAGCTTTACGCGCAAATCTTCCCTTGCCAAACACCCCTTATATGCACTCTGTTTAAGGCTTCGCGACACTTTAATTATCCCGTCATCACGCAGAAAACGCCGTATTTCACCGATTATCATCGGTACGGCATAGGTTGAAAACTTAACGTCATATGACATATCAAAATTGTCTATCGCTTTTAAAAGTCCGATTGCGCCCGTCTGCGCCAAATCTTCGCTTTCCGCATTGCTTTTGGCAAAATGGCGTACCGCTTTCCATACAAGCGGCATATTCAATTCGCACAGTTTGTCCCTTGCCGATATATCACCGTTTTTATATTCCAGCAAAAGCTCTGTATTTTTATCCATAAATATATCTCCATTCTGCCGCCCGACGCGGCATTATATGCCCTATGATGTATTTCAAATCTTTAATCGGGTAAAATGTTGCTTGCTGTCGATACAGAACAAATACAAGCAGCTTGTCTGTTATAAACCCCGCCGATCTGCAAAAATACTGCAATCCTCAAATGCACGTAAGATGCGCCGCATTTTTCGCTCACCCCTGACACAGAAAAGATATGAACTGCTTGTCTGCTATAAAACGTGACGACGTACGAAGGTGTTTCAAGTCTCAAATACATGTGAGATGCGCCGCATTTTTCGCTCATCCCTGACACAGAAAAGATACAAGCAGATTGCCCGCTATGAAAGGCGACGGCATACGAAGGTACTCCGAGCCTTGAATACGGGTGAGATGCGCCGTATATTTTTCGCGTCAGTCGATAGTCTTGGTCATCTTGATTCTTGTCCCTTCGCCCAAACGGCTTTTTATTTCCACTCTGTCCATAAAACTTTCCATAATAGAAAATCCCATGCCCGACCGCTCCATATCCGGCTTGCCCGTAAAAAGCGGCTGACGCGCCTCCTCCACATCGGCAATACCCCAGCCATCGTCCGATATCGTAAACTCCGCGGTACGACCGTGAATTTTTCCCTCAAGCTTTACCATTCCCACCGAATTCTCATAACCATGAATTATGGCATTTGTAACCGCCTCCGAAACAGCCGTCTTGATTTCCGCAATTTCGCCCGCCGTCGGATTCAGCGGCGTTACAAAAGCCGCCGCAACCACCCTTGCAAAACTCTCGTTTTCCGATTTGCTCAAAAATTCCACACTCATTACATTATCCACCCTGTAACTCTCCCTTCTCACTTATCAAGCAGGCGCAGTGCTCTGTCGTACGCAGGCGCCAGCCTGATAATTTTATCTATGCCCGACATCTCCATAATACGCAGGTTCTGCGGACTGACACCGTATGCAATCACACGCCCGCCGAGGGTACGCGCCTTTTTGTACCGTCCCATTATAACACCTATCCCCGAT
This sequence comes from uncultured Clostridia bacterium, assembly GCA_934487205.1. Lineage (GTDB taxonomy): Bacteria > Bacillota > Clostridia > UBA1381 > UBA1381 > UBA1738. The sequence continues at coordinate 23,091 of CAKSRS010000015.1, forward strand.
GAATCCATAAATGTCATGTCCGTGAAGTCAAAAATAATGTTTACGGCATTGCTTGAACGCATTTTATTATCCGCTTCCTCTTTAATTACAGCCGCCGAATGATGGTCAAGCTCTCCCGTCACCTTAACCAAAATGGCGCGCTTTTCGCCTAAGAGTCTTACCTCCATTAAAAATCCTCCTTCGTTATTTTATTTTTAAGCCATTTCCATGCGGCTTACCGATACTTCATACGCTGTCTTTTCAATCACTTCGTCCTCAGAAATATGTTTCTGATAAACGCGCGACTGAATTCTTCCCCATACTTTGATATTATCCCCCACATTTATGCTCTTGCAAAAGCGGGCGTTTCTGCCCCATGCTATGACAGGAATGTAGTCCGATTTATTATAGCTGCGGTTTACCGCAAGCAGCAAATCGGTTATTTCCCGCCCGAAGGGCGTTGTACGATAAACGGGCGGTTTACAGATAAAACCGTTCAAATAAAGAGAATTGGGATTTTTATCCTCAGTTTTTTCCGCATGCCGAATATCTTTTGCAAATACGGTCAGCACCAGCCTGTTGTCCCCGTTTTCATAACTGTTGTACGAACGGAACTGTCCGTCTACTTCAACAAGGTCGCCCACGAACAGCGGCATATCGGCTAAAAGTCTGTCCGATACCATAACCCGCACATTGTCGCTTATGCCCGATAGCCGCGGTATCTCTAATGTAAATGTATAGAAACTTTCACCGTATATTTCGTGGCTTAATTCAAGCTCATCGCTTACAATGCCTATAACCTCCGCCCGATTATTAGCAATATAGTTTTCCATCTTCTCTTCCTCCTCACTTTATAAATTATATTTATTCACTTTCTTTGCAGAATATTACTGTTTTGCTTGACAAATTAATAAAAAAATGCGATAATGTAATATGTATTGTTATGTTTACTGTTAGGAGGTCTATTATGGACGACAATAAAAATATCGCAAAGACCTATAATCCGTCCGAATTTGAGGACAAGCTTTATAAAAATTGGGTGGAAAAAGGTTACTTTCATGCAGATGAAAATTCAGAAAAGGAGCCCTTTACAATCGTAATCCCGCCCCCGAACGTTACCGGGCAGCTGCACATGGGACATGCGCTTGACGAAACACTCCAGGATATCTTAATAAGATATAAAAGAATGCAGGGTTACAACGCCCTGTGGATCCCCGGAACAGACCACGCGGGAATCGCCACACAGATTAAGGTTGAGGAAAATTTGCGCGTAAATGAGGGACTCACGCGCTACGACCTCGGCAGAGACGCTTTTTTGGAGCGCGTATGGGATTGGAAAAAACATTTCGGCGACAGAATTATTAATCAGCTGAAGAAAATCGGTTCTTCCTGCGACTGGGACAGAGAACGTTTTACAATGGACGAGGGTTGCTCCAAAGCTGTGCGCGAAGTTTTTGTAAACCTATATAATAAGGGACTTATTTATCAGGGCTCGCGTATTATTAACTGGTGTCCGCACTGCATTACCGCCCTTTCCGATGCGGAAGTAGAGCATGAGGAACAGGCAGGTCATTTCTGGCACATTAAATATCCGATTAAGGATTCGGACGATTTTGTTATAATCGCCACAACCCGTCCCGAAACATTGTTCGGCGATACCGCCGTTGCGGTTAATCCCGATGATGAGCGCTATAAGGACTTAGTCGGCAAGATGCTTATTCTGCCCCTTGTCGGCCGCGAAATTCCGGTTATCGCCGATGAATATGTTGACAAAGAATTCGGAACCGGCTGTGTTAAAATCACTCCCGCGCATGACCCTAACGACTTTGAAGTAGGCAAACGCCATAATTTGGAACAAATTAAAGTTCTTAACGATGACGCAACAATGAACTCCTATGCCGGCAAATATGAAGGTATGGACCGCTATGAGTGCCGTAAAGCTATGGTAGCCGACCTTGAGGCTCAGGGACTTTTGGTTAAGGTTGAGGAACATTCCCACAATGTCGGCACATGCTACCGCTGCGGGACTACGGTTGAGCCGATTATTTCAAAACAGTGGTTCGTTAAAATGAAACCTTTGGCAGAACCGGCGATTGCGGCTGTTAAAAATGGCGATACTCAATTTGTGCCCGAACGTTTTTCAAAGACATATATGAACTGGATGGAAAATGTTTTTGACTGGTGTATTTCACGTCAGCTGTGGTGGGGACACCGCATACCTGCATTTTACTGCGATGAATGCGGCGAAACTACCGTTTCAAAAGAGGATATCACCGTTTGCCCGCATTGCGGCGGAAAAGTTCATCAGGACGAAGATGTTCTTGACACATGGTTCTCCTCGGCATTATGGCCCTTCTCGACTCTCGGCTGGCCGGAAAAAACAAAGGACTTGGAAACATTCTACCCGACAAGCGTGCTTGTAACCGGTTACGACATTATCTTCTTCTGGGTATCAAGAATGATTTTCTCTGGACTTGAACATACCGGCAAAGCACCGTTTAAGCATGTGTTCATTCACGGTCTTGTGCGCGATTCACAGGGACGTAAAATGTCAAAATCTCTCGGCAACGGTATTGATCCGCTGGAAATTATCGATAAATACGGTGCGGACGCTCTGCGTTTTACTCTTGCAACAGGCAATGCGCCCGGTAACGACATGCGTTTCTACATCGAACGTGTCGAGGCAAGCCGCAATTTTGCCAATAAAATTTGGAACGCATCGCGTTTTACCTTAATGAATTTGGATATAACCGAAAACAAGCTGCCCGAAACATCGGATTTGCAGCTTGAAGATAAATGGATAATTTCCAAATACAATACACTTTGCCGCGAAGTTACGGAAAATCTTGATAAATTTGAACTCGGCGTTGCCGTTTCAAAATTGTATGATTTTATCTGGGACAACTTCTGCGACTGGTATATTGAACTTGTAAAACCTCGTCTTTTCGACAAGGAAAATCCGTCGGCAAAAACCGCGCAATATGTTCTGACATACGTTCTGTCAAATACGATGAAATTGCTGCACCCGTTTATGCCTTTTATTACGGAAGAAATATGGCAGCATCTCCCGCATGACGGTGAAAGCATTGTTATAAGTGATTATCCGAAGTTTGATGCGGCTCTTTCCTTCCCCGAAGATGAAAAGAAGATGGAGCTTATCATGGGAGCAATTTCCGCAATACGCAACCGCCGTGCGGAAATGAATGTTCCGCCTTCCAAAAAGGCAAAAGTGATTATAGTTACCGACAAAACCGATGTTTTTGAAAAAGGTACGGTATTCTTTGAAAAACTTGCATCTGCCGCTGATGTTTCGGTTCGCACCTCTAAAAATGATATTGATGCAAATGCCGTAAATATCGTCGTTGACAGTGCGGAAATATTCATTCCAACGGGCGAATTGGTTGACAAGGACAAAGAGCTTGCGCGCCTTAATGATGAGAAAAAACGCCTTGAAGGCGAAATCAAGCGTGTTGAAGGAAAACTTTCAAATCAGGGATTTGTTTCCAAAGCGCCCGAAAAAGTTATTAACGAAGAACGTGAAAAGGGCAAAAAATATGCCGACATGCTTGAAAAGGTACTTGAAAGAATAAAAAATCTCGAAAATATGTAATTAAACCGCCGGCACACATGCCGGCGGTTTCAGGCTGCACCGAAATAAGAGAAAACCATGAATTACGAAGAAACTTTAAAATATATAAACAATACGCCGAAATTTTCAAAAATTCTCGGTAATTCCGACCTTGTAAGGCTTTTGGACAAGCTCGGAAATCCGCAAAACAAATTAAAATTTATTCATGCGGCGGGCACAAACGGTAAAGGCTCCGTCTGCGCCATGCTGGCGTCGGTTCTTCAAAAATCCGGATTAAAAACCGGGCTTTTTACGTCGCCTTTTATAGAGGTATTTAACGAGCGTATCCGGATTAACGACGAAAATATCCCCGATGATATCCTCGCGGAAATTGCAACACATGTTAAAAACACAATTGACGGTATGAAAATTGAAATATCGGTTTTTGCACAAATAACCGCAATTGCATTTTTGTATTTCAGCATGGAAAAATGCGATATAGTTGTGCTCGAAACAGGCATGGGCGGGCGTCTTGACGCGACAAACGTTATCCTTCATCCGCAAATCTGTATTATTACCAAAATCGGTCTTGACCACACAGATTACCTCGGCAATACCATTGCTGAAATAGCGGCGGAAAAATGTGGAATTATAAAAAGCGGTTCAACCGTTATAACTTGTGAAAACCAACCCGATGCGGCTATGTCCGTCATAAAATCGGCATGTGTGGAAAAAAATGTCCGTCTTATAATTGCACCGCCCTGCGGCTATCCCCTTTCCCTTCCGGGTGAGTTTCAAAAACACAATGCCGGAATGGCATATGCCGCATGCCGCGTTTTAGGTATTGATGAAAATTTGATAAAGGACGGCTTTATGCACACAAGTTGGGCTGCACGTTTTGAATTTCTCCGTTCCGATATCATTCTTGACGGCGCACACAACCCCGACGGGATTTCGGCTCTTGCGGACTCACTGAAAAAACTCGGTAAACCGATAATTATCATTACCGCAATGATGCGCGACAAGGCATGGCGCGAATCCGCAAAAATACTTGATGCGGCAGCAGATAAAATTATCGTAACACAACTTTCCGACCCGCGCTGTCTTACGGCAAGCGAGCTTGCGTCGGGTTTTTCGTCATGCGAGATAATTTCGGATGTGCAGGGGACTGTGCGCAAAGCTTTTGAAAACTCCGATACGGATACAATTAAATGCTTTTGCGGCTCACTATATCTTGCGGGCGAAGTCCGAAAAACATTTAAAACTCTTTACAATACTTGAAAAATATGATATTATAAAGTAAATAAAATTAATGAAGGTATGGTCACAAATGACACTAAAAGATATAAAATCACCTGAAGATATCAGGGGGCTTTCAAACGAAAATCTGAAAACTCTTGCTTTTGAAATAAGAAAATTCCTGGTGCAATCCGTAACAAAAACAGGCGGACACCTCGCGTCAAACCTCGGCGTAGTTGAACTTACGCTTGCACTTCACTCGGTATTTGACTTTTCCAAAGACAGAATTATCTGGGACGTAGGTCATCAGGCATATGTTCACAAGATACTGACAGGGCGCAAAGACAAATTCGATTCTTTGCGCCGTTTCGGCGGTCTTTCCGGATTTCCCAAAACCGCCGAAAGCATTTATGACGCATTTAATACGGGACATTCGTCAACTTCCGCATCTGCCGCCATGGGTATGGCACGCGCACGGGATTTATCGGACGGCGATTACGACGTAGTCGCCGTTTTCGGCGACGGTGCTCTTACCGGCGGAATGATTTTCGAGGCGCTGAATGACGCTGGGCACTCACGTTCAAAAGTAATATTTATTCTGAACGACAACGAAATGAGTATTTCCCAAAACGTCGGCGCATTGGCAAAATATCTGCAAAAACTGCGCCAGCGTCCCGGGTACTTCAAATCAAAAGACGCTATCGAAGAATTGCTTGCAAAACTTCCCATAGGTGCGGAAACGGCAACCAAAACAGCAAAAAAAGCGAAAGGCGCGCTGCGTAACAAAGTTATTCCCCCCACGCTTTTTGACAATCTCGGCTTAAATTACATTGGTCCTGTTGACGGTCATGATATAAACGCGCTGAAAACCGTTCTCGCGCGGGCAAAAGCGTCGGATAAATCATCTTTTATACATGTCCGCACAGTAAAAGGCAAAGGCTACAAGCCGGCGGAAAGTCACCCCGCGGAATATCATGGTATTTCCGGCGGGCAAAAATCCGTAAATGAAGATTATTCTGCAATATTCGGCAAGGAGCTCGTACGTCTTGCGGCGGAAAATGATAAAATAGTCGCTATAACGGGCGCAATGCCGCTCGGTACGGGGTTATCCGAATTTTCAAAGATCTACAAAGACAGATATTTTGACGTAGGCATTGCGGAGCAGCACGCCGTTACCATGGCTGCCGGTCTCGCAATGCAGGGATTTATACCCGTTGTACCTTTATATTCAACTTTTATGCAGCGTTCATACGACCAAATTCTGCACGACGTCTGTCTGCAGAATTTACATGTCGTTCTATGCGCCGACCGTGCCGGTATTGTCGGTCAGGACGGCGAAACACACCAGGGTATGTACGATATTTCTTACCTCTCGCATATGCCCAACATGACGATTTTATCGCCGTCAAGCTTTTCCGAGCTTTCCGAAATGCTTGGTTATGCCGTAAATGTCCATAACGGTCCGATTGCCATACGCTATCCGCGCGGCTCGGTTCAAACGGAAATTGACACACATTTTCAGTTCGGAAAAACACAAACCGTTTCGGAAGGAAAAGATATTCTTATTATATCAAGCGGGCGCATGCTTTCCGAGGCAAAAAAAGCCGCACAACACTTTAACGCGCAGCTTATCGCTCTGCCAACGATAAAGCCCCTCCCCGAAAGTGAAATTATAAAAGCTGCCCGCGGAAATAGACTAATTGTCACTGCGGAGGACGGAACAAAAATCGGCGGAATAGGCAGCATGACGGCATGTGCACTGTGCGAAAACGGGATAAGCACACCTTTATTGATATGTGCCTTCCCCGACGAGCCGATAATCCACGGAACTCCGTCCGAACTTGACGCATATTATCACATGGACGCGAAATCAATAATCAGAAGAATTGAGGAAAAACTAAATGGCTGAAAAGGAACGTCTTGACGTATTACTTGTAGAAAAGGGACTTGTTGAAAGCCGCGAGCGCGCAAAGGCGCTTATTATGGCGGGACAAGTATACATTGATAATCAAAAATGCGACAAGGCCGGGCAAAATTTTGAAGTATCCGTAACGCCCGAAATTCGCGGCGAAACACTAAAATATGTCAGCCGAGGCGGACTGAAACTTGAAAAAGCCATGCAGGAATTTCCAATATCTCTTGATGGAAAAAAATGCATGGATATAGGCGCATCTACCGGCGGTTTTACCGATTGCATGCTGCAAAACGGCGCAAAACATGTATTTTCCGTCGATGTGGGCTACGGTCAATTTGCATGGAAACTCAGACAGGACGAGCGCGTGACAAATATGGAACGCACAAACATCAGATATGTCACGCCCGATGATATCGGTACGTCTCTCGATTTTGCATCAATTGATGTTTCCTTTATTTCGCTCCGACTCGTTCTTCCTGTTGCGTTTAATCTTCTGGGCGATAACGGCGAAGTTGTCGCGTTGATAAAACCACAGTTCGAGGCAGGACGCGAACAAGTTGGCAAAAAAGGAGTTGTTCGCGATATAAAAGTCCATTATTCTGTCGTGAAAAACATAACCGACTTTGCGGAAAATATAGGTTTTTTTGCCGAAGGTCTGTCTTATTCACCGATAAAAGGCCCCGAAGGCAACATTGAATATCTTATTTATCTGAAAAAACAAGGACAAAACAACGTAACCGATGATATTATACACGATATTGTCGATAAATCACACACCGTACTATAGGAGAATTTTCATGAAGTTATATGATGATATGATTATAACCGGCGGTCGCGCCATAGCAAAATCATACGCTAAAATTAACCTGACTCTTGATGTGCTTGGAAAATTTGACAACGGATATCATGAAGTGAAAATGATAATGCAATCCATAAATCTTTTTGACCTTGTCATTGTAGATAAACAGCCGTCCAAAATCAGTATCTCCACAAACTGTTCCTATCTGCCGGTAAATTCCAAAAATATTGCATACAAAGCAGCCGAGCTTTTTTTTGAAAATACGGGAATTAACGGCGGTGCAAAAATTCTTATTCATAAAAATATTCCGGTGGCGGCGGGTCTTGCCGGTGGCAGCGGCAATGCGGCGGCGGTTTTGTGTGCGCTAAATCTGTTATACAACGCACAATTATCTGACACAGAACTTGCACGGTTGGGACTTATGCTCGGTGCGGATGTTCCATACTGCATTTTCGGCGGGACATGCCTTGCAGAAGGCATCGGCGATAAGCTTACGCCCCTCCCGCCCGTAGTCGGCCTGCCCGTTCTTATTGTAAAACCGCCGATAAATATTTCCACCGCTGCAATATATGACAAAATTGACGGCACACCCGGATTAATTCACCCCGACACGGACGCGGCGCTTACTGCCGTTAACAGCGGTAATATTGACGTACTTTGCGCAAGCCTTTCCAACATTATGGAAACGGTCACAATTGCCGATTGCCCGGAAATTACGGAAATTAAAAGCCGGCTTTTAAAACTCGGCGCAAAAACTGCTGTAATGAGCGGATCCGGTCCGACCGTTTTCGGCGTTTTTCCCGACAACTATTCCGCAAAGCTTGCTCTTGACTCGCTCTCCGAAAATTATGAGGAAGTTTTTCTTGCGCATACAATTTCATAAATCAAACTATTTTAAGACAAAATGCGATACTGCGGCAAATTTTGCCGCAGTATCGCATTTTATTTTGTAATAAGCCTTTTTTTCATTAAGCTGCAATCGGCTTTTTCTTTTTCAAAGCATTATTGTCCATCTGCTAATGCGCCGCTGCGGTGGCATAAACATAATATAAGCAATTACGCGGTTATTATACTTAGTTTATCCTTTCACTGCGCCTGCCGCCACTCCCTTTACAAAATATCTGTTTCCGAAAGCGAACGCAACCAGCACAGGCAGCATTGCAATTGACGCACCGGCAAGCATCAAATTCCATGAAGATGCCGCCTCGCCCGTAGTTTTCAGCGCCATAAGCCCTACTATCAACGTTCTTTGTGCCGGTATTGTAAGTGTAAAAATGTTTGGTAAGAGATAGTCGTTCCACGACCCATTAAATGACAAAATCGCAATAGTCGCAAGAATCGGTTTCATCAGCGGAAGAATAATTTTGAAGAATATTCCGATAAATGAACAGCCGTCCATTTTTGCCGCCTCATCAATTGCAAACGGAATTGTTTCAACGTTTCCTTTAACGAGATATATGTAAATAATCGGTATTTTGAACAAATTTACAAACATCAGCGCATAAAGCGATTTATCAAGGTGCAATGTAGTCAAAACTTTAAATGTTGCATAAATAGTTATGCCGCCCGTTTTTATAAACATCAACGCCGTAAAACAGCCGAAAATCAGCTTTTTAAATTTGAATTTTCCTCTTGCAAACACATATCCCGCCATCGCCGATACAAGCACCATGGACAGCATACTTACCACGGTGTAAATAACGCTGTTTTTTAACAGCACCGGAACACAGAACGATTCTGATGTCCATGCCTGTATATAGTTGTCAAATGTCGGCTTTTCAGGGAAAAGCGTTCCCGGTCTTGTCAGAATTTCCATGTTGCTTTTAAATGATGCGGAAATTGTATAAATAAACGGAAATACCGTCACTATAAGCATGCATATAAGCACAGCATATAAAATAATATTTGTGATAATTTTTCTGTTTTTCATGTTTTCACCTCTATCTGCTTATCAATACAGCGTGTTCATTTTATTGCTTATTCTGTTAAAGGATACGCCTATGATTGCAAAAAGTATGGTGGTAACAAGTGACATTGCACAGTCGTATCCGAGCTGTGGGCTTGTTTCGGCAAATCCCGGAACAAACTTTGTATAAAGATATGACATAACCGCATTTGTCTGACCGTGCGGCCCGCCGTTCGTCAATACAATAATATATTCATTTATACTAAGAGAACCGAGCAGCGACAGGAGCAAAATCGTCTGAAAAACAGGCGCAATCATCGGCAAAGTAATACTGAAAAATTTACGCGTATGCGAAGCGCCGTCAATATCCGCCGATTCATACAAATCGTCCGGCACGGTCGCAAGCGCTGCCAGCAGATACATGACATTTACGCCGAATGTCGCCCATATACTTCCCGCAACTATCATGGTTACAGCCAGCCGTTTTGTTGCAAACCAGTCTATTTTTTCTGCAATAAGTCCCGTTCTCAACAAAATTCCGTTAATAATACCGTTATAATTGAACATATTCGACAGTATCAAACCGACAATTGCAACACTAATAATATTCGGGAGATAATACATAGCCTGGAAAAATCCGGTGCCCTTCATTTTCTTATTCAGAATAACGGCAAGTATCATGGCAATGCTACGTTCTATCGGCATTTTTAAAACAGCAAACAGGAAAGTGTTTCCCCATGCACGCCAATATGTAAAATCTTTCGTGAAAAAAGTTTTGAAGTTGTCCCAGCCTATAAATCACGCCTGCGAATCAATTCCGTAATATGAAAAGAATGACCACTTAAATGTCCACAAAATCGGGTACAGCTGAAATACAAGAAATCCTATTATGGGCAAAATCAACATGATGTAGCATCAAAATTGCTCGTTACCCATAAGACTTTTCTTTACCTTTTTAGATGATTTTCTGTTCGTTTGCACTTATTACACCTCTTATAGTTATCTCTTTATATTCCAGCTCTTGTCAATATAGCTGTCCAAGCTTTCATCTATGTTCAGCTCATAATATTTCTTTGTTGCTTCGATAATATCCTTGTTATACTGCGCAAGCATATCCTCCGCGCTTACATTGCCGGACAAAACATCATTTATAATTCTGTCTTTTAATGACATATATCCTGTCATGTCGCTCTCCGGTATAAGGCTTGAATAATGGCTGATTTCCGTGAGCTTTGCAAATTCCGCCCAGCCTTTTTTTACATTTGATGCATCTATATCGTCAACAATGCTCCAGTCGTACGGAATTTCAAGACCCTCTTTATACATCGTACGCTTGCATTCGTCACTTTCGAACCACTTAAGGCAAGTCAGTAATTTTTCAGGGTCTTTGGTTTTTACTGATTCGGCATTTATCAAAAGACTGTCACCGTTAGAACATACCTGCATGTACTTGTTATTCTTGTCAACAACAGGCAGCGGCACTACGCCCCAATCGCATCTCGCCGGGAACTGCTCATTTAAAACGCCGTGTTGTAACGGCACTCGGAACAGAATAGGTTTTACCTTTATACGTATTCTTAAATTTCACAAGCTTTCCCTTATATTTGTCAACAAATTCCTGTCCGCCTGGAATATCCTCAAGCGCCGCTGCGTATCCGTTTTGAACCATATTTTTAATACCCAACGTACTCGGCATCATATCAGGACCCTGTCCGTTTTTTAGCGCCAGTTCAAGGCTTTGTGCAAATGAATCGCCCTCTATTACTTTGTATTCGATTTCAATTCCTTCCTTTTTACCCTCGTTATTATTGAAATCGTCAACAAGCTGCTGAACCGTTGCCTTTGAATGTGAATTTGTTGTCCAAACACTCACCTTTGTGACATCAGAGCTCGTTGTCTGCTCACTGCCGCAACCCGAAAGAACCGCCGAAAAAGATGAAGCCGCAAGCAGAACTGCCAAAATTTTATTTTTCTTCATAGTAAAGCCTCCGTTTATTTTTATTTTGTAATTTTATTATATCACATAGTATAAATTTATGGAAGTTTGATATTTGTCAACATTTTACGGCGTCGGGATTGTTAAAAATTAACAAAAAAAACATACGAACCGATTATAGTCCGTATGTTTTAAAATTAATTTTATAAACAAATTATGCTGCCGATATCCTCTGCCCGTCCGTCGTTCAAAGAAATAATCCGCACGCCGTATTTTTTACAAAATTTTTCTATCCCCGTGCAGTCACGGTGCATTTTTATATTTCCGTTGTAAACAAGCGTGCTATTATTCAAAAGTCCGCTCGCGCCGCCGATAAACCCGTGTTCAAAATCCGTCAGCGCAATATCCCTGTCATCGGTGACAAAAACGTCAATGCCGTGTTTTAATGCGCAATCGGCAATATTTTTATCTGATGTTATAATCGCATTTTCCGCAACAACACACACAGAACATTTTGCATATCCCTGCTTTGTATTGATAATCTCAATTCCGTGTTTTGCACAATAATTAAAAATAACTTTATCGGTATGCTTTTCGGCGCAAATAAGATAATTCCCTACCCGCGCCGCATTATACGCAATGTCTGAAGGATATTTTGATTTCAGCCTTGTTTCACCGCTTATTACGCTGCACCCGTGAATTTTAAAATAATCCGCGGCGGTCGGCTCGCAAATAACCGTATTTTCCGATAATTTGCACATCATTATATCGGCATGTCCGCAAATCGCGTTATACACCGTCGATAATTTCGGCGTTTTTACAACTTCCGTTCCGAGATTTTTCAGCGTTTTTACCGATTTATCCGATATGCGAAAATCAACTACCGCTCTCATTTAATCATTTCCCTAAATTCATCTTCGGAAATCATATTTACACCTAAAGCGACCGCTTTATCAAGTTTACTGCCCGCTTCGCTTCCCGCCAGAACATAGGTTGTCTTTTTCGATACGCCCGACGATGTCTTTCCGCCCATTTTTTCAATAATTTCCGATGCTTCACTGCGCGTAAAATTCTCCAGCGTTCCGGTCAATACAAATGTCATTCCCTTAAAACGATTATCGGCAAGTTCTTCCGTTTCTTCCGTCATATTCACGCCCGCCCCGCGCAATCGTTCAATAAACGCAATATTCTGCGGTTCACGGAAATAGTCCACAATACTTGCCGCCATAATTTCACCTATTTCATCAATTGCCGTCAGTGTTTCGGCATCGGTATTCATAAGCGAATCCATGTCCTTAACCGCCGCCGCGACAACTTTTGACGCTTTTGCGCCGACAAACCGTATTCCCAAAGCCGTAATCAACCGCGAAAGCTGATTTGCCTTTGAATTATTAATTGAATTTATCAAATTGGCAGCAGACTTCTTCCCCATTTTATCAAGCTTTTCAATTTCTTCCGCTTGCAAATAGTACAAATCCGCAGCATTTTTAATAAGATTATTATCGAGCAGCTGGCGTATTATTGCGGGACCCAATCCGTCTATATCCATAGCGCTGCGCGACACAAAGTGAATAATATTCCGCATTATCTGTGCCGGGCACGCCGCACCGGTGCAACGGTATGCCGCCTCGCCCTCCTCGCGTACAACAAGTGCACCGCACACCGGGCATGTTTTTGGCATATGAAATTCCTGCTCGGTTCCGTCGCGCTTTTCCTTTTTCACTTCAAGAATTTCCGGAATTATGTCCCCCGCTTTCTGCACAACGACAGTATCGCCTATTTTTATATCTTTTTCGTCAATATAATCCTGATTATGCAGGGTTGCACGTGAAACAGTCGTCCCCGCCACATGCACAGGCTCTAAAACAGCAAGCGGTGTCACCGTTCCCGTTCTGCCGACCTGTACCGCAATATCCAAAAGTTTTGTTTCCTTCTGCTCCGGCGGGTACTTGTACGCAATCGCCCATCGCGGGAATTTTGCCGTAGAACCGAGAGTTTTCCGCATATCCAGATTATTCACTTTTATAACCGCACCGTCAATATCAAACGGCAAACTTCCGCGTTCTTCGCCGATTTCCCTGACGCGCTCAAATGCCGATTTTATGTCTGGGAACGTATCATCATTCAGTATCGTTTTAAATCCGAGTTTTCTGAGATGCCTCAATCCTTCCAGGTGCGTTTTTACTTCAAGACCTTCCGCTTGCTGAATATTAAATACAAAAATATCCATCTTGCGCTTTGCCGCAATCTTTGGGTCAAGCTGCCTAAGCGAACCCGCCGCGGCATTACGCGGATTTGCAAATGTGGTTTCTTCAAGTTCCTCGCGTTCTTCATTGATTTTACGGAAATTTTCCTTTGAAATATACACTTCGCCGCGCACCTCAAGAAACGGTATATCTTCCGTAAGGCGCATGGGGATTGATTTTATTGTTTTTAAGTTCTGCGTGACATCTTCGCCCACGGCGCCGTTTCCGCGCGTCGAACCGCGCACAAATTCGCCGTTTCTGTACTCCAAAGAAACCGAAAGTCCGTCAATTTTATGCTCTACAACATAATCATATCCCGAAACAACCTCTGAAACACGTCTGTCAAAATCATATATTTCTTCCTCTGAAAAAGCGTCCTGTAAGCTTTCCATAAGTACGGTATGCGTAACCTGTTCAAATTTATCGAGAGCCTTTCCGCCGACGCGCTGTGTCGGCGACAATGGCGACAAATACTGCGGATATTCCGCTTCGAGATTTTCAAGCTCGCGCAGCATTTTATCATACTCAAAATCGCTTATTTCCGGATTATCATCGACATAGTATTTTTTTGAATGGTAATCTAAAAGTTCTGACAGTTCTTTTATTCTTTTTTCAATATTATCCATATTTTATCTCCCTGAAACATAAAGTCCGTTTCCATAATAGTTCGGCACAGTACCGACAATAACTGTTTCCGAAACGGGAATTTTCACCGTCACATTTTCCGAAGATGTCATTGCAGCGGAAATAGCCGAAATTTCCGCCGTTGCCTCCATAAAAATGCTGTGCTTTACCTGATTAATTCCGCAGCTTTCAAATTCGTCATTAAAATCAACTTTTGTTACGCTGTCCAGCACGACCCGAACAGGTATTCTGTATCCGACGCCTTGCAGAACCGGATAATCGGTCAAGCTTCCGATGGGTATGTAAACAATCGCGTCGCCTTCTTCCGCCATATCGTCCGCAGCCGACACAATCGCACCCCTCAGCTTATTCATAGCCGCTGTATTTCCCGTAACCGAAGTTATCATACCGTTATCGTCTGTTTTAATATTGACAAATTCCTGTGAATTCATACCATCTATCGCGTCCGACACGGCACTGTTCAGCATATTAATTCCGCGTACTTTCGCCGCATGCGACGCCTTCTCCGCGAAAACAGATTTAAAACGTCCCAATACAAACACGGCGGTTATGATAAATGCCGCAATAAATATTATAAAAATAAGAAAAAATAAAAATTTTCTCATATTATTCGCACGGCCCGATAGTTTAACTTTCATATAAAATCACCCTTACCGGTATAGTATGCCGCACGTATGTTTATTGTGACAAAAGGAGTGCTTTGAGCACTACTAAGGCAACCCAAAAAGTCGGTCAAACACAAGCAAAATTATATTCTTATCAACTTAATTATAAAAACACTTAGTCAAAAAAACACAAAATTAAATCTTATAGTTTTGTATTATATGGCAGGAATTGCTTGTTTCCGTCCGGCGTGTACCCTACCGTACCACCGTACGCCGACGAGTACACGCCGAACAGATTTACCTTTCTTTTTGGGCGCCTTGCTGTGTGTCAATAGGTTTATTGACACACAGAGGAGTGCTTTGAGCACTCCTCTCAGTTCGTCAAATTTATTTAATTTCCTTTGTTCTTATTTCTTCCGACAAATCGGCAATAAATTCATCAATCGTCTTGCTGCCGATGTCTCCGTCCTTGCGCGAACGAACCGATACCGCATTATTCTCGATATCTTTATCGCCTACAACAAGCATATACGGAACTTTTTCAAGCTGCGCCTCACGGATTTTATATCCGATTTTTTCCGCGCGGTCATCGACTTCTACGCGGATAATTCCCGCACTGGCAAGCTTATTCTTAATAACTTGCGCATATTCATGATGTCTGTCGGCAATCGGCAGGATTTTAACCTGAACCGGCGCAAGCCATGCCGGGAATGCACCCGCATATTTTTCAATCAAGAGTGCAAGCGTTCTTTCGTAGCAGCCAATTGAGGTTCTGTGAATAATATAAGGATTTTTCTTTGTTCCGTCCTTATCAACATACTCCATGCCGAATTTTTCAGCGAGCATCTGGTCAATCTGAATTGTAACCAAAGTATCTTCCTTGCCGTATACATTCTTAATCTGAATATCCAGTTTAGGTCCATAAAAAGCTGCCTCGCCAACACCTATTGTATAGGGAATTTCCAGATGGTCGAGAATTTTTTTCATTACGCCCTGCGCTTCGTCCCACTGTTCCGGTGTACCGATATATTTTTCCGTATCCTCGGGATCCCACTGTGAAAAACGATACGATACATCTTCCAGTAATCCCAAGGTTTTAAGCAGGTAGTTTGTTAGATCGAGACAACCCTTAAATTCGTCCTCTAACTGATCCGGTGTGCACATTAAATGTCCCTCCGAAATCGTGAACTGGCGCACACGGATAAGTCCGTGCATTTCGCCCGACGCCTCATTGCGGAACAATGTTGATGTTTCGTTCAGGCGCATGGGTAAATCCCTGTATGAACGCCCTCTGTTTAAAAACGCCTGATACTGGAACGGACATGTCATCGGGCGCAGCGCGAATACTTCCTTATCCTTTGTTTCGTCGCCCAGCACAAACATTCCGTCCTTATAGTGATCCCAGTGTCCCGAAAGTTTATACAAGTCGCTCTTTGCCATAAGCGGAGTTTTGGTAAGCTGCCAACCTCTTTTCTGTTCTTCGTCTTCAACAAATCTCTGCAGCAGCTGAATTACTCTCGCACCCTTCGGCAGCATAATCGGCAATCCCTGGCCAATAATATCTACCGTCGTAAAAAGTTCCAATTCACGTCCGAGCTTATTATGGTCACGCTTTTTAGCTTCTTCACGCTGCTCAAGGTATTCATTTAGTTCATCTTTTGTTTTGAATGCCGTACCGTAAATTCTCTGCAGCATTTTGTTATGCTCATCGCCGCGCCAGTATGCACCCGTTGCGCTCAAAAGCTTGAAAGCCTTTATCTTGCTTGTGTAATTTACGTGCGGGCCCGCGCATAAATCGGTAAAATCACCCTGCTTATAGAAGGATATTGTCTCCCCTTCGGGTAGGTCGTTGATAAGTTCAATTTTGTACGGTTCGTCCTTCATCAATTCGAGTGCCTCTGCTCTCGGAAGTTCAAATCTCTCGATTTTCAAATTTTCTTTTGCGATTTTCTTCATTTCGGATTCAATTTTTTCCAAATCTTCCATTGTAAAGGTGTGCTCCGAATCAAAATCGTAATAAAAGCCTGTGTCAATCGCCGGACCAATTGCAAGTTTGGTACCCGGGAACAGTCTTTTTACCGCCTGTGCCATAACATGTGAGGCGGAATGTCTTAATGTTTGCAGTTCGTTCATTTCCATCGTTTCTACTTCCTTTCAAATACATTTAACGATTTTTTTCGGTTTTCCGGGATAAAAAAACACCCCAAGAAAACTTTTGTTTTCTTAGGGGTGCAAAAATAATGCACGGTTCCACCCTAATTATGATTGAAAATCATCGCTTAATTACCCATAACGCAGGGCGATTGCGGCAATATCTACTATAGTTTCGATACGCAACTCCAAAGTGGTATTCATTACCCGCCCCCAAAGAAGTACTTTCAGCCGCGATACTTCCTCTCTGATTGGTTTACGCCGATAATTACTGTCTTTTTCATCGTCTTTCACATTATATTATGACACTTTTTTATAAAAATGTCAAGCTTATTTTAACAAAAATTTTTGAAGTTCCGCCAAATTTTCAAAAATATAGTCCGCACCGGCTTGCTCCAGTTCGTTTTCTTCGGCATATCCGCAGCGCACGCCGATTGACGCTATGCCGCATTTTTTTGCGCCATGAATATCCTGTTTTCTGTCGCCTACCATAACGACTTTGGATAAATCCTCCACGCCGGATACGTGCAGCACCTCACGGATAACTTCGTCTTTATAACCGCGCGTTCCGTCAAGTTCCGCCCCGACTGCGTAGTCGAAATATTTGTCAATGCCATATTTTTCAATAATTCTTTTTGCAAACACAAACGGCTTTGATGTCGCAAGGGCAAGCTTTTTTCCGTCCGAACAGAGCGCTGAAAGGAGTTCTTCCGCGCCGTCAAGCAAGGAGTTTTCAAACAGTCCCACATCCCTGAAACGTTCGCGGTATTTTTCAACGGCGGTAAGCGCCTTTTCTTTTGAAAACCCATAAGCCTCCATAAACATGTCCGCAAGCGGCGGCCCGATAAACCGCAGCAAAACCGACATATCCTCCTCGTGTATACCAAACGACTCCAACGCATATCTGACGCAGTTCGTTATGCCCTCCTTCGGGTCGGTCAGCGTTCCGTCCAAATCAAACAAAATCAAATCAAACATTTTTACCTCTTTAAATACTTTTTCAGATATTTTCCTGTGTATGAATTTTCACATTCCGCGACTTTTTCCGGTGTACCTTCCGCAACAATCGTTCCGCCGCCGCTGCCGCCTTCCGGGCCCAAATCAATAATATGGTCGGCAGTTTTTATCATGTCCAGATTATGTTCGATTACAACAACCGTGTTGCCGTTATCGACAAGCTGCTGCAATACATCCACAAGTTTATGGACATCTGCCGCGTGCAGTCCCGTCGTAGGCTCATCAAGCACATAAATGGTTTTACCCGTGCCGCGCTTTGAAAGTTCCGTTGCAAGTTTTACACGCTGTGCCTCGCCGCCCGAGAGCGTCGTGGAACTTTGCCCAAGCTTGATATACCC